>JBIKRQ010000628.1:0-2747 GCA_044349155.1 Myxococcota bacterium
ACCCCGTCGTTGTCGGCGGAGTGGTCGATGGCGTCGTCGTCGGCCAGCAGCGGCAGCACCGATTTTGCGGCCGCACCCAAACGACCCACCAACCCCTGCGCGAGCAGCGGGCACAGGTCGGCCACCGTGCGTACGCCGGTTTGTTCGAGGCTGTCGGCGAGGTCGACGTCGAGGTCGAGGGACCGCAGCGCCAACCGCCCCCGCGCCACCGCGGCCGAGGGCACCTGCACCAACGATCGCGGCCCGGGCCGATACGCGAGGTCTTTGGCCACCGCCAACGACAGCGCCTTCGACGACGACAACGCCACCATCGACCGGTGCCCCGCCGTGGCGATGGCCCGCGCGATGTCGGACAGCAGGCGCATCGGCGGCCGCGGCAGGCCCGTGACGTCGACGGCGATGGCATGACACGGCCACGCCACCGTCGGGCGCGCCCACAGCGGCTCCACCACCGGCGACAGCGACAGGAGGACTTCGGCCACCGCTTGCAGCTCGTGTCGCAACTGCTGTTCGTCGACGACGCGCACCTGCAGATCGGGCGCGAAGCGCTGCGCGTCGAGCACGCGTTGGCCGGGGACAACGCCGCGGGCGCGGGCATGGTCTGAGGCATCGATCAGGCGCCACATCGGCCGCACCACGCCGTCGTTGGCCGCATCGCCCACGACGACGACCACGCTGTGCTCGCTGTTGATCACCCCCGCCAACGACGCCGCGATCCGGGGCAGGGCGCACACGGCGATCTGGTGCTTCATGCGCCCACCTCGACGCCCATCTCGGCGCGCAGATCGTCGGTGACCGAGCGCTGCAACCGTTGCGCGGGCACCACCAGCCGCGGCGGCAGTCCGTGACGATGGCGCAGGGCGCGCAGCACGGTGCCCACACGGGGCTCCACGTCGACGAGGGCCCGGGCCGCCACCGGCAACGGCTGCGGTCGATGGGCCTTCGCCGAGGTCACCAGCAGCACCGCACAGCCGGTGTCTTCGGCGGCCAGCGTCAGGCGCCGCAGGCCCAGCACCAGGCCGCCCACGTCGCGCAGGCCCGCGGCATCGATCACCACGGCTGCACAGGCGCGGCTGCGGGCCATGCGGGTGGCGGTGCGCAGCAGGCCGTCTTCGTCGCGCGGGCGCACCACCAGGGTCTCCTGCAATGCCTCATCGTCGCGCAGCAGGTGGGCCAGGGCGGCCGCCGAGAGGGTGCCCGAGGGGTCGAGCGCCCCCAACCACCGCGGGCCTCGCAGAAGGCGACTGCGGCGGCGAGCGGCGGCGGCCAACGTGAACGCCACGCTCCAGGCCCCCGCCCCCGGCAGAGCCGACAGCTCCACCACCCCGCCCGGCACCAGCCAGTGGTGGGCGAGGGCATCGTCGGCGGCGTCGGCCGCGTCGTCGTTGGCCTGCTTGCCCAAAGCGATGGGCAGGCGGCGCTCGGCGTGCTCCTGCAGGGCCAGCAGCAGCGACTCGGGTGAAGCGACCATGGCAAGCGACGACATCACGGACCTCCACGCGGGCGCCGATCACCGGGCCTCACCTGAACATCCGTCTAGCCGTCGGAATCGTGCGCAGCCAGTTCCATAGTGCGCCCCCAAGCCGCTGAAAATGCAGCGGAATTTTACCGTATCGCGTCGCAATGAGCGCAGGATCCGGTGCGTGGGGCTGCCCACATGCACCTACACGGTCAGCTCAATCCTCCTGAGCGCTGTCGTCGGTTTCGGTGACCTGACCAAGCTCGCGGTTGGCCGCGCGGACCCGGGCGCGCTGCACGAACACATCGTCGGTGTCGGCGCCGAGGGCCTGCTCGGTGTTCGACAGCACCCCGAACAGATGGACCATCCGCGCCTGCTGCTCTGGCGCCGACGTCTGCGTGCGCAAGCGGTGCAGGGCCTCGTCGAAGGCCTCGCGCGTGACCGGGTTCGTCAGCGTCGACGCACGCACCCCCAGCACCTCGATCGCGGCTTTGTCGTCGAGATCGGCCACTGCAGCAGCCGCCAACGCGAGCCCCTTGGTGTTGCTGGTGTCCGCCAGAAACGCGCGCGCAGCAGCCGCGTCGCCGTCGAGCACCCACAGCGCGTACTGCACCTCCATGAAGAAGCGCTGTCCCCGGTAGCTGTTCTGCCACTCGTGCAGAAATGCGCGCATCACGTCGACGCCAGCATTCGCAGACGCGAGCGCCAGCGCGACGCTCCCCGAAGCACCCCTTGCCTCGTAGTGGCACTTACGACCGACGCAGAAGCGCAAGGCCACCTCGAGGGCCGGCACCGCTTCGACGGGCTGCAGACCCACCAGTGCTCGCCCCATCGCGTTGAGCGCGACACTGTTGACGAGCTCGCCCCCTGCCATCCGCGCCTCGACCAACTGCTGCAACGCCGCGGCGTAGGCGGCAACAACGCGCGCGCGACGCTCGGGTGTCGTCGACAACGTGGCCGCCGCGAAGAACCAGCCGGCGTGCGTGTCGTAGTAGGGAAGCGTCGCGTGCCGTACCGCCTCGTGCAGTGCGGCGTCGAAGGCGTCGTCGGTGCCGATGCGCACGACGATGTCGCTGCGTTTGACGCTCACGGCCTCGCTCAACGCGTCGGGGCGCAAGAGCAGCTGTACGCCTTCGAGGTGAGTATGCATCGCACCCCACATGTTCCAGAGGATGTCCTGATGGTCGTCGTCAAGCTCACGCAAGCGCGCCGTGATGGCCTGTAGCGTGGCAAGGCCTGCGGCCGGTTCTGCGTGGCGAAGGGCTTCGATCTCGTCGACAAGTGCCGC
>JBIKRQ010000629.1:0-2743 GCA_044349155.1 Myxococcota bacterium
GTGGAACTGTTTGGGCCCATGCGACGCTGGCGGCAGCGCCATCGACTGGGTGATGGCCATCGACGACGTCGACTTCCTCGACGCGGCGAAGAAGCTGAAGGCGCGGTACCTGCCGCAATCGTCGACGACGAACGCGGCGAAGCACCTGGCGAAGCTCGCGCCTTCGTCCACCGATGCCGAGTTCATGAACGCGATCGCGAGCTACTACGCGGCGTGCTTCGACATCTTCGACGAAGGCCGCGCGTACCTCGAAGGTCGCACGATCTCGTCGACAACGGCGCGCGCCCACGGTGTCGGCTACGCGGCCACGCTCATCGGCAACGACCTGCCGAAAGAGGGCCGCGCC
Organism: Myxococcota bacterium; assembly: GCA_044349155.1. GTDB lineage: Bacteria > Myxococcota > UBA727 > UBA727 > VGSZ01 > VGSZ01. The sequence goes on from JBIKRQ010000629.1 coordinate 347, forward strand.
GACATTCGTCGACGTTTGCAAGACCTCGGCATCTTGCGCGCCAGCGGTCACGACCACTTTCGCGGCTGCGTTGTGGTGCCGCTCGTCGACGACAACGCCGATGTTGTTGGCTTCTACGGCCGCCGCGTTGAGTTCGCCGCGAGCGGGCAGGCGACGCACCTCTATCTGCCGGGGCCACATCGCGGCGTGTTCAACCGTCGCGGTGTCGACGTTGCTGTGCACGAAGGAACGCTCATCATCTGCGAAGCCGTGATCGACGCGCTGTCGTTTCTTGAACAGGGCATCGAGCACGTGACGTGCACCTATGGCGCATCGGGCCTGATCGATGAACTCGTGTCGTTCGTCGAGAAGCACGACATCAAGCACCTGCTGTGCGCCTTCGATCCCGACGAAGCTGGCGATCGCGGGTTCATCACGTTGCAACAGCGCTTCACGAATGCGCGCGTTGAACGGCTCGCGTTGCCGGCTGGCCTCGACGTCAATGCGTGCAGTGCTGCGCTCAACCTGCGGACGTTGCTCGACACCAACGACCTGCCGCCACCCGTGGCGATGCTGCCGCCGCCGAAGCCATCACAAGGGCTTGTCGACGAGAAAGACGACGAGGCCACGCTCGTGTTCGGCGATCGCACCTACGCCGTTCGCGGCATCGCACGCCTGACGCAGAGCGAAGCGCTGAAGGTGCAGGTGGTGATTCGTCGTCGTGGATTGTCGTTCTCCGACACGCTCGACCTGTTCGTATCGAAGGCGCGCTACGCCACCGCCGTGGCCGCCGCCGTCGAACTCGAAGCGGAGTCGAAAGACCTGAAAGACGACCTGATGAAGGCGTTCCACATCGTCGACGACCTGCGCCGTCGTCGTCGTGAGAACGCCAACAAGAAGCCCGTGGTGGAGATGAGCGCCGCCGAACGTGACGAGGCTATGGCGCTGCTCACCGATCCCGAGTTGGTGCACCGCATCGTGCACGACTTCGAGCGCTGCGGCGTCGTCGGCGAGGAAATCAACAAGGTCGTGGCGTACCTGGGCGCGACGTCGCGAAAGCTCAGCAAGCCGCTGGCGGTGATGGTGCAGTCAACGACGGGTGCCGGCAAAAGCTCGTTGATGGACGCGGTGCTCATCTTCGTGCCCGACGAGGAGAAGGAGATCTTGTCGGCGATGACGGGGCAGGCGCTGTTCTATGCGGACATCGATCTCGAGCACAAAGTGCTGGCGCTCGCCGAGGAAGAGGGAGGCACGAGTGCTGCGTACTCGCTGAAGCTCTTGCAGAGCGACGGCAAGTTGCAGTTGCTGACGACGGTGAAGGACCCGGTGACGCAACAGAACGCAGCGAAGAAGATCGAGGTGAAGGGGCCGGTGTCGCTGCTGTCGTCAACGACGAAGATCAAGATGGATGAAGAGCTGTTGAACCGCTGCATCGTGCTCGGCGTTGACGAGAGCCGCGAGCAGACGCGGCGCATCCACGAGTTGCAGCGCGAGTTGGAGACGCTGGAAGGCAAGCACAGGCTGATCGAGCGGGCGCGATTGATGACGTTGCACCAGAACGCGCAGCGGCTGTTGAAGGGCATGGAGGTGGTGAATCCACACGCGCGCGATCTCACGTTCTTCGACGAGAAGACGCGCGCTCGTCGAGATCACATGAAGTACCTGACGCTGATGCGGACTGTTGCGTTGTTGCATCAGTACCAGCGCGAGGTGAAACATCTCAGCGACGGCACGCCGTACATCGAGGTCACCCGCGAAGACATCGAGCTGGTCAACGAGTTGTCGGTGGCGGTGTTGAATCGCGCGCTCGACGACCTGCCGCCGAAGACGGGCGAGCTGTTCAGGGCGATCGTGGCGCTCGTGAAGCAGAAGCAGGAGGCCGATGGCGACGACGTGGACGTGTGGTTCACGCTGCGCGACATCGTCGACGCGCTATCGCTGAGCGACACGATCGTGACGAAGCATCTGCAGCGACTGACCGAAGCCGAATACATCGAGACTGGCCATCGCGGCAGCCACAGCCAACGCCTCTGGTACCGCGTGGTTGAGCGGCCGAACGTGTTTTCTGTGCCAGGACGCCAACCACCAGCGGCAACCGCCAGCACCTCCAGCCCACCTCCAGCCCACCTCCAGCCCCCAGGGGCTGGAGGTTTTTCGCGAGTTAACATCTCAAGAACACTGAGGATTGTCGAAACCGCTAGCCCTCACGGCGAAAGCGCACATACGGCGAAGTCGGGAACGGCGGTGACTCCATGAATGTTTCACAACATGAAACACACGGTGAAACACAGGGTGAAACACCACGCGCGCCGCTGGTGATCGAGCACCAGGTGGAGCGCTACTTCATCTGGCTCACGACGACGAAGCAGGCGCCGTCAACGACAGTCGTGACCTATCGGCGCGTGATGAAGCAGCTGA
>JBIKRQ010000233.1:0-10268 GCA_044349155.1 Myxococcota bacterium
ATAGACAACAGCGAACGAGCCGAGAGGCACGAAATCGAGCGCCGAAACGGCAATGACGTCGTCGAACACAAGTTTGACGACGTCATCGTCGCGCCCAAAGCGCCATTTTTCAGCAACCTGCTAGAGTCGCTGGATGGCGACGCCCCCACCAAAGACCATCGAGAGCAAAGACCTGTCCGTCGACAGCCAACGCGCCCTCGAGCTGCTCAAAGCCCTGAGCGACCACGGCGACCTCGCTGGCCGCAAGAAGATCCTCACCGCTGCAGGTGGCCGCGAGCCGCCCACGCCGCGCACGTTGAACGCGGTGACGGCGTTGTTTGCCGGGCTCGACATGCCGCTGTCGCCCCGCGGGATTGGCCAGTTCAAGGCCGAACGTGGCCTTGGCACCGGCACGCAAATCAATGGGGCAGTGGCCAAGGCGTACGTGCGCGCCCTCGACGGTGGCGAGGTGCTGTTTCGCGTCGAGCGCACCGAAGAGCTCGAGCTGCGTCCTGCCGATCGCGCCTGCCTCACGTTTTTGCGCACGTGGTCAAAGACCGCTGGCGCTGAACCCATGGGCCGCCTCAAAGAAGCCCTCGGCCTCGGCAATCCACCCGTGTCGCCGGGGGCGCAGGCCCTCATGAACGAGTACGTCGGCGCCACCACGGTGCGCGAAGTCTCGCGCATCACCACCACGCGCGGCGTGTCGCTCACGTCGGAGGGCTTGAAGCGGATGGTCGAAGCGATCGAAGCCGAGAAGGCCGGCGCGCCTGCCCCCGCCGCAGCGCCCGTGGCGGCCCCTGCCCCGCGACCCATGACCGCGACGTCGATGCCCACGGCCCGGCCGCGTCCAGCGCCGTCGACGTCGCCCGCACCTGCCACCGGCCCGCGCACGGCGTTGTCGCGGCGGCCCTGACCGGGCGGCTGAGCGGCTTTGGGTCGTCGAAGCGAAAGGCGCTTTGGGGTTGTCGCGAAGCAGCGGTAAGCTGTCACAGTGACGACGTCGACGTACCGCCTGCACCCGCCGCTGCCTGCCGGACGTCATCCGCAGGGCACGTTGGCGGTGCCCAATGCCGTCGTCGTCAGCGTGCCCCACGCCGGTACCCAGGTGCCCATCGACGATGCCGCCTTGATGGCCATCGGCGGTGCTTCGCTGTTGAAAGACGCCGACCTCTACGTCGACCGCCTCGCCGAAGGCATCACGGCACTTGGCATTCCCATCGTGGAAGCGATGGTCAGCCGCTACGTGCTCGACGTGAACCGCGCCCCCGACGACGTCGACCGCGACATCTGCCCCGAGATGCCCCGCCCGGCCCGCCCCTCCGCACGCGGTCTGTGTTGGCGCGTGACCACCGACGGGGCCGCGGTGCTACGGCGACCGCTCACGTTGGCCGAGCTGCACAGCCGTCGACAGCGCATCCACGAGCCCTACCACCTCGAGCTCGAGCGTCTGCTCGAACAGCGGCGCGCGCTGTTTGGGTTTGCGATTTTGATCGACCTGCACTCGATGCCGTCGTCGGGGCGGGTCATGCACACCGACGCGGGGCAACGGCGCGCCGACATCGTGCCAGGCGATGTGCGGGGCACGTCGTGTGCGTCGACGTTGTCGCGGCTCGTCGGAGATCGCTTCGCCGCCGCGGGCTACACCGTTCGCCCCAACGACCCGTACATGGGCGGCTACATCACGCGCCACCACGGTCGGCCGGGCCGCGGCATTCACGCGATCCAGATCGAGGTGAACCGCGACCTCTACATGGACGAGCGCACCTTCACGTGGCAGCCGCAGAAGGCAGCACCACTGCGCCAGCTCATCCACGACGTCGTCAGCAGTGCTCGCGATCTCGACCTGCGTTGAGCTTTCACGCGTGTTTCAACAGCACGCCTCCGGCACCACATGACCAGCCGACGCGCCTTCGTCGACAGCTTCAACGCCCTGCTCACCCGTCGCTTTGTCGATGGCAAAAACGCGCTGTGCTGGCCGCGGGCACTGCCGGGTGACTTCAGTGAAGTGGCACGTCTACTGGCACCGAGCGAAGGCGTTGTCGTCGTCACCGCGGAAGACCTGGCGGCGCTATCGCTGTCTGCTGCTGGCCGCATCGCTGCCGACGTGATGTGTACTGACCTGCAGCGGCTTGAGGCGTTGGGCAAAGAACCGTTGCTCAACTGCATCGCTGGCTACCCCCGAGACGACAGCGGCGCGGCAGTGGTCACCGACGTCATGTCGTTTCACGTCGACCGCGCTCCCGTCGAGGTCGACACGTTCTTGTGCACCTACTTCGGCGCGCCCAGCGAAGGCCTCGACAACGACGACGCGGTGTTGCGCGTACTCGAGCCCGAGGTGCGCGCCGCCCTGCTCGCCGAGTGGCGCAACAGCGGCGACGATCGCGGCGACGATCGCGGGCGATTGAGGGAGGAAGCCGATGCATTCGACAGCTTCCTCGCCGAGCACAGCTACGACCTGCACTACCGCGCCGTCGACAGCGCGCAGCCGTGGTCGTTTGGGGTGGGGGCGTTGTGGAAGATCGCGGTGCAGTGGCCGGGTGCTCGCGTGCCGCCCTGCATCCACCGCGCGCCCGACAGCACCGCACCGCGCCTGCTCTTGATCTGCTGACCAAAATCGCGTCTTTACAAGAGCTTGCACTCCAGAGTGAGTGTTCACTTGCTTTTCGCGGCGAAACCGGGTGAGTGTTTACTCACCCGCCCAGGCGGGAGCGAGGCCCGCATGCTGTTCCGCCTGGCGCTGCGAAATCTGGTGCGAAATCGGCGGCGTACGCTGCTGACCATCCTGGCGTTGGCCGTGGGCGTTGCCGCGATCACGGGGTGCGCGGTTTTCTGAACGGCCTGCAGGGCACGCTCATCTCGGGCGTGAGCGAAGGGGGTCTGGGCGCGCTGCAGGTGCACGCCACGGGCTTTCTGCGCTCGCGCGAGGGGTTGCCGCTGACGCCCACGTTGCCTGCAGAGCCGGCCTTCCTGGCGCGTTTGCAGACGGTCCCCGGTGTGAAGGCGCTGTCGCCGCGCATCCCGTTTGCCGGCATCGTTGCCGACACAACCGGCGAGCGCAGTGGGCTGGCCATCATCCAGGGTGTCGACCTCGCGCGCGAGGCTGCGGTGTCGCCGGTACGGGCCCGCCTCGTCGACCAGGGCGCGTGGCCGCGTGGCGCGCACGACGGCGCCATCAGTGCCGAACTCGCGCGGGCGCTTGGCATCAAGGTGGGCGACAAGGTCGCGGTCCTCAGCAACGACGTCGACGGCGTGCTCAACGGTGTCGAGGTCACCATCACCGCGACGTTGTCGGCCCCCACGATGGCCGAAAAGAAGCTGCTGCTGCTGCCCGTGGCCGATGCGCAGTCGCTGTTGCGCATGACCGCGGTGACTGAAGTGGCGGTGGCCATCGATGCCGGTGTCGACGTCGATGTCGTCGCTGACGGCGTGCGCACCGCCCTTGGGCCCACCGTCGAGGTGCACAGCTGGCGCACGTTGATGCCGTTTGCCGAAGACGCACGGCGCACGCAGGACGCGGCGTTGTTGCTCGTGACCGCGGCGTTTCTCGTCGTGGTGCTGATGGGCGTGGCCAACACGTTGTTGATGAACACGCTCGAGCGCACGCAGGAAATCGGCACGCTGTTGGCCCTGGGCATGCGCCGCAAGATGGTGATGTGGCTGTTTCTCCTCGAGGGAGCCGTCACCGCGGCCGTCGGCGTGTTCGTGGGCTCGCTGCTGGGGGCAGGCGTGGTGTTCGCGTTGTCGGTCAACGGCGTGATGCTGCGAACGCCTGGCTCGTCGGCGAAGCAGTTGATCGTGCCGTATTTGACCGTGCCGTTTTCGATCGCGGTGTTCGTGCTCGTCGTGCTGGGCGCGGTGGTTGCGTCGCTGTTGCCGTCGTGGCGCGCCAGCCGTCTTGATCCGGTGCAGGCCCTCTCGTCGCGTTGAGGATCACCATGCTCGTGTTGTTGCGCCTCGCCTTTCGTTCTTTGGCCCGTCACCGTCGACGAACAGCGCTCACGTTGTCGGCGATCGCCTTTGGCGCCGCCATGGTCGTCGTGATGTGGGGCATCGGCGAAGGGATCGCTGGCTGGCTCGTGCGCACCGCCGTGTCGGGGCGCATGGGCTCGGTGCAAGTGCACGCCCTCGGCTACGTCGACACCATCGACGCCAACCCCATCGCCACCGACTTCGCCGAGCATGATCTCGACCGCGTTGCGAACGTTGCTGGTGTGCTGGCGGTGGCCCCACGCATCAAATTCGCGGGCATTGTGTCGACCGGCGCGTCGTCGTCGATGGTGCAGGTCGATGGCATCGACCCCGTCGCCGACGCGGCCGTGTGCCCCGAGCGCTACCTCGGCTTTGCCGCCGGCGGACCACTCACGCGCGACGGCGTTGGCCGCGAAATCGTCGTCGGCACAGAGCTCGCCGCAAGCCTTGGCACCAAAGTGGGCGACACCGTCACACTCATGGCCGGCACGCGCGCCGGCGCGCAAAACGCCCTCGACTTCACCGTCGTGGGCATCACCAGCGGCGGGGCCTTCCTCGAGAGCAAACGCGCGGCCCTCACGCGCATCAACGATGCCCGCGCCTTGTTGGCCATGCCCGAGCGCGCCCACGAACTGGCCATCGCCACCGCCCCCGACCTCGACGCCGACGTCGTCGCCACGTCGATCCGTGCGGCACTCACCGCAGCAGCGCCCAACAGGTTTGAGGTGCACACGTGGAAAGAGGTGTCGCCGTTCATGCGCGATGCCGTCGACCGCATCACCATCATCCTGCGCGGGGTATCGGCGGTGCTGTTTCTCGTCGTGGTGATGGGTGTGGCCAACACCATGCTCATGAGCATTTTTGAGCGCGTGCGCGAGATCGGCACACTGCTGGCCCTCGGTATGAAACGCCGCGCGGTGCTCACGCTGTGTGTCATCGAGGCCATCGTGATGGGCGGCCTGGGCGGTGTGGTCGGCGGTGGCCTGGGCAGTGCCATCGTGTTGGCCCTCGCCATCAACGGCATCGACTTCGCCCCACCCGGCAGCAGTGTCGACGCGGTGCTCTATCCCGTGCTCACGCCGACGTTGGTGCTGGGTGTGGGTCTGGCCGTGTTCGCTGGTGCGGTGATCGCCTCGTTTCTGCCCGCGCGACGCGCCAGCCGCCTCGACCCCGTCGAAGCGCTGCGTTCGCTGTGAATCTCCCTTCGCACATGAACCACTGGAGTCCGTGATGTTGATTCGCAAGATGCTGCTGCTCGCACTGCTGACGACGTCGTTTTCCTTCACCGCGTTGGCCGCACCGAAGAAGGCGACGCCGGCCCTCAAAACCGCAGCCGATGTGGTGGCCCGCTACGACGAGATCATGAGCCCTGCGGCGTTCACCGCGACGTTGGCGATGAAGGTCGTGCGCGAAGACGGCAGTACCCGCAGCTATGTGATGAAAACGCAGAAGCAGGGCACGAACCAACTGCGCGCCACGTTTCAAGAACCAGCGAGTGCGCGCGGCCAGGAAATGCTGCGCGTCGACGAGAACCTGTGGAGCTACGTGCCGAACCTCAAGCGCGCGGTGCGCGTGGCCTCGCGCGACAGCTTCATGGGCGGCGACTTCAACAACGGCGACCTGCTGCGCGTGAACTACACCGCCGACTACAGCGCCGTCCTCGTCGACGACGAGGACGCCGCCCTCATCTGCGCGCAGTTGTCGGCGAAGCACCCCGGTGTGGCCTACGACCAGATTCGCCTGTGCCTCACGCGTGCCGATGCCCAGCCGGTGCGCGCGTCGTACTTCGCGCAGAGCGGCAAGCTGTTGCGCTCGGCGGTGTTCTCCGACGTCAAAGACTTCGGCAACGGCCTACTGCGTCCCTCGATCCTGCTGATGAAAAACGAAGTGCAAACCGCACGACAAAGCACGCTCACATGGCAGGCCTTCGCGGTGGTCGATGCCATCCCTGCGAGCCGTTTCGTCGTCGAAGATCTCGGTCGCTGACGTCGAGGACATGTCCTGACAGGAGCGCGTCATGATCACCGTTGGTCCAGTGTTGTTTTCCTGGCTCGTGCACGACGTAGAACTGACTGGGTATGCGAGCGAGCGCCTGCAGGTCACCGCCCCGTCGGTGTCGTCGCCGTCGTCGACGCGCGATGTGCCACAGCTGCAAAGCCTCACCGAAGGCAGCGCGCTGTTGAAGCTGCGTCTGCTCGACGAGCGCCTCACCCTCGTCGTCGACGGCAGCGTGTTCATCACCGCCCAGGGTGGCTACGCCGACAAAGACGTCGACAGCGGCATCCTCGTCGCCGTCGACGAACACGATGTGCCCGCCGACCCGCGCGTGGTGTTCGCCGAGGCCTACGCGCGCTTTTCGCCCTTTGGGCACCTCGACATCACGGTGGGCAAGCGCCGCGTCGTGTGGGGGACCGGCACCAGCTTCAATCCCACCGACGTCATCAACCCCGCGCGCGACCCCACCGACGCGTCGCTGCAGCGCACCGGCGTGCCGATGGTCATGCTCGAAGCGCCGTTTTCGGGCATGGCGTTTTCGGCGTTCTTTGCGCCCGCGACATTGCAGGAAATGGCCGGCGTGCCGACGGCGTTGATGGCCTGGCCCGACGTCGTGCCGCGAGAGACGCTGCAGAATCCGACGGTGTTTCCCGATCCGCGCGACGAGCAGTTGCACTGGGCTGCAGCAGTGCGCGGCTATGCGTTGATCGCCGACACCGACGTGAACGTGTGGGGCCTGCTGCTCAACCGCTACGGCTCCGACCCGCGCGAAAACTCCGCACGCCTCGCGATGTCGGCCTCGCACGTGTTCGACATCCACGAAGTCCACGTCGAGGGCTTGCTGCAGCAGGGCTCCGACAAAGTGCGCGTCACCCGCGAATGCCTGTCGAACAGCGGCACCAACGACGACGACGTCGCCGCCCTCGCCACGTGTGTGGCCACCGGTGTTGCCCCCATTGCGCGCGATCGCGTCGACAGCACCGACAGCACCGTGCGCTTCCTCGCGGGCACGCGCTCGATGTTCGGCGATGGCACCACGGTGTCGGTGGAGTGGCTGTACCAAAGCGATGGTCTGATGCCGACGGAGTGGCAGGACCTCGCCACGCTGCAGACGCGCGTGGGCGACCTCACCCGTCGTGGGAGCTTCGATCCGTCAGCGCTGTCCGTCGGGCAGGACGCAACGGGCCAGCCGCTGCGCCTGGCGGTCACACCGTTTCGTCGTCATCACGTGATCCTCGGCTACAGCCGCCCGCAGCTGTTCGACGACTTCACGCTCACGGCCACCAGCATCACCGCGGTGGAAGACCTGTCGTCAATCGTGACGGCGTCACTCGCCTGGCAGACCACACAGTGGTTGCAGTTGAGCGTGTGGGGGTTCGTGCCCGTGCCGAGCCTGGCGCGCGTGCTCGATGCCGCGGGTGTCGACGGCAACGGCGTGCTGTGGCCCGCGATCGTGGATGGCAGTGCGGTGGGCGAATACGACGCGGTGCCGTTTTCGGCGCGCGGTTTGCTGGAGGCGCGTGTATGGTTTTAACGCACCTTCTTTAATCACTTCTCCATGCTCTTGATCGTCGCAAACCGCGATGTCGTTTCTCGACCGAGGTGCTTTCATGTCGTTGATCACCCTTGTTGGCATCACCCGCGACTACCAGTTGGGCGACACGCTGGTCAAAGCGCTCCGCGGCGTGAACTTCGTGGTCGAACCCGGAGAAATGACCGTGATTACCGGGCCTTCTGGCTCTGGCAAGAGTACATTGCTGCACATCATTGGCTGTCTGGACCAGCCCACGGCGGGCAGCTACCAGCTCGATGGTGAAGAAATCGCCGGCCGCGACCTCGACGACCTGGCTGCCGTGCGCAATACAAAGATTGGCTTCATTTTTCAGAGCTTCAACCTGGTGCCAGTCTTGAATGTATTGGAGAACATCGAGCTGCCCTGTTTGATTGGGGCCGTGCCGGTGCCGGCGGCCGAGGCGCGGGCGCGCGCGGTGAAGTTGGCGGAGCGCGTGGGGTTGTCGCACGTGGTGCACCACCAGCCCGACCAGTTGTCGGGTGGGCAGCGGCAGCGGGTGGCGATTGCGCGGGCGTTGGTCACGCAGCCGCGGTTGGTGTTGGCCGACGAGCCGACGGCGAACCTCGATGGACAAACGAGTGCGCAGATCATCGACTTGATGTTGGAGCTCAACCGCGTCGACGGTGTGACGTTCCTGTTTTCCACCCACGATGCGCGTGTGGAGAAACACGCGCGGCGGGTGGTGCACATCGACGACGGCGTGCTCGTCGAGGGTGCTTTGAAGGCATGAGCATGAAGGGCGGCGTTGTGAGCGAACTGTTTGCGCTGGGCGACACCATCAGCACCGAGAAGCAGAAGCGCATTCTCGAGGCCGCCCTCGAAGTGTTTGCCGAGAAGGGGTTTGCGGGCACGCCCACGGCGGAGATCGCGAAGCGTGCTGGTGTCGCCGAGGGCACGATCTTCAAGCACTACAAGACCAAGAAGGACCTGCTGCTCGGCGTGGTGGCGCCGTTGTTTGCGAAGTTGATCGTGCCGCAGGTGACCGCCCCGGTGCAGGCGCTGCTGAAGAAGCGCTGGGACAGCGTCGACGACGTGCTGCGCGCGTTGGTCACCGAACGCGTCGGCTTCGTGCACGCGCACCGCCATGTGTTGCGGGTGATTGCACAGGAGGTGTCGTTTCACCCCGAGCTGCGTGACTTGATCGCGACACGGTTGGCGCCGTTGGTGGTGAACGACGCGCTGGCCATGATCGCGGACTTTCAGGCGCGTGGCCTCGTGCGCGCAGCACCGCCCACGTCGATCATGCGGCTCATCAGTGGCACGGTGCTGTCGTACGTCGTCAGCCGCGAGGTGCTGTTCCCCGAGCGCGACTGGGACGACGCCGCCGAGATCGAGCTGATGGTGGAGATGCTGGGTCGCGGCCTGGCGCCCTGACTGTTGGCGGGGAAGTGTCCCCGCCCACCCCTCTTCGAGGCTCGATCTGACCGCGCTTTCCCATTCTTCGCGCAGCGGTGTCTGCTCTTGCTGATGCATCGTCTGCTGTCGCTGGTTGTTGTCGCCGTCCTCGCCTGCACGTCGCTGACGGGCTGTCACCGTCGTGCGCACGCGCAAGCCGTGGTGCGCGTCGATCCTGCAGCCGCCAACAGCAGTGCTGCGCGCACCGCCGCCCTGGCCCGCATCGAAGCGGTGCTCGCGGCTTCGCCGTTGGTCGATGCCACGGTGGTGTTGGGTCGTGGCAGTGGCGACGTCGTCGTGTTCAGCAAGGGCGCTGGTGGTGCCAACGTCGTCTACAAGGCCGACAGCGCGCAGAAGTGGCTGTTGGCAACGCTGCTGCTGCGCGAAGCCCGCAAGCGTCACATCACGCTCGAGCAGCCGTTGTCGACGTGGCCGAGCGCACCGGCGTGGGCCACGGGTGCTGTTGGCGACATCACGCTGCGCGACCTGCTGAGCTTCACGTCGGGCTTCGAGAACCCACCGCTGTGCGCGAAGCTCGCCGAGGGCAAGGGCTTCGACGACTGCTTGCTCGACCTCGTGCACTCACCGCTGCACCTGCCGCGCCGCTACTTCTACGGCACGCACCACATGATGGTGGCGCTGGGCGCGTTGTTCGCGAGCGAGGCCCCTGTCGACGAGACGAAGGCGTTGCTCGAGCGTTTTCGCGAAGAGACGCGGCTGTTGAAGACGGCCCAGCACAACAGCGACAAGCCGCTCACGCTCACCATCACACCGATGGACTACGCCGCCTTCCTGCGCGCACTGATGGCAGGTCAGCTGCTCACGCCCGACGAGATGACGGCGATGTTTGCCGATCAGATCGGCGACAAAGACGTCGCGCAAAGCCCCGCCGATGCGGCCATCGGTCGCGGAGACCTGCAGGGGCGCTGGCGCTACGGCCTCGGCAACTGGTTCCGCTGCGACGTCGGCGTGCCCTGCGACAGCGAGCACCACTCGGCAGGCTCGCGCGGCTTCTACCCCTTTGTAGACCTCAAAGACGGCAGCTTCGGCGTCGTCGCCCACGTCGCGCGCTTTGGCGACTGGAGCGAGAGCCACCGGCTGTTTGAGGCGATCAGAAACGACATCGACCTCGTCGTTGGTCCTGCTGCTGCTGTTCCTGCTTCTGCTGTGGGCGTGCCGCCAACCCCATGAATATCAACATGAATTCGACCGCAAGCGGTCGACCTGTGCAGGCGCCGGTCTGAAACTGAGCCAGGTCGCCGGTCTGAAAGTAGGCCACCCGGTTTTGTGTCGAATAGCAGCTTGAGCCTGCCTCTGGCCTGCTTCAGTCCGGCTCGTTCGCCTTGCGCCGCCG
>JBIKRQ010000234.1:0-10209 GCA_044349155.1 Myxococcota bacterium
TCACCACGCATGACAGGTAGATCCGGAACACCCGATATTTGGCGCAGCTCTCGACGACGAACACCTCATTTCTCGTCGAGAACCGACTGCCGACTTTTTCAGCAACCTGCTAGAACCTCGACGTCGTCAGGAGATCGCCCATGCGTGTGTCGTTGCTTGCTTCGTCGGTGTTTGCCTCGTGTGTGTTTGCGGCGTGTTCGCCTGCCGTCGACGGCAACGTCGCCGAAGGAGAGGGCGAGGGCGAAGGTGAAGGCGAAGACATCAGCCTGCCCGTGTCGGCCGAGGCCTGGACCTACACCACCGTCGAGGGAGCCACCTGCGGCAACGGCAGCCCCGTCGGCGTGGCCACCAACGGCGGATCGTCGTCGCGCCTGGTGCTGTTTCTCGAGGGCGGTGGCGCCTGCTGGAACGACCTCACCTGCAGCAACGGCTTCGCCGCGTTCGTGAGCGAAGATCTGCCGCCAGCGAAGATCACCGCGATCACGCAAAACGGCGCGGGCATTTTCAACCGCAACGCCGGCGACAACCCGTTTGCTGCCGACCACTTCGCGTTCGTTCCCTACTGCACGGGCGACGTGCACTCGGGCACGCAGGCCGTCTCCGAGCACGGCGTGGCCCACGTGGGCGCCAACAACTTCGCGGTCATGCTGCCGCGCATTTTGGCCACCTTCCCCGACGTCACCGAGGTCGTGCTCGCGGGCACGTCGGCGGGCGGCTACGGCGTGTTGTTCAACGCCGAGCGCGTGAAGGCCGCGTTGTCGTCGTCGGTGGAACTCTCGTTGCTCATGGATTCGGCCGTGGCCCTGCCGCCGTTTCCTGGTGGCGAAAACTTCTTGAACCAGCAGTTGGCGGCGTGGCAGCCGGCGATCTGCGACGGGTGCGCGAACCTGCAAGACGTGTTCGACAACATGCTCGTGCAACTGCCGGGCACGCGCGTGGGCATGACGATGTCCACGCAAGACAGCACGCTGCGCGGCTTTTTCACCACCAACGGCGTGTCGATCTCGGCAGCGGCGTGGGAAGAAGCCGTCAACACGTTCATCGACGGCCACGACGATGAAGACTTCGCCACCTTCCTCGAGGCCAGCAGCCGCCACGTCTACGTGTTCGACAACGACTTGTCGGCCACGGTCGTCAGCGACGTCAGCCTTGCGGCGTTTTACGCCGGTGTGGCGGGCGACGGGCCGTTCGTGTCGGCGCGGCCCTGAGCCGGACAGCCGCACTTTGCCAAGGTGGCAAAAGAACGAGGGAATCGACGACGGCAACTGTTTGATCTAACGGAGCTTCCTCAGGTGGACTCCATGCGCACGTTGCCCTTGCTCGCCCTCGTTTTGACCGCCCTCCTTGGCAGCGTTGGCTGCAAGCCCCAGCTCATTGCGGGCACGGAGATCGAAGACTCCGACGAGAACCGCAGCATCCTCACGTTTCTCACGCGCTACCAGGCCGCGATGCAGGCGCGAAAGACCAACGACATCCTCGAGATGTGCGCCGCCGACTACTACGAGCGCAACGGCAACGACGACCCGAGCGACGACTACAACCGCGACGGTTTGAAGGTCCGTCTCGACGAGCACTTCGCCCGCACGAAGGAGCTGGTGCTCGAGATGTTTGTGCAGAAGGTCGAGAAGAACGACGAGGGCTACATCGGCGTGACCTACCGCTACAACACGCGCGCCCTCGTGGCCTTCCCGGCGGGCGACAAGTGGCTCACGGCCACCGAGGTCAACAAGGTCATCCTGCGCCCCGTGGCCGACGCCAAAGACGAGATGCACTACCGCCTGATGTCGGGCCTCTGAGCGGTCTCTGTTCAGCGGCGACGCCTGTCTTCGCGTCGTTTGCGTGCGAACACCGCCACGTTGCTTCGCGATGAAGGATCTGCCGCCCCGTTCCCAATCACCGCCAGGAACTCCGGTGACTGGTCATGGCGCGCAATCGTTTCGCAGCCTCTACGACAGTGAGGTCGACTACGTCGGCCGCACGCTGTTGCGCTTTGGTGTGCAGCGCCGCGACGTCGACGACGTCATCCAGGAAGTCTTCGTCGTCGTGTATCGCCGGCGCGCCGATTTCGACCCGGAGCGCCCGGTGCGGCCGTGGCTGTGCGGCATCGCCTTTCGGGTGGCCTCGGATTGGCGCCGCCGCGCCGCGCAGCGCGATGTTCCCACCGCCGATGTCGAGCCCCACGCGAACGAACCCATCGCTGACCGGCACCTGCTGGCCCACGAAGCGGTGCTGCACGGGCTCAAGGGCCTGTCCTTCGAACACCGCGCGGCGATCGTGCTGTGCGACCTCGAGGGCCACTCCGCGGCCGAGGCGTCGGCGTTGTTGGGCGTGCCAGCGGGCACGGTGTACTCGCGCTTGCACGAGGCCCGCCGCGCCTTCGTTGCCGCCTTGCGCACCCGGGAGGCCCCGTGAGCAACGCCTCTGACGATGTCGCGCTGCCCGACGACGTCCTCGCGCTGCTGCGTGAGGCCGCCCGTGCACAGGTCGTGACCACGGCCAGCAAAGACGCCGCCTGGGCCGCGATCGAGTCCACCGTTGGCGCCGGCGTCACGTCGGCGACCATGGGTGCGGCCACGACGTCGTTGGCCTGGCTCGGGCTCGTGGCCGCCGGGCTTGCCGCCATCGCTCTCGCCATCGCTGCCTTTGCCGCACGCAGCGTTGGTACGGCCGACGTCGATGCCGGTGCGCTCGAACACGTCGAACACGTCGAACAGGTCGAACACGCCGAGCACGCCGAGCACATCGAACAGGTTGAGACGCCCGTCGTCGTCGACGCAGCCGTCATCAACGCACCGGCGACGACGACCACCGCTGTCGCTGCGCGTGCCCCACAAGCACCTGTGGCACCGACCACGCCGTCGACAGCGTCAGCACCACCCGAATGCACGGCAGAGCGCGCCACCATCGAGGACGCGCGCGAGCGCCTCGCCCGCGGCGATCTCGTTGGCGCCAGCGCCGCTATCGACGACCACCGCCAACGCTTTGCCCACTGCGCACTCAGCGAAGACCGCGAGGCCCTCGCCGTCATGCTGGCCTGGCGACGCAACGACGCCGACGCTGCGAACATCGACAGCGACTTTCAACGTCGCTATCCCCACAGCATCTACCGAGCAGCGATTGCGCGGCAGCGCGTGCGGACCGAGCGCGGTCCATGAGTTCGGCGTGACGGCGCGCACGCGTCGACGCGAACGCTGCCGAAGGATCAGGGCGGGCCGCCCCAATCACCGCCAATGAATCGTCTCTCCGTTCTCCTGGCCTTGTGGGCCACCGTGGCGGTCGCCTGCGCGCCGGCCCACGTGCAGCTCGTCGAGCCGCCTGCACAGGCAGCACCCGTCGACGAGCGCGTCGCCTTCTACCGGGCCCATCGACCCGTCGCGGTGAGTGCGGCGCCTGCATCGGTGCTGCTGGCTGATGGCCAGCGCGTTTTCCAGCCGGCCGATCTCCTGCCGCAGCTCGACAGCGAAGCGCCCGCCGCCAGCGCCGCCAGGCGTGCCGCTGCCGACGCCGACACCGCCGAGGCCTGGCACACCTTCGGTTGGACCGCCGCGGCCAGTGGTGGGGCGCTGGAGCTCGCCGGCGGGGGTGTTGCCATCGGCATGCTGCTGGGCGCTCCGCAGGCAGAACAAACGCTCACACCACCGGTGGTTGGGGCGCTCGCGGTGGCAGTCGTTGGCGCTGTGGTCGCCATCGTCGGCGTCACGGTTGGCACGCTGGTCGCTGTTGGGCCGAGTCAGAGCGCGGCTCGCGACACAGAGACGGCGTTTCTCACCTTCGACAGCGGCTTGCGACGACGGCTGGCCCTCGCTGACGACGACCTGCTGCCACGACGTCGCGTGCCAGGCGCACCCGCAACAGCACCGGTGAGCCCTCCTCAACCGGTTGTCGTCGACGACACCGCACAAGCTTCGCCCGCAAAGCCCGCCCAGGCACACCTGACCGTCGGGCCGCTGCCGGCGTCGTGCCCTGACGAGCAGGTGCTGCGCGCTGGTGTTGTCGCGCGGCTTGGTCGTGACCCATTTGTCGACACACACGACGACGTCATCACCGTCACGGCCGTCGAGGTCGCCGACCAGCTCGAGGTGACCGTGGGCCTGCACAGCGGCGGTGTCGCCATGGGCGTTCGCACGCAGGCCGGTGCCAGCAACACCTGCACCGAGCTGTTCAGCCGCGCCGCGCTGTCGATCGCGATGTTGCTTGATCCCCTCGCACCATCTGACACGTCCGCACCCCTCGTCGTCGAGCCTGCACCATGAACACCTTGCACTCCGCGCTGGCCGCGCTGGCCGCCCTGGCCGCCTTGTCGATGTCGTGCGCGGCAGTCCCGCAGCACGTGCAGTTGCCGCAGGCACCGTCGAGGTCAGCGCCCCTCGAGGCGCGGCGCGGCTACTACGTTGCCCAACGACCCGTCGCCGTCCGCACAGCGCACACCCTGCAGCACATCGCCCCGCTGCTGATCCTCGAGAGCGGCGCGCGCATCGACCACGCGAGCGACCTCATCGCTGTCGTCGACGACGCAGACCTGCTCGCCCACGCCCGCCGCGCCGACGAGCTGTACAGCACCCACCAGCGCTGGACCGGGGGCGGTGCCGCTGTTGGCAGCATCGGGCTTGGCTTGTTGGTGGTCGCCCCGGCCGTGGTCGTTGGCTCCTCGGGTGCTGACACCATCGATCCCGTGGTGTTGGCCACGACGCTCATCGGCAGCAGTGTCGTCGCCGTTGCTGGTCTTGCGATGGTTGGCGTTGGTCTGCACGAGCTGCACGAGGCCCACGCTCACGACGGCAGCGCGATGCACGCCTACGACGCCGCCCTTCGACGCCAGCTCGTGCTGACCGACGAGGACATCGGGCCGCTCGCCCCTGCGGCGATCGCCGACGCGCACGGCGATTTCGTGTTCACCAGGTGACCGATCATCAACACGCTTCGAACGGGCCGTTGGGCCCTTGAGCACCCCATGAAGCCTTGCGTTCTCACTCGACTGGTGCCGGCTGCCGCAGTGCTGCTGTCGGCGTGCACAACCACACCACAGCCGCTTCCATCGGCGCCCTCGACCGAGGCGCCTGAAGCCGAGCGCATCGCCTTTTACGAGCGCTATCGGCCCGCACACGTGCAGACCGAGACGCTCACCGGGCGGCGGCCCTGGAGTCCGAAAGCAACGCTCACGCTGCACCATGGCGACGTCGTTGCCGCCCCAACAGACCTGCTGCCGGCCATCGCGCCGGGGTCGGTGAGTGCTGCGGCCGCGGCGAGGTCGGCGCGTCTCGACGACGAAGCGCAGGCGTGGGGCGTGGCGGCCACGACGACGACGGGCATCGGTCTCGTTGGTCTCGTGGGCGTGCTCGGTATCTCGATCGTTGTCCTCGCCACCAATGGCGCAGGCGTCGGTGGGCTCAGCTCGAACGATCTCGTCGTCGCGGGGACCGTGCTTGGCGCGGGCGCGGTCGTCACCACGGCCGTGGGGCTGGCAACGACGACGGTGGCCGAACACGTCGCCCAGGATGCGGCGATCGAACGCGAGACGGCGTTTTTCACCTACGACCGTGCGCTGCAGCGGCGGCTCAACCTCAACGTCAACCTTGCTGCGTCGCCTGCGACGACAGGTGCGCCATGAAGCCGCTGCTCCTCACACTCCTGATGGCCGCCCTCGCCGCGAGCTGTGCCCCCGCCCATGTTCAGCTGGCGCAGCTGCCCCCCGACGACGCACCACTCGAACAGCGCCGCGCGTCGTACGAGCAGCTTCGGCCCATCGTCGTGCGCAAGACCGACGTGGCCCGTCGCGGCAACGGGCGGCTGCCTTCGTTCATCGTGCTCAACGACGGCACGCGCGTCGAACACGCCAACGACCTGGTGCCCGTTGTTGCCCCCGGATCGCCAACCGCGATCGCGGCCGCGCGGGCTGAACAGGTCGAGGCGCGCGCCGGCATGTTCACGGTCGGAGGCGTCATCCTCGCCAGTGTTGGCGTGGCCATGATGTTGCCGGCGCTGGGGCTCAACCTGCAGACGATGGCGGATCCGGCGAGCAGCACCACCAGCGAGCGCATCAGGCTCTATGCGCTTCCCGTCGCTGCCGTTGGGCTGGTGGGCTCGCTGGCCACGCTCGTGGGGGCGGGCGGCATGGTGGTCGGCCAGGCCACCGAGGTGCAAGCCGCCCAGGAGCGCTACGGCGCCTTCCTGCTGTACGCCGCTTCGCTGAAAGCGCGCCTGGGGCTGACCGACCTCGACCTCGAGGGCGAGCACCCACCCGCCACCCAGGATGATTGAGCCTCGAAGAGAAACCCGCTTTGGGGTTTGTCGCCGAGGCGAGTCTCTTGAAGGGTGGGCGGGGAAACCTCCCCGCCGATCAATCACGGCACGGTCGTCGTCGGCGCCACCGTACAGGGAACAGGTGTACCGCCAAGTCCTTGAATAGAAACACGAAATCGACCAAGAGCGCAGCGTGAGGGCTCACGGGGCCGAACGACGCAGCGCGCCGCAGCGGCGAGTCCTCAAGGTCGAATGGGTCGTGCCGATGGTGCGGGTGCTGCCGGGAGGCGCCCGCCATGGCCATTGACGACCTCGACGACCTGGACCTCGAAGAAGACGACAACATCGACAACACCTTCCTCACGTTTGCTGTCGGTGAGGAGGAGTTCGCGATCCCCGTCGCCCACGTCATCGAGGTTGTGCGGCTGCAAAAGATCTTCGCTGTGCCCGACGTCGAGCGCCACGTGCGCGGCGTGATCAACCTGCGCGGCAAAGTGATTCCGCTGCTCGACGTGCGCGCACGCTTTGGGTTGCAGGAGACGGCGTACTCCGACCGCACCGTCATCGTGGTGATCGAAGTCGACGGCACACCCACCGGCCTGATCGTCGACGACGTGTTCGACATCGCCGAGTGCCCTCCTGATCAGGTCGAGAGCGCGACAACGCTCATGCGCAGCAGTGGTCGCGAGAGCCTGGTGACGGGCATCAGCAAACGCGGCGAGCGCGTGAGCTTCATCCTCGACGTGCACCGCCTGGTGGTCTCAGCACCAACGACCGCCGCGGCCGCCTGACAGCCGCTCGTTCATCGTCGCCTTCCACCGTTTCGAAACAGGATCGTCCATGACCCAGCGTTCTTCTGGCTCCTCGTCGCGCGCGCACGCTTCCGATGTCGAGCACGCCATCGTCAACGCCGTTCGCTCCCCCCGTGCATCAACGGCATCGAAGTCGAAGGCAACGTCGAAGTCGTCGCCGAAGTCGTCGCCGAAGTCGTCGCCGAAGAAGGCGTCGACGGTGCGTTCGTCGCGCACGCCGGCGAAGCCCGCAGCGAAAGCCAGGCCGCGCGCACAAGCGAAGTCGTCATCGTCGTCATCGTCATCGTCGACGGAAGTCGAGGTCTTGCAGCAACGCTTGAAGCTCTTTGGTGATGCTGCTGGCGTGGGCTTGTGGGAAATCAGCATGGTCGACGGCGACATCGCCAACCCGGCGAACACCACCTGGTGGTCGCCCACGGTGTTGCGCATGGCAGGTCTTGAGGGCCGCGGCGAAGCCGAGATTGCCGCTGGCTGGAACGACCGCATGCATCCAGCCGACGCCGACGCCGTCAACGGCGCGCTCGCCGCACATCTGCTGGATCGCACTGACAAAACACCCCTCGCGGTCGAGTACCGCTTGAAAGACAGCAGCGGCGAATACCGCTGGGTCTACGGCACAGCGATCACGCTGCGTCGTGCCGACGGTCTGCCGATTCGTTCCGTGGGCTCGATCAAAGACATCCACAACGAGAAGGTCGCGGCGATTCGCCTGCAGGACGCGAACATCCGCTCTGAACTCATCAATGAAGCCTCGGGCGTTGGCCTGTGGGACATGATCGTCGACGCCAGCGATGCCGTGAACGCGCAAAACGAGTTCTGGTGGTCGCCCCAGTTCCGCTCGATGTTGGGCTTCAAAGACGAAAGCGACTTCCCCAACGTCCTTGAGAGTTGGTCGTCGCGCTTGCACCCAAACGACAAAGACCAGGTGCTCGCCGCCTTCGCCAGGCACCTCAACGATCGAAGCGGCAAGACCGGCTACGACGTCGAGTACCAACTGCTGAGGAAGGACGGCACGTATCGCTGGTACCGCGCGACGGGGGCGACCATGCGCGACGAAAACGGCGCGCCGTTGCGTGTGGCTGGTGCCTTGAAGGACATCCACGACGAGAAGCGCGCCGCCATTGCGTTGCAGGACGCCAAGATCCGCTCAGACCTGATCAACGACGCGTCTGGTGTTGGTCTGTGGGACATGGCCATCGACGCCACCGACCCCGTCAATCCGAAAAACGAATTCTGGTGGTCGCCCCAGTTCCGCTCGATGTTGGGCTTCAAAGACGAAAGCGACTTCCCCAACGTCCTCGAGAGTTGGTCGTCGCGGCTGCATGCCAACGACAAAGAGTGGGTGCTCGCCGCCTTCGCCACGCACCTCAACGATCGCACCGGCAAGACGGGCTACGACGTCGAGTACCAGCTGCTGAAGAAGGACGGCACGTATCGCTGGTATCGCGCCACCGGTGCGACCATGCGCGACAAAGACGGTGTGCCGCTGCGCGTGGCGGGTGCGTTGAAAGACATCCACGAGGAGAAAGAGACCGCCATTGCCCTCGAGCGTTTGATCGGCGCCGCCATCGACGGTGACCTCACACAGCGCATCGACACCGAACACTTCAACGGCATCATGCGCAGCATCGGCGACAACACGAACCGCTTGCTCGACTCGACGTCGGACTCGTTTCGCTTCGTGAAAAACGCCATCGAGCAGGTCGGTCAGGCCGCCGGTCAGTTGCGCGCCACGAGCGGCATGATGTCGGAGGGCTCACAGGAGTTGAACGAAACCGTCGAGCGCAGTTCGTCTGAACTCGCCCGCGCCGTCGACGGTGTGAAGGCCAACGCCGAAGGTGCTGCGATGGCGAATCAGCTCGTCACGGGGACAGCGACGGCCGCTCGCGATGGTGAGTCGCGCATGGAAGAACTCGCGGTGGCGATGTCGGCCATCGATGCGTCAGCGCAACACATCGCGCGCATCATCAAGGTCATCGACGAGATCGCGTTTCAAACCAACCTGCTGGCCCTCAACGCCGCGGTGGAAGCAGCGCGCGCTGGTCGTCACGGCAAAGGCTTCGCTGTCGTCGCCCAGGAAGTTCGCAACCTCGCCGAGCGCAGCGCCCGTGCTGCCAAAGAGACCGCTGGGCTCATTGCTGATTCAGCCAAGAAAGTGGGCCAGGGCGTGCGCCTCGCCGATGTCACGCGCACCGCACTGCGCGACATCGTCAGCAACGTCACCAAGGTCGTCGACCTCGCTGGCGAGATCGCTTCGGCCAGTGGCGAGCAGGCCACGTCGCTGAGCTCGGTGAGCGGCTCGATTCAGCAGGCCGCTGGTGTGGCGCAGGCCAGCAGCCAGCAGAGCACCGAGATCGCTGCGGCGGCCGACGAACTCAGCCGACAGATGAAGGCGCTCAAAGACCAGATGGACAAGTACCGCCTCACCCCCGCGAAGGAAGAAGCACCGCGCCAGATGACCATGAGCCCCGAGCTGTACGCCCAGGTGATGGCGATGATCCAGGCCAATGCCGCCGGTGCTGCGCCCGCACGTTCGTCGTCGTCGTCACAGCCATCGGGCAAAGCGGTGCTGCCACTGGACCGCGATGAGCGGGGCTTCGGCGGCTTTTAGCAAACGCCTGCAGGTCGGGTGCAGCACCTGGCCTGCGGTTCCTCACGCTCGCCGCGCGTCGTGCGCAGGTCGTCGTCAAGAACGCTGCGGAGCAGCTGTGATGCAAGCCGAAGAAGACAACCTCAACGTGTACTTGAGCGACGCCGTCGAGGCCGTGCGCAGCATCGACGAATGCCTCCTCACCCTCGAGGTCGAAGCCGACAACGCCGACGAGATCAACCGCCTCTACCGCGCCATGCACACCATCAAGGGCAACGCCGCGTTCCTCGAATTCGTCGCGATCGAGCGCCTTGCCCACGCCTGCGAAGACCTTGTGAGTCTGCCCCGCGATCGCAAGCTCCCCCTCGACACCGAACTGATGTCGTTGTTGCGTGAGGCTCTCGAAAGTCTGCGCGCCGCCCACCGCATGCTCGCCGATGAGCGCCGCGCGCCGGCCCCCAGTGTCAGGGTTGTTGCCGGATCTTCGCCCTCGGGCTGAAGCACGAAACACCAGTGGGGCTGCAACGAGACGGTCGTGAACGAATACTCCGAAGCCTTCAAGGCAAA
>JBIKRQ010000235.1:0-10166 GCA_044349155.1 Myxococcota bacterium
AACGAGCCGAGAGGCACGAAATCGAGCGCCGAAACGGCAATGACGTCGTCGAACACAAGTTTGACGACGTCATCGTCGCGCCCAAAGCGCCATTTTTCAGCAACCTGCTAGAGCAGATCTGCGCAGCGGGTCGTTGCACAAAGGAACACGGGAGTGCTCGTCGTTGGCGCTGCATTCGGGCTCGCGCCATGATGGCGTGGTGAGTGCTTTGCAAACTGCTGATGCGCGCGTCGACGCGGAGCCGCTGTTGGAGGTCGAGCCTGAGCTGCCTGGTGGCGCTCTGCTTGGCTCCTGGCGCGTGCTGCGCCCGTTGGGCGAAGGCGGCATGGGGCGGGTGTATCTCGCCGAGCACACGGTCATTGGTCGTCGAGCAGCCATCAAGGTGCTCAAGCGCGCGCTGTCGCACAACGCGATGTCGGTCGAGCGGTTCTTCGACGAAGCCCGCGCGGTCAACAGTGTCCACCACGACGGCATTGTCGACGTCACCGACCTCTTCATCGTCGATGGTCAGCCCTGCATCGTCATGGAGTTGTTGTCGGGCGAAACCCTCGCCGCGCGCATGGCCCATGGCCCGTTGAGCACCGACGTCATCATCGAGATCGGCATCGCGGCGGCCGAAGCGCTCGGCGCAGCGCACGCCGCGGGGATCGTGCACCGCGACTTGAAGCCCGACAACATCATGCTCGTGTCGTCGTCACCGTTGCGCTTGAAGGTGCTCGACTTCGGCGTCGCCAAGTTGGGCACCACGCTGCGCGAGCGGGGCCTCACGGCGGCAGGCGCGATTGTGGGCACCCCCGAGTTCATGGCCCCCGAGCAGTTGGCGGGCACGGCGGTCGACCACCGCGCCGACGTCTACGCCCTTGGCATCGTGCTGTTTCAGATGCTCACGGGCACCCTGCCATTTGCGGGGCGTTCGTTTGGCGATTGGGTGGTGCAGCACATGACGGTGCCCGCCCCCGACGTGCGGCAGCGCGCAGCACAGGTGCCGGGGCCGCTCGCGTCGTTGATCGCGTCGATGCTCGAGAAAGACCGCGACGCCCGCCCGGCATCGATGGCGATCGTCGTCGACGCGCTGCGCGCCGCTACGCACGACGACGTACCGGCGACACTGGATCGACGGGGAGACTTCCCCGCGCCCCGCTCAAAGCCGTGGCCAGCGGCCGTTGCTGCAGCAGCGGTCGTCGTTGTCGTTGTGGTTGCGATGGCGTCGTTGCTGGGCCGAGCAGGCAAGCCGCCAACCGTTCCCGAGTCCACCGCCGTCGTCACCCCTGCTGTGGCCGAACCAGTGCCACCACCGCCGTCAGTAGCACCAATGCCTGAGCCTGCTGCAGCAATGCCAACGCCAACGCCAACGCCAACGCCAACGCCGCCGGAGTCTTCGCCGAGCAAGCCTGCAGCGACGACGACCAAGCCCCCGCGCGTCCGCGCCCCGGCGACACCAGCAGCGAAGGCGCGGCCAACATCAAAGAGTGCCGTGGTTGACCCATTCGCGGAGGACTCGTGATTGCCACCGTGGTCCTGGTGTGGCTGTTGGCGGGAGCGGCACCTCAAGCAGCAAACGACGTCGCCGCCGCCGAAGCACGCACGTTGTACGTCGAGGCCAAAAACGCCTACGACGGCGGCCGCTTCGACGACGCGCTGGTGGGCTTTCAAGCCGCGTTCGCCAAAAAGCCGCTGCCGGGCTTCTTGTTCAACCTCGGCCAGTGTGAACGCCAGTTGGGCCACCACGAGCGCGCCATCTTCTTCTTCGAGCGCTACCTCGACGAGAAGCCCGACGCTGCCAACCGCGCCACCGTCGAAGAATTGATCGCCGAGAGCCGCGTGCAGCTGGCGGCAGCACCAACGCCGACGTCGACGCCGACGCCGACAGCAACGCCGACGCCAACAACGCCCCTCACCCCTGGTGTGTCTGGCGCTGCAGCAGCGCCGAGCATCAACACCGACGACGGCGGCGACTTTGGCGTGTGGCCCGTGGTGGTCGCAACAGCGGCCGCGGTGACCGTCGGTGTCGCGGTGGGTGTTGGCGTTGCGCTTGCCGTGACGTCGTCGCGAGCCTCGCTTGGCACACACGAGGTGATCCCATGACGCTGCACGCGCTGCGCTGTTGTGCCGTGTTCGTGCTGGCTGGTGTGGTGCTGTCGGGCTGCAGCCGCACGGGGATTCATCTCGCGTTCGACGTCGACCTCGAGGCCAACCAGCTCGAGGTCGCCGTCGCGCAGGGCGACACGGGGCTGGATCGTTTCTTCGCGCCCGAGGACGAGCGCGCGCTCGACAGCACCGAGACCCTCGATCTGGTGCTTCCAGAGACCCTCGCCGGCGAGACCATCTCGATCGTCGCGCAAGCCCTGCTCGACCATGTGGTGGTGGGCGGTGGCGCCGTCGATGTCGTCGTCATCGGCAACACGATGGTCGATGCGACGTTGTCGATTTCGCCCGCTGAAGGCGAGGGCGAGGGCGAAGGCGAAGGCGAAGGCGAGGGCGAGGGCGAGGGAGAAGGCGAGGGCGAGGGAGAAGGAGAAGGCGAGGGCGAGGGAGAAGGCGAGGGCGAAGGAGAAGGAGAAGGAGAAGGCGAGGGTGAGGGCGAAGGTGAAGGTGAAGGCGAAGGCGAAGGAGAGGGCGAAGGAGAAGGCGAGGCGCTCTGTGGCAACGGCCAGCTCGACGACGACGAAGCGTGCGAGGGCGGGATTGGCTTTTCTTCCTGCGGCAGCCTGGGACTGTTGCAGGGTGAAGGTATCGGGAGTGTCTGCGTGGACTGCGCGCTCGACAGCTCGGGTTGCACAGGTGGTGCGATCCTCACGTTGGCCGATGTGCAGCAGGCTTTGATCGAAGCGCCCGTGTCGTCACGCATTCTGTTGCCGTCCGTCGCGCTCACCACTTCGGCGACGATTGTCGTCGACACCAGCGGCGTTGTGCTCGTTGGGCAAGCGGGCTCCTCGCTTGTCAAAACCGGCAACAGCGCTGCGATCGAGCTGCGCGCAGTGGGAGCGGGCGTTGCTGACCTCGTCGTCAGAGCGCCATCTGTGGGTGTACGGATGACCGGACCGAGTACCACTGTCGATCACGTCGAGGTCACCACCGGCAACGACGGGATCGTTGTCGAAGCCACTCACACCGTCGTGACGCGGTCGGTGTTGCTGTGCAGCGATTCGTGCGCCCGCGGCGTGAAGGCCAACGCGCGCGATCCCTGGAGCGCAACGCTCGCGGGGGTGTGGGTGCACGGCGCCTTCGCCAACGGCGTGCTCGCCAGCGGCAGCAGCAGCGATGCGTTGACCCTCGCGCACGTCACGATCGACGGCGTGCGCACCAGAGGTGTCGACGCCAGCGACGTCGAGCTGTGTGCGCAGGGCGTCGCCTTGTTCGATCGGGGCTGGTCGCTCAGCTCGACAGCGCCGTGTACGGGCACAGTGGGCAGCAACGTCGTCGAGCCGGTGGCCGCCTGCACGGGCAACTGCACAGGCCTGTGCCCTGGCCCGTTGTGCGACACCGTCGCGCTTGGCGCCTTCGACGACGCATTTTGCCCCGTTGGTGCGATCGACCAGCTCGCCCCCGCCGCCACCGATGTGTGCGATGAAGCCGATGCCGTCAGTGTCGGCGCTGCTGACCTTGGCGCCCGCGAGTCCGGCTGTTCGTGGCAGATCGGCGCGAACGATTATTCCTGTCCGTGAGGTCGCCTTGGCCGACGTGAACCGCCTGTCCCTGCAAGATCTCGCACCGCTGACGACGCGTCCGTTGGCCGAGCTGCGCGCGTTGGCACCGGGCTTCTTCGTGCAGATCTCGCCGTCGCAGGCACCAACCGGGCCGATGCGCACCGTCGATGCGTGGACGCCGAGCAACACCCTTGAGCTCGTGACCTGGATCTTGCCCATGGTGCGTCGGCCGTCGTCGGAGCTGGCGTTTGTGAGCATCGGTCGACTCGACGGCAACGACGTCGTCATCAGCGACGTCACGGTCTCGAAGTTCCACGCCTTCGTGCGCGACGTCGACGGAAAGCAGCTTCTGCAAGATGCCGGCAGCCACAACGGCACCTTCGTCAACAACATCCGCATCGCGGCCCGCAAAGCCGGCGACCCCGTGGTGTTGCGCAGTGGCGACGCCGTCCGCTTCGGCAGCGTGCAAACGAACTACCTCGATGCCGCCGGCATGCTCGCGTTCCTGCAGCGCATGGCCCAGGAAATCCGTTAAAGCGTCGGCTCTTCTCATTCGTGAGACAGTCGAGATCCCTGGAAAAGCTTCGCTTTCGGTGGATCTGGTCTCCTGGCTTCGCTTTGCTCCGTCTATCCGCTATAACGGACAGGCAGGAGCAAACAGCCATGAGCAAAGTCAAAGACGAAGTCACAGCCGCCAACGCCCGCTACGTCGCTGGTTTTGGCGACAAGGGATCGCTGCCGTTGCCGCCGGGCCGTCGGTTTGCGGTGCTGACGTGCATGGACGCGCGGCTCGATCCGGCGGGCTACGCGGGCCTCGCCGAGGGTGATGCGCACGTGATCAGAAACGCGGGCGGTCGCGCCACCGACGACGCCATCCGCAGCCTGGTGATCAGCTACAAGCTGCTGGGCACCAACGAGTTCTTTGTCGTTCACCACACCGACTGCGGCATGGAGCTGTTCACCGACGACATCATCGCCGGCCTGCTCAGCCAAAGCCTCGAAACCGCCACCATCGACGAAAACGGCTGGCGCGACGTCGGCAAGAAGATCGCGGGCAACACCACGGGCAAGTACGTGAAGTGGCACACCATCGACAACCTCGTGGGCAGCGTCGTCGAGGACGTGCAGCGCATCCGCAGCCACGCGCTCGTGCCGGGCAACATCCCCATCTCCGGCTACATCTACGACGTGAAAACGGGCCGCCTCAACGAAGTTGAAGCAGCCACCACCGCAGGCCGCGCCACCATCTGACCGGCGACGCGGCGGACGGTTCAGCGACGGATGCTGATACCGGCGAAGCCTTCGTAGGCACCGCCGTTGCCCACCACTGGCAAGCGCGTGCCCACGTCGAGCTGGATGTCGGGCGTGACGCCCCAGGTCACGCCAGCGCTCGCCAACAGCCGGCTGTCGGTGAGCGTGGGTTCGAGCACCGCGGCAGCTTCGAGGTAGGCGCCAAAGCCATCGAGGGGCAGCGCGTGCCCCACCGTCGTCGTCAGCAAACCACCTGGCTGCCAGTTCAAGCCGTCGTGGTTGATCTCGAGCTGCACCATGCTCGCGATGGCGAACTCGGCGGGCAGCGCGAAGCCGAACGGAATGATCAAGCCACCCTCAAGCGGCACGATCACGTCGGGGTCGAGCCCGCCCAGGTTGACGACGACAAACGGCATCAAGCCCAAGCTGAAGTCGCCGCCGTCGTTGCCGAACAGGTTGTACTTGAAGCGCACCAGCGCGTCGTTGCCGACGGGCCGCAACGAATCGCTGCCGAGCGAAACACCGATCGGTGGCAGCACCAACTGCAGGTCGGCCGACGGCGTCAAACCGATCTTCAGGTTCACGCCCATCAAGGTCAGATCGACGTTGCTGGTGGCGCGATCGACACCCACCACACCCATGTCCATCTCGAGCTGCAGGTGGCCCGCGTCGACGGAGATCGCCGACTCCGTCAGGTCGGGCCGGTCGGTGACAAGCGGTCGCATCTGCTCTTGCGGCACTGGATTGAACAACGAGTAGGGCGCAGATGGTGACGGTGTCGTCGTCGGCGGTGTGTCGGCGGCCATCAGGGCCAACAGGCCCACTGCAGTGGTCAGCATGTTCACGTCTCCGATGATCTTGAATGATCTTGAATGATCTTGATGGTGCTGCAGCGGACCTCGCGTGCTCGCGAGGGAATGCTTCAAAAAACGAGGGTCACTCTGCGGCGCGTCTTTGCGAGGTGTTGAAGGTAAAGGTGAACGTCGATCCAGCACCAGCCACTGTTTCGACATGCACCACACCGCCCGCTGCGTGCACGGTCTTCTTCACCGCCGCGAGGCCCACGCCGCGCCCCGAGGTCTGGCTCAGTGCTTCAGCGGTGCTCACGCCGTCTTCCCAGATGCCGTCGAGGATTTCGCGTTCGTCGTTGACCGCCCGGCCCAGTTTCGCGAGCCGCTCGCGCACATGCGCCAACGGAATGCCGCGGCCGTTGTCGGCGATGCGCAACACGATCGCGTCGCTTTCTCGACGAGCACGCAGCTCGAGGCGCGGTGCCGATGCGTTGTCGACAAACGCATGGTCGACGGCGTTACGCACCACATGCACGAGGGCCGACAACACCCCTTGAAAGCGCGTCGACGACAGGCGCACGTCGCCACCGTCGACCACCACCTCGACGTCGTTTTTGCCCAACCGACGCGCCAGCGAACGCGCGTAGTCGCCGAGGCGGCTGAGGGCGACGGTGGCGGGTTCTTCTTTCCAGTCCTCGAGCAGACGCACGATGGTGTCGCGGTCAGCACCTTCGCGCACTTCCTGCACCAGGCGCTGCAGCTCGCGACGCGGCACTTCGACGAGGTCACCGCGGTCGCCGCTCATCCGCCGGACCGTCTCGGTGCGCAGCAGCCAGCCCTCTTTCAACTCGGTGGCGACCGTGGTGGGCAACGCGCCTTCTTCTTCGAGCACGTCTTCGATCTGGTGCAGCTGGCGTGCAAACGATGTCTGGCCCCACACGCCGGCGTTGCCCTTCAGCGTGTGCAGATCGCGCTTGAGCTCGACGAGCTGGTCCTTCGAGATGACTGTGCCCGCGAGCGCATTCACGCGCGTGAGCAGGGCATCGCCGTCGTCGACGAACATCGCCGCACCGCGGTTGTCGCGCACCCACCGGGACAGCAACTCCAGGCCATCGCTGCGTGTCGATTCGCTCTCGTCGCTGCGTACCTTCTCAGACACGTCGCGCGCGATGCACAAGAACTGTTGAGGCACGTTGTCGGTGCCGATCGGCTGGTACTCAAACGACAGGTGACGACCAGCGACGACAACACGCGACGGCAGTTGGCCGAGCAGGACCTCCAGCGGCAGTGCATCGTCGTGCAAGGCATCAAACGACACGTCGAACCAGGCCGCGATGTGTGGCGCGCTCAGATCAAACGCACGCCCAAGCGAGCCACCCGCTGGCACAGCACCCACCACCGCGGCAAACGCCGACGACTGCTCGCCCACGACGACACCACGGCGATCGAGAATCGCCAGACCATCAGACACCTGATCGAGCACGAGGCGCATGTCGCGCCCCTTTTGGGCAATCGCTTCGTTTTGCGCGTTGAACATTCGCCCGAGGCGGCGGCCATAGCTGACAAAGAACAAGACCATCGCCACGACGAGGACAATCAACCCCGCCTGCACCTTCGTGAGCAACGACGCCTGCGCGAGCCGGTGCGTGAAGATGTTGGTTTGCAGGCCCTGAATCGCCGTCCCTGCTTTGGCGACCGCCTCCGACGACAACGCGAGGTTGCGGTCCATCTGCGCCATCTGTTCGCCAGCCGCAGCCTCGTCACCACGCCCCAGGGCGGCAAAGATCCCGCGCGCATTGGTGGTCATGGCGCGAACGTGTTTTTCCGCGGCCACCACTTCGGCACGCACACCGCCGACGTCGGCCCCGGCTTTGTCGAGCTCGTCGATCGCGCCCTGAAAGGCCTTGTCGAATTCGTGCTCGGCCACCGCGAGGCGCGCTTGTTCGGCGGCGACGTCGCGGCTCGAGAACACGTCGTTGCCCGGGGCGTTGGCCCGCGTGGCCAGCTGCGAGAGCTGGGCGATGTTCGACGACCGCGAGGCCCACGCCTGCGCCTCCTCGACAGAGCCGTGGTAGAGCCACGCGATTGTTGAACCGATGCCGACGGCGGCCAGCACCGTCAGCACATTGAAGACCCCCATGGCCGCGTAGACGCGCTGCCACCCGTGCGTTTTTTCCTGCATGCCACCCACCTCTGTGTGTCACTCGGCAGGGCGGCGAGGATCTTGAGGCGTTGGACTGCGGCGGCGGCGAGTCGCGCAGATCAGTTCAAGAGACCTACATGCGTGACCGATGGCATCGACATGAAGCGGATTCTCGTAGTCGACGATTCCTTTATCATCCGCAGCCAGGTGACAGCCACGCTCAATGCGGAAGGCTTTGTCACTGTTGGCGCGGCTGATGGGGTCGACGCACTTGAAAAGCTGGCGAGCTATCCCGACATCGGCTTCATCGTTTGCGACGTGATGATGCCGCGCATGGGTGGCATGGAGCTCCTTGAGCATCTGCGCGCCGCGAAGAACATGATCGACTTCGTCATGCTCACCACCGAAGCCCAGCCCGAACTCGTGCAGCGAGCGCGGGCCCTTGGTGTGCGCGGTTGGCTGAACAAGCCACTGCCTCGTCCACTGTTGCTGAGCCTTGCGCGCCACATGATGGGTGCGCCTCTGAGCAAGGTCGGACAATGACGCAGCCGACACACGGTCGCGTTGTCCTCGTCATCCCGTCCAGTCCCCTCCGCGAGCAGTGCCGCAAAGCACTCGAAGGGGGGCACCACACGATCGAGGTCGCCCCATCGCTCCAGAGCCTTCACGCACACCCAGCACCGCTGGTGGTGTTTGACTGGAGCCTCCTTGGCCAGTTGCCCGTCACGGCGTTTCACCAGCTGCAGGCAGCACATCCGCAGACGCTGTTCGTCGCCCTGATCGAGAAGGTGACGCAGTTGCCGATCGCCGCCGACGCGGGGGTCCACGACTTTGTTCGACTGCCCCTCGTTGCCGAAGAGCTGGTCGTCCGCGTCCACCGGCTGCTGAAAATGTCAGCGACCGAAGAGCCCGCACTCCGCGAGCTGGAGCGACTGCCACAAGCACTCGCCAGCGATCTGTCGGGCTTTGCGTCAACACACCTCGACGGCGAATGCGACGTTCCGCTGCCGTGCGACTTCGGCGATCTCGTCGTCGCGCGCCTGCCCATGCACCTTGCAGCGCAATCGCTGGAGATCGCCGTGTACGTTGCCGGCAGCCGAGAGATGCTGGCGCGACTGGCGACGCTGCTCGGCATCCCCGACGCCGACACCGCCGTGCTCGAAGACCTGGCGCGTGAACTCACGAACCAATCCGCAGGTGCACTGAAGCGGACGTGTTCGCCGGCGGGTGCCCAGCTCACGATGGGCCTGCCAACGACGTGGTCCTCGGGGCTGCCGGCATCGGCGTGGGTCGCGCGCATGAAAGGGGGCGATCTCGAGTTCACCGTCGTCGTCGAGATGCGCAAGCACCCGCCGACGGGGGTCGCGGTCGATGAGCTGCGTGAGGGCATGGTCGTCGTGGGCGACGTGCGCAACGCCGCGGGCACCTTGTTGTTGGGCGGTGGCACGCGCCTCACGGTGACGATGGTGGCGCGTGTGCAGTCAGTCCTTCCGGCAGGCCAGCGCGTCGACATTCTGGATCCGCACGTTGCCGAGGCGATCATGAGCGTGGCGCAGTAGTCATTGTCCGCGACGCAGGCTGATGTGATCGGCGGGGACGTTTCCCCGCCCCTCAAGAGACTCGCCTCGGCGACAAACCCCAAAGCAACCTGCTCGCGGTCCGCTGTCCGGACACCTGTGTCGTCGGCGGCGCGCACTTCAGTCCTGGGTTTGCGGTCCGCTGTGTGGGGCATGAAGAGTGGACGCCATGACCCTGTCTGTTGAACCGCTGAGTGAAACCGCTGCGTCGTCGGCCATCCGCATCGACGACAGCATCTACGTCAACGTCTGGACCACCACCCCAACCGTGCAGCAGTTGCAGGCCGTCGTCGAGGGCGAGCGCAAGATGCGCCCCGGCTATCGCTCTCTCGAGATCATCGAGCGCCTGGACAAGCTCTCGTTCGAAAAGGGCGTGCGCGAGGTGTTTCAGCAGTACGCCGTGGAGTTCGCTGGCCGGCCCACCACCAACATCATCGTCATGCGTGCCGGTGGTTTTGCGGGGGCAGTCGTGCACGGGCTCGTCGGCATGTTCAACGTCGTGGGGCTGCCCACGCCGGTGGCCAACACCCTCGAGGACGGCCTCGCGTTGTTGCTCAAGGGTGCTGAGCAATCCCCCGCCGCGTTGTTGCCGATCGTGCAGGCGCACATCGCTCACCACGTGGCGCAGCACCCGCCGCTGTCGCGCTGACGGCAGGGCTCGACGACACGCCACGATGAACGACCAGCGGTGGCGGTGCCGTTACACGACGATCAAATCGCCTCGAAGACAAACCCGCTGTGGGGTTTGTCGCCGAGG
>JBIKRQ010000630.1:0-2705 GCA_044349155.1 Myxococcota bacterium
TCATCGACTTCGGCCTCGCCGCCAGCCGCCTCAAGGTCGAAAAAACCGCGCCCAACGTCGTCATGGGCAAGATGGCCTACATGTCGCCCGAGCAGGCCCGCGGCGACACCATCGACAGCCGTGCCGACATCTTCGCCTGCGGCGTGCTGCTGTACGAGCTGCTCGTCGGCGAGCGCTACTACGAAGGCATGACGCCCAAAGCCATCTGGGACGTCGCTGGCCGCGGTGGCTTTCTCCCGCGCGCGTGGGCCACCATCGACCCGCAGCTGCAGATGATTTTGAGCCGCGCACTGCACAGCGACCCGGCCCGGCGCACGTCGACGTGCGGTGCCTTTCGCGAGGAGCTGCTCGGGCTGGCCATGGCGCAAAAGGCCGACGCCGAACGCACGCTGCGCGAGCTGATGGAGCACACCTTCGCCGACGACATCGCCCGCGAACGGGCGTTGATGGCGCGCTTCGCGAGCGTGAGCCTGGCGTCGTACCAGGCAGCCCTCGAAGACAGCCGCGCGAACATGACCCTCGTCGCGTCGTCGTCACCGCCCGCCCCGGCAGCACAGCCCGCCGTCGAGAGCAGCACCTCGCCCGCGGCCATCGTGCCAAACGGCGTCGCCGCCATCGCCGCCGCGAGTGCCGCCCGCGACGGCACGCAGATTGTTGCGCGCCCGGTACGCCCCGTCCCGGTTGTCGTCGAGAACAGCGGCGTCGACGCT
The DNA here is from genome assembly GCA_044349155.1 of Myxococcota bacterium. Lineage (GTDB taxonomy): Bacteria > Myxococcota > UBA727 > UBA727 > VGSZ01 > VGSZ01. The sequence goes on from JBIKRQ010000630.1 coordinate 711, forward strand.
GCCGCATTCGGGCAGAGCAAGCGGCCGTGGGCGTTGCTCGCGGTGGTCGCGCTGCTCGTGATGCTGGGCGTGTTCATGGGGCGGCAGCGCCGTGCCGTCGAGGCGATGCCAACACCAGCCCCCATCGTCGTCGTCGCAGCGCCCCCGGTCGTTCCCGTTGAGCCGGTGGCGCCCGTCGTCGCGCCGGTGGCGCCCGTCGTCGCGCCGGTGGCCGTCCCCGTCGTCGAGGCTGCCGTGCCGGTGGTCGCACCTTCAGCCCCGGTATCGGCGCCGGTGGTTGCGAAACCCACCCCAGTGAAGCCCGTCGCGGCGCCGGTGGTTGCGCCTGCCGCTCCACAGACCCCGCCAGCCGCACCAGAACCGCCCGTGGTCGTCGAAACGCCCGCGCCCGCTCAGCCAGGGCCGCCAATTTCCAAGGCGCGTTGGCGCGAGTTCAAATCAGCACACGAAGGCACGCCGTGCGTTCAAGAGCTTGTGCTTCGGGGCTTCGGTACCAGCGAGTCAAAGCTGCTTCTTGATCAGGCGCAGGCCATCAGGACGTGTGCGATCACGGTTGGTGAATCGCTGTGACCCTTCGCGTTCACCATGTCGCGCTTCAGGTCACCGACTTCGACGTTGCCCGTCGCTTTTACGTCGACGTGCTTGGCTTCGTCATCACGCGCGAGCAGCCGCACAGCGTCTGGCTCGATGCTGCGGGCATCGTTCTGATGCTTGAAAAATGCACCGGACTCGTTGTTGACGACGCATGGGAGAGTCCGCGGCCAGGCCCACATGTTGTCGCGTTCGCGATCGCCTTTAGCGAGCGGGATGCGTGGCGCGATCGATTGCGCATCAACGACGTCACCATCGATCACGAATCGAGGTTTAGCGTCTACTTTCGCGACCCATTCGGAACCCGCCTCGCGCTCTCCCACTACCCCGATTGAAGCCTTGCGGCTGAAACAGACTTGGTGCACGTTCGCTGAGGGAGTCCTCATGCCGATGTTTGTGTTTCTTCTCGCGCTGCTCGCGACGTCGGCGGTACACGCGCAAGATGTCTACGTCGTGATGCACACAGCGGGCGCGCCTGACGCCGGTATCCACACCGACGTGAACGAGGCACTCGCCAACCGCGGTGTCGCGGTTCACCTCTCCCCTTCCCCCCAAGAACTCGCATCAGGCCTGCAGGCCCAGGCTTGCCGCGACGATGCCGATGTCTGTGCCCTCGCTGTCGGCCGCGCGCTTGGTGCGACACGCGTCGTGTCGTCGACAGCGCAACGCATCGAGTCCAGCTTCACGCTTGAGCTTGCGCTGCACGAACTCCAAAGCGGCGTGGTCGTTCGCCGGTCGCTTGCTGCTGATTCGCTTGAAGACCTTCGGCGGCTGGCACGTATCGAAGTCCTCACCTGGGCGCGCCAGGAAATGCGCGGCAGGCTGCTCGTGACCGGCCTCGGAGCAAACACGGTGGCCGTTGTCGACGGAAACAAGCCGATCGTGTTGCCGATGAAGGCACCCCTGCCGTTGGCCGTTGGCGAACACAAGATCGAAGCCCGCGTCGACGACGGCCCAGCCTGGTCCCACACCGTTTCCATCGACGTTGAGCGCGACGTTGAGCTCGCATTGTGCGCCACAGGCTCAGACATCGCGGTGTGTGCATCGTCCGGCGTTGCTCCCGACCGTCCGCCGCTCCTCGCCATCGGCGTCGCAACAGTGGTCGTTGGCGGCGTTGGCATGGCTGTCGGTGCTGTCGCGAACGCTTTCGCGTTGATGCCCGCAACCGACGGCAACGAACGCCAAACGCATTCAATGCTGAAGGCGGCGTCGATGGCGGGCTACATCGCAGGCAGCACGTTGGTTGTCGTTGGGGCTGGGTTTCTCGTTGCAAACGCCGTCGTCGAGTAGGAGCGAGCATGCGTGTTGGTTTGATTCTGTCTTTCGCGGCTCTGTTTTCCGGCTGCTACGACCAATGCAAAGTCGACGCTGACTGCCCGGCAGAGTTCCGCTGCGACCAGCCCG
>JBIKRQ010000236.1:0-10118 GCA_044349155.1 Myxococcota bacterium
ACCAGGTGGAGCGCTACTTCATCTGGCTCACGACGACGAAGCAGGCGCCGTCAACGACAGTCGTGACCTATCGGCGCGTGATGAAGCAGCTGATCGACTGGCTGCACCTGCGCGGCATCGACGACGCGCGGCAGGTGCTGCGCTCGCACATCGAGGCGTATCAGCGGGCCTTGTACGAGACGCGGGTGCAGCGCGGCGCACGTCGTGGACAGCGGCTGTCGCTGCGAACGCAGCAGTTGAAGATGACGACGATCAGCAGCGTGTTTCGACAGCTGTTCAAGCTGAAGCTGATCGACGTGAACCCAGCGGCCGACCTCGACTTGCCGCGTGTGCCGCAAAGTTTGCCGCGCGCATCGTTGTCGAAGAGCGACGCCGAAGTGGTGTTGTTGCAACCCGACATCGGCACGCCGAAGGGGCTGCGCGATCGTGCGATGTTGGAGCTGTTGTTTGCGACGGGCCTTCGTCGGTTCGAGCTGTTGGGCGTGCGCGTCGGCGACGTCGACAGCGCACGCGGGACGGTGTTTGTGCGCGAGGGGAAGGGCCGCAAACAGCGCATCGTGCCCATCAGCAAACGCGCGCTGTATTGGGTCGACCGCTACGTGATGGGCGTGCGTGGGGCGTTGCCTGGGGCCGCGAAGTCCGACGCGCTGTTTCTGTCGATGACGACGCCACGGCCGGTGCACGAGCAGTGTTTGCACGACGTAGTGCACGACGCGATCGGCAGCGCGAACGTCGGTGTGACTGGCAGCTGCCACGTGTTCCGGCACACGGTGGCAACGCTCTTGCTCGAAGGCGGCGCCGATCTTCGCTACGTGCAGGAGATGTTGGGCCACAACAGCCCGACGACGACGGCGATCTACACGAAGGTCACAATCACGTCGTTGAAGTCGGCATACGAGAAGGCCCACCCAGCGCAGCAAGCACCAGCGGTGTCGAAGCAGGTGAAGCGCAGAGCCGCAGACGACGAAGTCGTCCCTTAGCCGCTCTCCGGATGCGTGAACCACGACGACGATGAAGGCAGATCGAAGCGCTGGCCGACGGCTCTTGATGTCGCTACACTGACCCACATGGTTGCCATCACGATTCAACTTCCGGAAGCCTCGCTCGAGAGTGCCAAGTTGCTTGCCAAGAGCGCGGGGCGCGCGCTTGACGAGGTCGTGCAAGAGCTGATGGTTGACGCGATCGAGCACGAAACTCGAGTGCTCGCCGGCATCAAGCGCGGACTGGCAGACATGGAAGCTGGCCGCGTTGTCGACCTCGCCCACTTCGATGCACGTCTCGACGAAGTGCTCCGGAAGCGCTCGGGTTGATGAGATTTGTTGTCGTCATCACAAGCGCATTTGAGGATGCGGTTGTCGACGTCGTTGGGCGCCTTGCCGACGTTTCTGCTGTGTACGCCGGGCGCGTCGGCGCGGACTGTCGGCGAACCATGTTGACGCTCGATGAGAATCCTCGTCGAGGTCGTTCTGTGCCAGAGATGGATGATGAGCGGCTGCGTCAGCTAACGGTCGCAAACGGCGCGTTTCGCCTGATGTACTTCGTCAACGTCGAATCGCGAATCGTGACACTCATCGACTTTCAGCCAACGCAGCGCTTCGATCCAACAAAGCTCCTCGCTGCTGTCAGACACTTCGACTCGTAGCGCCGACGACCAGCGCGAACTGCCTTGCTCGTCGTCGTTCTTGAACGACCTTGCCAGATGCAGGGCGAGTGGATCACGATCTTGTGATGAGCCAACTTGCCCTGATCGTGGTCAACGAAGAAGGCCACCACATTCTCGCCGAGACGAACGATCCAGCGTTCGGGTACCTGCGCCATTTGTCGCTCGTCGCTGACCGAGACGCCGCGCTCAGTGGCAGCGACTCCAGGCTCATCCGGGCGTCGCTGGGCATCGCTGTAGACGTCATGAACAGCGTCGATCGCGTCCCAGCCGACGGCTGGTTGTATGAGATCTTCTCGCGGCGTCCATGGCTGTCATACGCGAGCCGCCCGAACATCGCAGGCCTGCGCGGACGTCGGATACGACTCACGAAGGTGCTGAGCATGCTCGCCAAGGAGATGAGCGCGACGCGCGTTGTCGACGAACTCAAGCTTGTGCTCGCTCCAAGCGATGACCTCTACTGCGTGCTGCAGTACGCAGCCGAGGTGCTGCAGCACCTGCCGGCAGATCTGGAACGCGAGCGTCGCCAGCACGCGGAACGCCTCCACTGAGTTCACAATGACGACGACGACCAGCCCGGTCGTCGTCGTCGTTTTGGCGGTGCGAGCAAAAGGAGCGGCTAAGAGGGAAGCGCAAAGCCGCTTCCCTGGCGGCTCTGTGTCTCGCCCGCCAAACGCACTGAAACGGCCCACAACGAACGAACGCGAGCGCGGTAGGGTCGCACTGCGGTGTCGACGTTTCTGGCGTTCCTGTTGGCTTTGGCTTCGTCGTTCACGTCGACGGAGGCTCCCGCGCATGCGCACGCGAGGCCAAAAACGCGAGGGACCCTGACGGAAGTCCACTTCTTCAAGGCCGACGACCTCACCCGCGCCATCGCCACCTACAAGCCTGCTGTCGAGAGCATCAACTCGCCTCACCACGGCGTGTTTCGCCGCGATCGTTTCGGGCCGCGCGACCTCGCCAAAGCCGAACGTTTGCGCGCCGGTATCGGCGATGCCCGCGTGCTGCGCGAGGGCGACGAAGTCACCATGTTCGCCATCAACCATGCCACCGGCTACTCGGGCATGACGACGGTGAAGGTGCCCGCGTACGACGATCCGGCCGCGCGCATCACCGACGTTCTCGAAATCGTGGGCGATATCAAGCTGTTCCCGCCGGAGATCGAGCTCACCGTTGAACGGCAGTTGAAGGCGGCAGGCGTCGCGGCACCGACTGCGCCGAGCAAGATCCGCGGAGGCGGTGCGGCGACGACGGGCGATGAGTGGTTGAAGATTGGTTCCCGTTGGCGCGTGCGGCTCGCTCCGCCGCGTCACGACGATTACGTCGACGGCGGTTCAACAGCGCGTGGACCTGGCTCGCCCATTCGCGCTTCGTGGGGCGAAGGCCGCACCACTGCCGACCTGCTTGGCGCCGACGCTGGCCAGCTCGAAACCGACACGAGCGATGCCGGGTTCATCGACGGCGGTCCTGCCGTGCAGCAGGGCGTGACGGCACTCGTTGACGAGGGCAAGCGCGCAGCACCACTTGAGCGTTTGTGCAGCGAACTCGACGAGAACGCGACGCCGCGCGAGTACCTCGACTGCCTCAACGATGAGACGACTTTGACCGACGTGCCCGCAGGCATTCCGCCGATCGCGGGTCGCATCGTGCACCTGTCGGGGGCTGCGTCGACAGACCAGCTGTTTCACATCGAAGGTGGCGCGCACGAACAAGCACTCCACGTGGCGCGCAAGACGACGACGTCGACGACGCTGCCCATCCAGACCGGTCTGCACTTGCTGCACGTGGTCGGCCGTCCGCTGTCGGGCAACGCTGACGTCGACGGTGACGGCGAGCTGAGTCAAAGCGAACGCGAAGCAGGCAGCGATTGCAGCGATGTGACGAACGCCGACGGCTCGACATCGCGACGATGCACGGCGCGAATCATGGCCTCGGATGAAGTGCTGTTGCAGGGCGCGCCCGACTTCCGTGACGACGTCACCATGCGCGGTCTTCCGAAGCAGGCCGTTGCCGTGAAGGCGGTGTACGACGCGCGCTTGCAGCCCGAGGCGTCGGGGCCAACGCGCAAGGTCGCGAGCTACGACACGACGCGCGAGCACCGTTTCCGCGTGCTCTCCGTCGAGGACGCACGCGTTGAAGCCGGCAACGCCGATTCGAGCCGCGAACTGGAGCAGGACGAGACAGGGCCACGCGCTGAAGACGGCGACACGTGGCTTGGCCTGTTCACGAACGTTGTCGACGTTGGCGCCCGCGAGCTTGATGCACGCGGGCTCGACACGCCGGGCGAGTTCGAGGTGCGCCTCGGTGGTGACAGCGTTGGCATCGACTGTTCGTTGACGGTGAGCGAGAACGGCACTGACAAGCGCGCACTTGAAGGCATGTGCGATGGCCAGTCGATCGACGAGGTGATCAGCGCGCTCGACATCGTGTACATCGAGCTGTTCGAGAGCGGGAACAGCGACAACGTGCTCTACCGCTACAACCTCTACGGCACGCGTCAGCGCCTCGACCATGCAGCCGTCAACAGCGGCTGGAACGGTCGAAAGTCCGTCGAGGCGAAGGCGCTGGCGACGCCGCACAAGCGCCCCGAGAAGGCGGCGGTGTCTGAGCCGAACGTGTCGTTCTTCTACCTCGACCCCGACGACATCGAGCGCGGCATCATCAAGATCTGCCAGCAGCCGGATTGCACGGGTCCAAACGACCCACTCAAGGACCTCGACGTCAAGAGCTACTCACCCGAGGCGGGCTACGATCTGCTCGACCGCGTATCGTCAAAGCAAAAGCTGCCGCTCGTCGATGGGCCTGCAGAGTTGACAGGTACGCGCTGGTTCAAGCTCGTGCTGCCGCCCGAAATGACGAAGATGGACGGTGTCGACGACACGAGCGGCATCCCGTACTTCGTGAACTACGAAGCGCTTGAGCCGATCGAACAAAGCTCGCAGCTGAAGTTCAAGACACCAGGAGGCCGCAGCGAGAGCATCGGCATGATGTCGGCAGGCCACACGGTGGTTGCAAACGTCGACGTGGCAGATGGTCGTTTGTTGCGCTCGTACCCCGACATCGTGCTCCCGGAGAAGTCGACGTCGAGGTCGTTTGTTCGTTTCTACAACAACCAGTTCAACGGGTTGACGCCACTCGGAACAGGCTGGACGCACAACCTCGACGCGTACGTGCTCGAAGAGGTGCCGGGCCGATATGTCGTGCTGTTCGATGGACAAGCGCGCGTGTTTCAGGAGTGCGCGCTTGCCGTGAACGGCGATGAGCCTGACACGCGCGCCATTACGTCAGTGACATCGTGCGTGACAGACAAGGTGCACGGCGGCCTGCTCACCATCAAAGGGACGAGCGATGACGGCGGCAACAGCTGGAAGGATTTCTCAGCCGAGCTGTCGACGGAAGACGGCGTTGTCGTTCATTTCGACCGGCTCAGCGAGCGTCACAAGACGCTGGCGCGTCGTCGGTACTTCGCGACGTGGGTCGACGATGGTCTGAAGGAGAAACTGTGGTTCAAGTACGACGGCGACCTCGTCAGTGAGGTGACGCGCGCGCCCCCACCCGGAGCAGCAGGTTCGCCAGCGCCGAAGCCAACAGGCCTGACATTTACGCTGCGGTACGAAGACATCGTCGATGGACCGCGCAACGCCGCGCGCGTGGTGGAGGCACAAGAACTCGGCACGCAGCGGTTGATCGGTGTAACGGCAAAGCTGCCGAACAACACGATCGTCGCTGAGGTGAAGTTCGACCACGACGTGACGAAGGCGCTGGACCCGGCAGACACCACGCCCGACTCGGTGGGCCCACAGTGCGGCGCAATCGCCGCAGCGGTCGGCGAGAAGGACCACATGAACCTGACGCGTGCGTGTCGTTTTACGCGCGCCACCACGGCGTCGGCGACGAGGCGCGGAGACCTGCGCTGGGAGTACGAGTACGACGCGCCGCGCGGCAAGGGTCTGCAGTGGAACGTTTCGGCGAACGAGCTGAAGACCGAGAAGATGAAGCTGCCGCTGGTGGCGGACACCGCCACGTCGTCGTCGCAGGTCTACGAGGCGAGCTACACGCGCAACAGCAACCTCAAGTACAAGCACCCGTACGACCAGGTGAACGGCGTCGAGGCAATCCACGGCGCGACCGTGCAGGGCGAGACGTACGCGTTCGCCTACGACGGCACGAACCGCGACATCACGTTCCCGAGCGGAACGAAGAAGACCTCGATCCTCAACAGCTTCGGTCACGTTGATGTTCTTGAGACGCCGTGTGGTGTGGTGCGCACATCGTCCGAGTCCGATGTGGACACCGGACGAGCGTTGCCGACGTCGACGAAAGACGAACAAGGCTTTCAGACCGCACCAAAGTTCGATGCACGTCATCGCCTGGACGAAGTGAGGCTCACGGACCGACCAACCACCGACATGAAGCCTGTTGCGGGCTTGACGGTTGGGTTGAAGACGACGGTACTCGAACGTGACGAGCGGACTGGCACTCCGCTCCGCGTTCGTGTCCCCCAGCAAGACGGCGATGGCTATGTGGAGATGACGTCGACACTCGACGCACGTGGCTTTGTCGTCGGCGGTTCCGTCATCGGTGCTGGCACAGACGGGAAGCTTGAGTGGAACCAGCCGATCGACGACAACGGCATGCCAACAGGTATCGGCCGGACAACAGCGGGGCATGCCGTTGAGCACCTCACGTTCGATCCGGAGTGGGGCTTGCCCGCATCGGTGCGCCGGACGTGCGACGCCTGCTTGACCCAGGTGAGCGACGGATTTGGAAACACCGCGACAGTAACGAGAAGCATCACCGAGACGTATGAGTATGATTCGCTTGGGCGAGTGATTCAGCAGTCGGACAATGTTTCAGGTCGTCTCAACCAGTGGCGATATGATGCTGCTGGTCGCGTTGTGTTCGAGTCTTCAACCGGCGATGAGACAGACTCTGAGGTGCACTTCGGTGACTCACAGACGGAAACAACCTACAAACAAGCTGGCAGCACGCTGACCACGACCGCGTTGTTGCACCGCCGCGAAAAGAAGTTGGGCGACGCAATCGTCGACGAGGTCTTCCCGACGGTGATCGTCAGCGATGGAGGACTGACGAAGACAATCACTGACTCTGTCGGGCTGGTTTCGACCTACACCTACGATGGCGATGACAAGTGTCGTCTTTCGAAAATCAGAAGTGTTGGTGGTGGGAAGACGACCGAGGTTCGCTTTGTAGCGTCAACGACTCCAGGCGCGGTGAAGCAGCAGCAAGTGTATTCAATTGCGGCAAGTCCATCTGTAGGAACGAGCCTGTTGAGCGTGGATGACTTCGACGAGCAAGGACGAGTTGTCCAGCGCATTGCGGAGTCCGACGAAGGCAGTGAACTGCTCACGTACAGCGCGGGCGGGCTGCTGACGAAGCGGAGCTACGGCGACGGCCATGTGATCGAGCACGAGTACGACAGCCTGGGCAGGCTCACCGCGATGGTGAGTGCCGGGGCGAGTGCGACCGAAAAGCGCGCGCTGTTCACCCGCTTCAGCGACTTCAAGCAGGGCACGTTGCCCGGCAAGATGACGACGAAACAGAAGGGTGAAGAGACCTTCATCTACGACATCTTCGGCGCTGTCGTGTTGAGCGAACAGAGCGTGAAGTCGCTGAAGCTCCGCAACTGGTCTAGCGAGCTGCACGCGAGTGTGGATGCCGTGCGCATCAAGCGAACGCGTCTGTCGGACTACACGTACGGGGCGACGACGACGATCGACGAGTACAACGCGGTCCAGTCGCCGTCGGTGGGCACGATGCAGCGATGGTTGACGCGCGATGTGTCGGCGGAAGGGCGCGTGCTCTCGGAGCACGACCACAAAGACGACACGAAGATCACCTACGAGTATGAGCGCGACTCGCGCGGCATGATCGCGAAGACGACGACGACGATCGCCGACGCGAGTGGCGGAATCGTTGAGAAGTTCGTCGAAACGCAAAGCGCCGGCTTTTCGCAGATGGAGCGCGTGTCCTCGGCGGAGAGCGCGCAACCAGCCGACGTTCTCGAGATTCAATCCTTCTACAACGGCGGCAAACTCCGTCGCCGCGAACTGCCAAACGAGTTCTATCAGGAGTTCTTTCGTTCGTATGACGGCGCACAGGCAAGGATCATCGTTCGGCAGCCCACCCAACGTCCAGCAGACGTGACGACGACAATCCGCAGCTTCGACGATGCCGGACGAGTGCTCGTCGAGCAGCGAACAGATGGCCTCGATGCGGGCGCGGCGCCGGGTGTTCGTGTCGAAACAGTATTCGTCGACGGAAACGACAGGACAACGTTCACACGTCGTGTTGAAGAACCGATTGGCACTTTGTCCAAAGTCGTGAGCGGCACGATGGACGGCAATGGGCGCATCGTTGTCGAAGAGAGCGCTCCGCTGACGCTGTACCACGAATACGACGCTGCCGGCATGCTTCGAGCGGCTCAGACGCCGACGGGAATCGCGAAGAGCTACGACAACGGTCTGCCATTCCTGCTCGACAACGCCGACGGTGGCAAGACGATCGTTGGCTACTTCGACGGCGTGATCAGCGGCGAAGAAGTGCTCGTTGTGCCAGCTGCTGTGTGGACGCAGCGAGCGACACGCTGCAACTACAGCACCGACCCGGTGACAGACCTCGACCCTGACGCGATTGCACGACTCATCGTCGCCGGCCGTGTTGGCAACTCGAACGCAGCGCTTCGACAGATGACGTCGGAACTCCTGGTGAACGGAAAGCCTCGTTGCGAGGTGCTGGGACTCACGAAGGTTGCAGGTCAGGAATCTGCTGCGTTTCTTGAAGGCGCACGACGGGGCCTCCTTGAGGCCGAGATGTTCGTCGCCGGAATGCTCATTCCCGGGCCTGAGGACCTCGTCATCAGCTACGGCTTGCGCAAGCTCGGCGAGCTTGCGGCTCGGCGCGCGGCGATGCGCGCGGGCCTGGGCGTCGCCGACGACGCGCTCGACGCGGCAAAGGCCGCAGTGTGCAGAATCGGCGCGACGCCGTGCTTTGTTGCTGGCACCGAGGTGCGAACCGATCACGGGCTCGTGCCCATCGAAGAGATCGAGGTCGGTGACCTTGTTTGGGCTGGCGACGAGGTGACAGGCGACGAGGCGCTGCGCCCTGTCGTGCAGGTGTTCATCAACGAAGGTTCGGCGATTCTCGACCTCGAAGTCGTCGACGCCGCCGGCGCCTCGGAGGTGCTTGGCACGACCGGCGAGCATCCGTTCTACGTCGAGGGCCGCGGTTTCGTGGAGGCGCACCGGCTTGAGCTTGGCGATCGCGTCATTGCCACTGACGATCGAGTCTTGACGATCGCGTCCACGACGTGGCGCGCAACAACCGACACGGTCTTCAACCTCGAAGTCGAGGACTTCCACACCTACTTCGTCGGCGAGTCGGGGGCGTGGGTCCACAACAACTCAGGGTGTGGGCCTTCTCTCCTGGCGAAGACCCGTGCGCTCAAGCAAGCAGGATTCACGCGGGCCGAGCGCCGGGGGTTCTTGAATAGATTTGGAAGCCATGATCTACCTGACGACCCGAACCTACTGCCGTTTATTCGTGATCTGGAACGGCGAGGCGTTGCGGTTCAAAACTTCAACATCAAGATCGGCGCGGAGCCGCTTGGTGAAATTGACGTTATCACGAAGCACGCCCTTATCCAGTTCAAGGGTGGCACGTCATCAGCATACGACATAATAAAGCAACTTGATGATACGACACTGCCATTCGTGTCACGGCCTGTCGTCGCTTTTGTGTCGGCGACCCATCGCGCCGGAAATACCGTCGTGGCGAAGGTCGCGCGGCGCGGGTACTTGATTACAAACGACATCGATGTTCTTGTTGGGGCAATTAGATAATGTCGCAGACTGCAACGATTATAGTAAGTCTTTTGACGTTCGACGATGTTCGCGATCGTGCACGAACTCGGTTTCCTGCCCCCTATGAATGCTTCGAGAATGATATTAAGGGCATTACAATAAGGAGTGAAGACGGTTACCTGATGCTCGGAAAGTTTTCTGCAGAGGATCAGTCGGAGATACTTCGAGAAACCGAGCAGGAAGAAGGAGGTGGAAATTTGCCGCTTTTTGTTATGGCATCGCGCCATTCTTATGCTCGGAAGATTCTAGATCGCCTTCTCGAAGGTGTGCCTACGGTTGTGTTTAATGACCACGAAGTAGTTGCTCTTTCTAGGTGGGTGTAGGTGCGAAGCTCGTGAAAGGCGCGCGAGTTTTTGTCAAAGCGCCGAAGAGCAGTAGCGAAGAATCAAGCGCCCACCCAACCCCGCGGGGTGGCGAAAACCGGCCGATCGTCGACGACACGAGCGAGCCGAGAGCCGCGCCGCCAATGAAGCTTTGCCGCAAAGCTCGCTTCGCGAGTCACCGAAGCGGTGCCGGCAAAGCAGGTCATTAGCGGCGCCACACTTTCGGCATTTCCTTGACGTGAACAGCGCCCA
>JBIKRQ010000631.1:0-2693 GCA_044349155.1 Myxococcota bacterium
TGCCCGTCTTGGTTTTGGGGCCGCCGACGTCGCCCTTGGCGATGCCGAAGTCGAGCACCTTGGTCACGCCGTCTTTGCTGACCATGAGGTTGTCGGGGCTGACGTCTCGGTGCACGAGGTGCACGCGTTGGCCATTTTCGTCGACGAGAAGGTGGGCCGCGTGCAGGCCCATCGCGGCGTCGGCGAGGGTGCGGCACACGACGTCGATCGGCAGCGCCCAGCCCTGCTCCCACGACGACGCTGCCAACCGGTGCAGCGTGAGCCCGTCGATGTGCTCCATCGCGATGAAGAACTCGCCCTCCTGCTCGGCGAGCTCGAAAATCTGCACAACGTTGGGGTGGCTGACACGAGCGGCGACCTTGGCCTCGCGCGCAAACATGTCGACGAACTGCCGATCGGCCGCGAGGTGCGGCAGGATCCGTTTGACGACGACCTTCTTGTGAAAGCCCGCCGCTCCGGCCTGCTCGGCGAGGTACACCTCGGCCATGCCGCCCACGCCCAGGCGCTCCAGCAGCGCATAGCGGCCAAGGCGCTGCACGGGCTTGGCGACGACGGGTTGGCTCAACACCGTGGCATCGCTCGCCGGGTCACCAGCGACGGTGTGCAGCGAGGGGGCAGAAGGGGGCTCGGCAAGGCCGCGGAGTTTGTCGTCAACCACGGCGCGAACCTACACGGCGCCCCCCGCGTCGTCGACGCCTCGCAGCATGCGGAGCTGTGATCGCGGCTGCTACCCGCACTCGAGCAGGCGCAGCAGCACGTCGGCACCGTTTTCGGTCATGGTCGTCGTCGGCAGCGCCATCCGCCACGCCTGGTCGTCGATCGAGCGCGCAAACGGCACGAAGCGCGCTTTGTGTGCCACGCCGAGCCACTGCGTCTCCCACCAGGCGTTGTAGCCAGCACCGGTGACGATCTCGTCGGCGCCATCGAGCAGCGGCGCCATCGGCCACGGCGCGGTCGCGCTGTGCAGGTCGCACGCGACGGTGTGCCAGCCCGCCTCGGCCCGACTCAACATGGCTGCTTCGCCTGCGACGCCTGCTTGAAAGCAAAGGCGCAACGGACGGCCGTCGTCGTCGTCACCCAGCAGCACGCGGCGCGCCGCGGGGGCAGCAAGCAGCTCATCGCGGTTGGCAACCACCAGCGGCGGCAGGCGTTCGAAGTGGCCAGCAAAGCCGACCGGTTCGATCTCAAACACGCGCTCGTAGTTCCGTCGTGTCGACGAGAACGGCGCGACCGGCGGGCCCACCACCCACACCGGCGGCGCCTTGCGCAGCAGCAGCACCGCCTTCGCGTCGAGCCTGGGCAGCACGAAGTGCACGTTGGCCCAGAAGTGGCCCACGACGACGACGTCGGCCCGCAGCGCCTGCAACGCCTGATACAAGGGCGTCTGCTCGACGGTCTGCGGGTTCAGCAACGTCTGCGCGCGCATCTCGACCATGACGTGGTCGTCGAGGTGCCGAAGCGCTGGAAAGGGCAAGGGCGGCGACACCAGCGTGACACGTGTGGTGCTGCCCGCTCGATGAGCCGCCGCACGCAGCGCCACACCATGCATGAGGTCGCCGACGCCGACGGTACCGCCGGTGACGTAGGCAACGTGCACGTCAGGAACCGCCGCAGAAGAAGTCGAGGTCGATGCTGGTGCAGTCTTCGCTGCCGCAGACGGGGGGCTCCGTCGACGATGACTGCTCCGAGGCATCGATCTCCGCCGGGTCGACGCTGAACGCGCAAAAGCCACCCTCGTCCTCGATGAAGTTCGCCGTGAGCCGGTACCCACGGTTTGGGACGGCGACACAGCGCTCGACGAGATTGTTGTTCCACGGGAACGAACCGCGGTGTTGCTGGCCGTTGTTGCCGTCTTCGCGCAACAGCAGCGTGCCGGTTGGCAGAATGCTGAAGCCCTTGCCGATGTCGATCGCTGGCCGCACGACCAGGCAGCTCTCGTACGGCGTCGACGGCAGCGTCACGTCGACATGGGTGCAGCCATCGAGCGCACACGACGTCGGCCCCTCACTCGCGAACTCGACCCCCACCACCGAGGCGCGCGCGCCGTTTGGTCCTTCGACCGCAACAACGGTGGACGACCGCGCCACGTCGACGCACGCGCTGGTGCCGTCAACGTTGGTGCTGGTGCGACGCAGGATGGTGCCGAAGTCTTCGAGACTCACAATGTCGACGCGGGCGTCGGCGACGGCGGCACCGGTGTCATCAACGACGTCGACGACAATGCAGTCGTTGGGCGTCGTGGCTTCGCCCAAACACCACAAGCCAGCAGACGCCAGCCCGAACCCGAGTTCAGGGTCGTGCGCGTCGACCTGCTCGACGAAGCCGCCCTGCGCCGCGTCGTACAACCAGGCGCGCGAGCCCACGACCCCGATCGGGTGCAACACACCAGCATCGATCGTCGGATCGATGTGCACACCGTCGTCGAACTGGAGGTCGAACAACGCGCTGCACGTCAACTCGCTGCCATCGACAGCGCGCGTGGGCGGAAACGCCGCGAACGCCTCGGGATCCCTGAAGGCATCGGTCGCTGCAGCGGCCCGCACGCTGAACGTCGTCGTTGGCGCCCCGCTAGCAGGTTGCTGAAAAAGTCGGCAGTCGGTTCTCGACGAGAAATGAGGTGTTCGTCGTCGAGAGCTGCGCCAAATATCGGGTGTTCCGGATCTACCTGTCATGCGTGGTGAAGATTCGAAGCA
>JBIKRQ010000632.1:0-2690 GCA_044349155.1 Myxococcota bacterium
GCGGGTTCAGCGGGCCGTGAGTCCGAACAAAAGAGCAAGTTGGGCGGGGGTGCTGCAAGGCCGCCCTTTGAAAAGGCGCCCTGTTCGTCCTATCCGCTGGTGAACGCTTGGATCGCCGATGCGGCCTGGCGCGCGGGTGATCATGCAAAAGCCACCGCGTTGCTCGAACCGTTGATGGCAGCCCTGCTGTCGTCGTCGTCAAACGACTTCCCCGAGCTGCACTTCTTCTCCGCGCAGACCATCGCGTTTGTGCCGCAGCAAAGGGCAATCGCCCTCGCCGAAGCCGCCAAAGCCGCGAAGGGTCTCGTCGGCAGCGAGCTGCTCCCCGAGGTTAAAACGCTGCAGGCCCTGCTCGCGAAGAAGCCGAAGTAGCGGTGGTCGACGCCAGCGTGCCCACGGTCACATCCGCTGTGCGCGGGCTCACCGTCGTCGAAGCAGTGCGGTGCTATTGGCCGCGCTCATCGATTGAACCTGGAGAGAGCCAGGCGCCCCGTCCCCTGTGCCCACTTTGCCTGCCTCATCCGTCGTCTCGCCACGCTCTCGCTGCTTTCGGTCGGTGCCGTCGCCGTCGCGTGTGAGAGCGCGCCCGACAGCGCGGGCGACGCCCACCAATCGGCCTTCGTCGAGGGCACGGTGCTTGACGGACTGCGCGCACCGATCGCTGGCGCAAAGGTCACGATGCTCGCGCCCGTCGGCGGCAAGGCGGTCAGCGCCACCGCCGACGCCAACGGCCGCTTCGGTTTGCAGGTCGAAGGCATCGGCACCTTCGGGCTCGAGGCCACCGCCGAGGGGCACACCCGAATCGTCACATCGTTCGCCGTCGGCGACATTCCCGACGTGCCCGGGTTCTTCAAGGCCAACACCGTCGTCAACCCGACGTTGTTCAAAAAGACCGCCTCGGTGCGCGGCCGACTGTTGCGCCAACGCGGCGATCAGGCACCGCTCGCCGACGTCACGGTGCTGCTGCGCCTCAACGACGGCACGATCCAGGACCAAACGATCGTGACCACGACCACGACCGACGCCGACGGCGTCTTCAACCTCGAGGGCCTGCCCTCGGGCAGCACCGGCCAGCTGTTGGTCGCCGCGATCGACCTCGACGGCGACCTCCAGCCCGACACGGCTGCGGTCACCCAAAACGTCACCTTCGGCTTCGACACCGCGACCGCCGTGACCATGATTGCAGGCGACTTCGAAGCGCCGCAGGCGGTCTGGAGCAACGCCCGTGATGCGCTGTTGTCGCCGACGTCGAGGCTGAGCGTCTTTTACAACGTGGCAATGGACGAGACCCCCGGCCGCAGCACGGTCACCTTGACGCAGACGTCGCCGTCGAACTTCCAGGTCGCAAAGACCACCGCGTGGCAAGACGGCAGCACGACCATTGAGGTCACGCCGACGTCGTCATTGACGCCAGGCGCACGCTACACGCTGACCATCGAGGCGTTCACCGCGACCACCCAGCAGCAGGTCAACGCCAACTTCACGTTCTCCGTCGAAGCCGACAGCACAGCACCCGGCGCACCGAGCGACCTTGCCCTTGACGACGATGGCGAGGCGATCACCAACACGCAGACGGCGTTTCCGATCGTGTTTGACGGCGTCGCCGATGGCCAGCGCTACACGGCCTACGCCCGCCGCGTCGACGGCATCGTCGCTGACTGGATCGCGGCGACCACCATCAACTCCGGCGAGCCGATCGTGCGCGCGACGGTGAACATGCCGTCGCAGCTGCGCCTGGCCGACTCGAACACGTTGTTCTCTGCCGGTAACACCTACGAGATCGCGGTGACGGCGACGATCAACGGCATCGAGAGCCCGCTGTCGGCGCCGATCGAGCTTCGCGACGAAAGCTGCCCGCTGGTGACGGTCGTTCAGCAGGAGAGCGCGACGGGCACGTGGAACAACACCACGGGCGAGACCGCCCTGCCGGTGCGCCTGAACATCACCTTCGACGAGTTCGTCGACCACGCAGCGTCGCCGACGATCACCTTCGACGGCGCCGTGTTGTCGTCGTCTGACTTCACCTTCGGTTACCTCACCGGCAACAGCGGCCGCTTCGTGAGCGAGATCGATCCCGGCGTGAACGGCGGCGGCCAGCTGCTAACAATCAGCTACGCCAACGTCTCTGACCGCTCGGGCAACCTCAACTGCGAAGTCCAGATCCCCGTCGAGCGCACCACGTTCTGACAACGAGTCTCGGCACTCGCAGGTGTCGTTCCGGCGAAGGCGTCGACATCGTCGGCGCCTTCGCTTCTTCGCGACGACGAAAGCTGGCGGGCCAACTGCTGCCGGCAACTGAGCTCACGGGTCGTAGAACAGCCGAGGATGGGCAGGCCCTGGGCGCGGGCTGTCGGCTGATGAATTGGCGCTTGCGGCGGATGATGAATTGGCGCTTGCGGCGGAGCCGCCAGGCCCACGGACCTCAAGGGGTGACCGGCGACGCCGCGCTCAGGTGTGCGAGGCCCGCTGCTGACGCACGGCCTCGAAGACGACGACGGCGGCGCACTGGGCCATGTTGAGCGAACGGATGCCGGGTTGCTGCGGCAACGTGATCACGCGTTCGGGGCGGAGCTCGTCGTCGACGCTGCCTGCACAGATCTGCCGATGGAAACGGCGGTATCGGGGTGGACCTTCCCCCGCTGCCGCCATTGCCGCGCCGCAACGATTGGCACCGGAGCCGGGCCGAGGCG
>JBIKRQ010000633.1:0-2683 GCA_044349155.1 Myxococcota bacterium
CGCCTGCGGGTTGGCACCACCGCCGAAGTTGGCGATCTCGTTGCGCAACAAGC
Organism: Myxococcota bacterium; assembly: GCA_044349155.1. Lineage (GTDB taxonomy): Bacteria > Myxococcota > UBA727 > UBA727 > VGSZ01 > VGSZ01. Next base: position 54 of record JBIKRQ010000633.1, read on the forward strand.
ACGTGAACAAGCCGGTGATGTGCTCCTCGGGCTGCTTCATGCCAAAGACGTAGTCGTCGAGGCGCTGCGGCAAGGGTGCAAACCGCAGCATGCTGTCGAAGCGCAGCAGCGTGCCGTCGGCCGCCATGGCGGTGCGGCCACCCTTTTCCCCTGACAAATCAAGACTTTGCTCTTTGAGCGACACGCGCTTGATGTGGTCCCACGGGGCTTTGGTGTGAAGCCCTGGCCCAAAGGTGAGCAGCGCACCAGCAGCGTCGCGCCGTGCGGCACCGAAGCGAACAACGACGGCAAGCGAGCCTTCGTCGACGCGAAAGAACATGCGCGACGCCGCGTACACGCCGACGATGGCGAGGGCCGCGATGACGCCAAGGAGACTACCGGTTGGATCCATGACGAGGTCCTTTGCAGAAGAGGTGAAGATCGTGACAGGTGATCAATTGAGTCTCTTGAGGGGTGGGCGGGGAAACCTCCCCGCCCATCAGAAGCGGTCGGTGTGTGTCGACGCAGACACGCGATCCCAGGCCGGGTCCCACGGTCGCGGCGCGCGCTCACGGGTGCGCAACACCACAGGCCCCGCTGCCGTCTTTGCCGAAGCACCATGCGTGTCGTGGCGCTGGTAGGCGACGGCGAGGCCGCGGTTGACGTCGACAACGTCCTCGTTGAAGTGCCCGTGAGCCTCCAAGACCGGCGGCAATGCGTCGACCTTGTCTTGTGTGTCGATCACCGAACCTGGAGGCACGAAGCGCCCATCGGGGACTTCGACACCGACGACGATCGAGCCGATGCCAATGAAGCAATGGCGCCCAACGATCGCGTCGTGCACCACCGCCTTGAAGCCGATGAAGGTGTCATCGCCGACGTAGCAAGGGCCGTGCACGAGGGCGTCGTGGGCCACCGACACGTTCTTGCCGAGATAGATGGCCCACCGCTCGCCCGCGACGACGACGTGCCGCTCCTTCAGCGCATGCAACACAACGCCGTCTTGCAGGTTGGTGTTGGGGCCGATGAAGAAGGGTGTGCCCTCGTCGGCACGCACGCTCGACTCGGCGGCAATGTGGGCGTGCTCGCTGATGACGACGCTGCCGATCACGGTCGCTTGCGGATGCACGTAGGCACTGGCTGCAACCTGCGGACGCGCACGGATGTGACCGAGCCACACCGACGACGACGGCAACTCCTGCGCGGCCTGCTTGCGAGCCACGCCGTGCTCGCGGTGCAAGACGGCACGCACACCGGCCTGCTTGCTCGCGGCGTGATCGACGAGGGTGCTTTGCGCCTGGCGCGTGCGTGTGCTGCTGGTCGCGAGCTTGTTCGCAGCGAGGTGAATGAGCATGCCCACGACGAGACCGGTCATCAGCCAGCCGCTCACGGTGCCCGCGGCGGCAACGACGAAGGCGAGCGCTTCGAGCTTGTTGTGCTGCACCAGCTCGCGCAGCACATGCACTTCGAGCAGTCGTGTACCCACGACGCACAACAAGCCGGCGAGTGCTGCCAACGGTACCTGGGCAATCACCGTCGACAGCGAGAGCACCGCAACACCAAGCAGCACGGCGTGGACCATCGCCGAGATGCGCGTGCGCGCGCCGTTTTGCACATTGACGCTGCTGCGCACGACGACACCGGTGACCGGCATTCCCGAGAAGAGACCAACGGCGATGTTGGCGAGCCCCTGCCCGAAGAGTTCCAGATCGGGGTGGTACGGCGGTTCTGGCGTGGCCATGCGGTTGACCGCGCGCGCCGACAGCAAGCTCTCGACGCCGGCGAGGATCGCCAGCGGCACCGTCAGCACGAGCAGGTCGAGCCACGCTTCATCGGCGACCAACGGCAACGACAGCGACGGGAAGCGTGCAGGCACATCACCAACGCGCGCGACGTTCCAACTCAGATAGGTGCTCGCAAAGCTGATCAAACCGATCGCCACGATCGCGCCGGGAAAGCGCTTCCACGGTCGGGTGGTGACGACGACGAATGCGACGAACAATCCCGACACGACGGCGAGCCAGCTGACGTCGTGCAACCAGTGCGGCCGGTGCATCATCTGCGCGATCTCGCCGACGGTGAGGTCGAAGCCGAGCAGTTCGGGGATTTGCTGGTCGAGCAGCTTGAGCCCCACCCCCGTCGTAAACCCCGCGAGCACGCTCTCAGGCACGAGGGCAGCGAAGCGCCCAGCTCGGAGAAACGCCGCGGTCAGCAACGCGATGCCAACCATCAACGTCGCGGTGGCCACACCGACGGCGCCGAACTTCTGGCCAATCACCAGCACCATGCCGCTCAGCGCTGCGGCAGGCCCTGTGACCTGCAACTGCGAACCGCCAAACATGGCGGCAACGAGGCCGCCCAGCGCGCCAGCGACGAGGCCAGCGCTTGGTGGCAGCTCGCATGCGACCGCCAGCGCCAGGTTCAGTGGCAAGGCGACCGCTGCGACCGTGATACCCGCGAGGACGTCGGTCGGCAGCGAGGCGCCCCCCAACACGGCGCGCCACTGGATGGCGAAGGCTCGCAGCGGAGAGGTGTCCGGCGGTGGGGCCGGCGATGCTTCTGTGGTCATGGGTTCCTGACGGGCGCTGGGAGGCCCAGGCCAAAGCTTGCAGTTCAAGAGCGTCAAATGCCTGAATTTACGGGGAACTTCG
>JBIKRQ010000634.1:0-2681 GCA_044349155.1 Myxococcota bacterium
GTCGGGGATGGATTGGCGATTAGTAAAAATGCCGGTGATCTCGATGATTGCACTGGTGATGTTGGTGGTTACGACTATGTTGCGTGTTATCCATACACGTATGGCGGGCCTGGTGTGGGTGATACCTGTCGAAATGCCGGAGGTGGCGCCTATCCGTCATCATGTGAATATACGCAGTGAGCGACTGACTTTGTTGTTGGCCGCCAGTCCGATGCACCCCATGGAGCCTCGGACTGGTTGCCGCCTACCCGTCGCCACATCGACTTCGATGTGCTACGAGCCGATCGTGTTGCTTAAGGAGCTGACATGCGTCGTGTGATTCTCGCAGGTCTCGCCGTCGCCACCGTCGTCGGAAGCGGCTGTAACCAGCGCGTCTTCGTCGAGGTGCCGCCCACGTGCGACGGCACGATCGCCGCCGACACCGAAATCCCGGCCGAGAAAGCCGCCGACATCCTCATCGTCGTCGACAACTCCGGCTCGATGCAGGAAGAGCAGACACGGCTTGCCGAAGCCTTCATCAAGGACGACGGCAGCTGCCCCATCCCGGCAGCATCGCTGAAAGACTTCGCACGCTGTGACGAAGAGCTGCCTCCCGAGGTCTGCCGCTTCGCGAACCCGACGGCCGATGTCTTGGCCAACGAACTCAGCGAGTGCGGCTTCATCCAGGTCCTCGCTGCTTTCGAGAACGACTTCCGGATCGGCGTGATCACGACCGACGTCGGCCTCTGCGACAACCGGCTTGCGAATGCTCAAGCGGACCGCTGTATCGATAATGTGTGTGCTGGGTCGGATGCTCCATGCACTGGTGAGACGTGCGAGTCGGGCTGGGGCAATCATCCTCAGCGCGGTTGTCTCCAGCCAAATGGCAGGGACTCTCTGAACAAAATTATCGCTCGTCAAGATTTGTTGGATGGCGACCAGACGAATGATGATATTGCGGCGCGTTTCACGGAGACGCTCTTGAATATTCGTACTTTTGGCACGGGTATTGAGCGGGGGCTCGATGCGGCAGCAATGTTTCTCGACCCGGCCGTCGATCGGGATTCTCGCTGCAATGGAGACCTCGATTCGTTCCTTCGTGACGATGCTAAACTCGTAGTTATCTTTTTGACTGACGAGGAAGACTGCAGCCGCGACTCTAGCGTTGGTGATGTTTCCGAACAGTCATGTGCTGACCCCGATGGCTGTGAGATCTATAGATGTGTCAATGGTACCTGTTCGGCTGGTCGGCCAGAGTTTGAAGGTGAAGTTTGCGGGGAGTTCCCCGAGCATTTTTCTTTCGAAAACTATCCGACCAATCGTTGCTATGAGGACAAGGAACGGTTGACTCCTCCTGCGCAGTATGCAGCCGCGCTGAAACGCGTGAAGCAGAACCCGAAAGACGTTTCAGTCGCTGTGATTGCGGGCGGGCTCCCGAACGCCGACGGCGAAATCACTGAAGGCGCCTGCAGGTTCGATGGCGTGGGCGCAAGCGGCGCTTGCACCGAGACCTTAGGGGCGTCGAACTCAGAGGCCTGTATCGCATCGGGGAACTGTTGCGTTGCCGATGCTGGCGGTCGCTACTTCGAACTCGCCGAAGAAATGGGTGGGCTGAAAGACACCATCTGCGTCAACTCCTTCGGCCAGACCATGGTGAAAATCGCCGTGTTCATCGCCGACGTCGAAACCCTCAAGCTTGCTGAGGTCCCCACCGACCTGAACCTGATCGTCGTCGAGAAGGCTCCCGCGGGCTCCGACGTCTACACGGCCATCCCCCGCATCCCCGACGTCACCGTCTGCCCCGACGACGCCACCATCAGTGGCTGGATTCTGCAGAGCGACAACCAGACCGTCAGCTTCTGCGGCAGCGCCCGTCCCGCCGCTGGCGAGAGCGTTCGTGTGCGCGCCAAGGGCGAGAGCGCGTCGACCGAAGGTGGTCCCGATGCGTGCGTTGGTCGCGGCACCGCCGAGTGAGCCATGAGCGGTGACGACGTCCGCCTGATCATCGTCCTCGCCGCTGGCGTGCTGGCGGTGGTGTGGGTGCTGTCGACGTTGCTGTTCCGCGTGACCGGCACCTGGGAGCGCGACCTCACCGTCGCCGAACGCGACAGCGGTGTTCCCGTCGAGCGCATCACGTTGGCGCAGTTGGGCCCGCTGATCACCGGCCGCCGCGATGTGCCCGGCGGCCACCACGAGTTCTCTGGTTGGGCCTTCGGGCCCATCGTGCGGCTCACGCGGCGCGACCACGGCGTGCGGGCGTTGACGTCGCTGGGCTTTCCCGAACCGGTCGCAAAGAAGCTCGACGGCGAAGTGATGGCCAGGCTCGAACTGCGCCTGCGCGGAGGCGTGCTGCTCGAGGGCACGTTTGCGCCGCAGAAGGTCGAGTTCACGCACCAGCCACCGCGCATCACGCGCGCGTTCTTCTTGCCGCCGCAGCCACGCCGCTACCGCAAGCTCGACGCCGTCGTGGTCCCCGTGAGCGACACCGTCTCGGCGGCCTGATCGGCGCATCATCAGCAGCGCGATCGGCACAGGGTGAGACAATCCTGCAGTCATGATGGCGTGTGCTACGGTCGCCACGCCGTCGACGCTGACGGCTCGCCGAAGACCCGATCCTCGACGACGTTTCGACAGACACACTGCCCAGCACGGGCACGCGGAGCCGACTGCCACATGCTCGAAGCCATCAAAGAGCACCCGAT
>JBIKRQ010000635.1:0-2676 GCA_044349155.1 Myxococcota bacterium
GCGCCCCGTTTCGAGGAGCAGCACCTCTGCACCACCGCGGTCGAGCGACTTGACCACATGCAACACGCGAATCATACGAGTGCCTTCTTCAACCGCTCAGTCAACGGGCGCTCAAAGAACGACCACCCAGCCGCCGATACCGCGACCGACACCACAATCGAAGCAACGCAAAACCAGACTGGTGACACCTCTTTAAAACCCGCGAGAAGGTGTCGACTCGACAACACCGAAAAGACGAGCGGATGCAAGAGGTAAAGACCGTAGCTCCACTGCCCGATCGCCGTTGCGATGCGTTCTCCTGGCGGCGTGAGCTTCAACCGCGCCGTCACGAGAACAAGCGCGGCTGCGACGCAGGCGAGGACGGCACCACGCCCCCCACCAACCGTCTCCAGCGCGGTCGGCCCGCTGCCGCCAATCACGGCGGCCGAAAGCAGCAGCACAAAGGCCCAGGCCGTGGGCTGGCGTGCCCAGTGGTACTGCGATTCTACCACCGACCACCCAATCGCAATGCCGGCGGAGAAGTACCACCCGTATGCAAGCGGGTTTGTGTACGAAGACCAGGCATCCGCGAGACTTGAAGCACCGCGGAGGGAGAACGACACATGAAGCAGCTGTGCCGCAAAGAGAAAAGCACAAAGAGCAACACGACCACGCATCGTCCTGCTCACATCAAGCAACAACGGGAAAGCGACATAGAAGACCACCTCCACGCCAATCGACCAGCCGCCGGTCACAACCGGGACGGCGCCTGGGACTGAAAACCCAAACAACATTGAAGCGTTCAGCAAGAGCGACTCGACAGTCCGTCCAAGCGGGGCCGAGTCGAACAGCGAGCGATAGCCAGCAACCGCAATATAGAGCGGAGCCAGCCGCGCAAATCGCGCGAGCAAAAACTGTGTCGCACTCACACCACGCCCAAGACGAGCCGCATAGGCGATCACCATACTTGCGGCAGAGAGGACGAAGAGAATGTAGACGCCAAACGTGCCTATAGAATGCAGGGCTACAACATTTGTCCACAGCAAGTAATGATAGAAGGCAACCCCGAGGGCACACATTCCACGCAACCCATCGAAGGCCACGACGCGCGCTGCTTGTGTAGTCATGCAGCCTGCAACCGCTCGAGTATTACTGTATACACGCGACGGCAATTCTGATCGTCACGGAAGGCAAAGGCCCGCTGCTGCCACCGTCGAGCGGCTGGTGAAAGCACGAGGTCGTTCAGGGCGTTCGCCACGAGCTCTGCTGCCGCGCTGGGCGTTTCGGCCCTCGGCCCTGGCGCGTCGTTCCGCAGGTCGAAGTAGGCGCCGCGCTCGCCCAGATAGGCGTCGAGATCGAACTGATAGAAGAGCACCGGCTTGTCGACATACAGCGCATCCCAGCAAACACTGCTATAATCTGTGACCATGGCCATGCATGAAGCAATCGAATCCTGCACATCGTGCTCTACCGGCAAAACGCGAATCAAGCCATCGCGAAACAGCCCCGCAAAACCCGGGACGGCTCGCATGTTCCTGTGGCAGTACACATCCAACGTCACACCATGATCGACAAGGGCGCGATGAAGGATTGGATGCTGCAAAAAGGACACGATCGCCTTTGCCGTGTCTTCCTGACGGCGCGAACCACCATCGCGCCACGTCGGCATATACAAAATACGCGGTGATGAGCCTGCGCGGGCCCGCCGGACCAGCGGGTCGAAGCGGGGAAGACCAGTGACGACGAGGGAGTCGTCGGCGATATCCCAGCTGCGCTTGTTTTCTCGTTCAAAATTGCTGGCGACGGGCACGAGATCGAAGATCGCGTTCGCCGTTTTGTTTGTCTGTAGCGGCCTCGATTTGGTTTTTTTCATCGCAGTCAAACCATGACCGAGTCGAACTTTCACCGCATTGCTTGTCGAGGCCGATGAGCACAATGGGACATCGTGAACGCCGTGCGAGATCACATGCACGGCTGCGCGCCTTGCCACCGCCCATGTCATCACGTCCTCGCGCAGGAGCACCGGACCAACGCGCCGAGCCCGCTCCAGGTCGTGGCTGTCGCTGTTTATGACCCAATACGCATCGATATCGCGACACTCTTGACGCAAAAAGGCGTGCAGAGCGGCGGAGTTATCGTTGTAGGCGGCTCCGACACTTGCCCCAAGCAACCAGGCGCCGTCGGGTGCTGGACGGGTGCGTTCGGGCAGGCGAGCGAGGGCCCGCCCAAGTGCCCCCCGCCCCTGCCGTGCAAGCTCGCGTGCAACGCGTTCGGCGATGCTCATGGGCGCCCCCGCAGCATGCCGGCCACGACGCTGCGCATGCCCCGGCGCGCGGGCAGATCCTGAACGACCGCCTGCGCCCGCTGCGGCCACGTGTGTGCGCGGAGAAACGCCGCGCGCGCTGCAGCACCAAGGTCAGCGCGCAAGATCGGCGAACGCAGCCGATCGATCGCGCGGCACCATGCGCCGACATCGGAAGCATCAACAAGAAGTGCGTCTTTGTTGTTGGTCAGGCACTCACGCAGCACTGGCAAGTCGCTCACGACAATTGCCTTCCCCATTGCCATGTATTCATAGATCTTGAGTGGCGACATCCACTGCGACACTTCTGCGCCTCCACTCACGGAGACGGCAGCCTGATAGGGCGCCAGGACAACATCCAGCTCACCGAGGAAATTCGCAACCTGAGAATGGGG
>JBIKRQ010000636.1:0-2663 GCA_044349155.1 Myxococcota bacterium
GCGATCGTCGACGAAATGGCCAAGGGCCTGCACCTCACCGCAGCGCAGCTGCAACAGTCGCTGGGCAGCGGCGTTCCCCTGGGGCGCATGGGCCTGCCCGACGACATCGCTCGCGCGGCCCTCTTCTTCGCCTCGCCGTTGTCGTCGTGGGTGACGGGCTCAACGCTGGTCGTCGACGGCGGTACGCTGTTGAAGTGACCCTCTACCTGTGGGGCGCGGGCGGACACCTCCTCCCGCGTCTCAGGTGCGCGTGATCACACCGTGACGGCGTGGGACACCTCGAGCCGTCCCACCGGTGATGGTCACGAGTGCGCTACACGTCTGCAGTCCAGCCGTCGTTTCTGGCTGGTGCAGGGGACTCGCTTTGCGCACGTGGTTGCTGTTTGTCGTCGTGCAGTGCGTCGCGGGCCTGGCCATCGCCGCGCCGCGTCCTGCGGTGCGCGCAGCGGCGGTCGTGCCCGAGAGCACCGACGCTGACGAAACGATCAAGGAAGTGCTGCTCAGCCTGGATGCGTCCTACGTCGAGAAGCGCTCGCTCGAGACGTACGCGCTCTTTGGTCTCGACGCGCTCACCGCCATGGATCGCTGCCTGCAACGCGTCGACGACGAAAGCACCATCACCCTGCGCTGCGGCCCCAACACCCTCACCGTCGCCTGGCCACCAGCACGCGCCCTCGACGTCGCCAAATTCCTCACCAACGCCGCGCGTCTCGTCGATCCCGAGCACCGCGTTCGCCCCGCCCGCGTCGTCGCCATCTGCCGGGCCTTCGCGCGCGCCACCGACGACCCCTTCACCGCGTACCTGTCGCCGCAGTCGATGGCGAAGGCGGCCTCACAAAACCGCGGCATGAACGCCGCCACGCCGGGCATCGACCTGTGGCCGCGCGAGCCGTCGAAGGTGCGCGAAGTGCGCATGGGCTCGGGGGCCGCAGCTGCCAACATCGTCGCGGGCGATCGCATCTTGTCGATCGATGGCCTCGACGTCGTCGACCTCACCTTCCCCGAGGTGCTGCAAGCGATGAGCGGCCCCAACGAAAGCGTGGCGCGTCTGCGTGTGCTGCCCGCAGCGGGCGGTGGGGTCGTCGAGAAGATGGTCGCCCGCCTGCTCGTGCCCGAAGACGACGTGCGCTGGACGCGCCTGCAGGGCGGCTCCACGCTCTACATCCACATCCCCGTGTTCAAGGCTGGCGTCGCCGAGCAGGTGCGCTCTGCCCTTGGTGCTGGCGCCTACACCGGCGTTGTGCTCGACCTGCGTCACAACCCCGGCGGCCTGTTGCCCGAAGGCATTGGCGTCCTCGACACCTTCTTGCGCGACGGCGCCATGGCGGGCGTGCGCTCGGGCCCGGGTCGCCCCACCGACGACTTCGTTGCCCGCAAAGACGGCTTCGACACCACCGTCCCCCTCGTCGTGTTGATCGACGGCGGCTCGGCGTCGGCCAGCGAACTCACCGCAATGGTGCTCAAAGACCGCGGCCGCGCCACCGTGCTCGGCGCGACGTCGGCCGGCAAAGGCTCGGTGCAGCGGCAGATCCCAACCCCCGACGGCGGCCTGCTCAAAGTCACCGCCGGCTACTACGTGGGCCCCACCGGCCTGCGCCTCGACGAGGGCGGCGTGCGTCCGCACCGCTTCCTGGCACCATCTCCTCGACGAACGGCCCTCGAAGGCGCCGCACCAGGTGAGGATTCGTGGGTGTTGTCGGCGTTGGATGCCCTGCAGCTGCAGGAGCGAAATGCGCTGTTGGCGCCGGCACCGCTGGTGGGCCCACAGCCCTGAGCGACGTCGTCAGCGCCCTTCTCAGCGCTGTGCTGGATCGAGCTGCAGTACACGACCCAGATCGCGCAACGGCGTGGTCTTTGGTGCGGTTTTCACGAACTGCTCGAGCAACGCGGGGATGCGCGCGAAGGTCCAGCCGTCCTCGAGCAGGTCCATCACGCACGACGCCACGTCGGACCCACCGCGCCCCGGCGGCGTGCCCCACCGCTCGGCAAAGAAGCGGCACACATCGCCCACCGAGCGTGGCGGACCAGCAGGGGCCGCAGCAGCAGCGACAGCCGTTGTCGACGACGACGTCACCACTGCAGGAGGCGCCGCCGGCTTTGGTGACTTTGGTGGAGCAACCTTCGCTGGTGCTGCCGGTGATGCTTTCGCCTTCTTCGCGACCGTAGAAACAGTCGCCGTGACGACGACAGGCGCCCCCGCCACGATCTCATCGGGCCAGCGCAGCAGGTACAGCGTGCCATCGCGTGTGCGATCCACGAGCACCACACCACCCGCCGCCACGAGGTCGGCGACGGCCTTGTTCAGCCGACGGCCCTGCAACCGCGTGCGGCGCGCCAACTCGGCCAGGCTGGTGCGGCAGGCGTTCTTCCCGTCGCCGACGGCGAGCCGGTACAGCTGCAGGTAGACCACGAACGACTCGGGCGACAGCAGCGGCCCCACGCGGTCCATGACGTCGAGCAACAGCGGCACACTGCGCCCCTGCATAAATGCCGGCCCGACGACGACGACACCGCCCTCCACCGGCACTTCCACGCGCGCCAGGCTGGCTGGTGCAGCGCTCTCGACGCCAGCGGCAATGCTGTCGCCGCGCGCTCGGGTGGCGAGCGTGTTGCTGCCGGGGATGCGCACGTAGTTGGGCCGTTGCGCCATCAGCGCCCGCCTT
>JBIKRQ010000637.1:0-2659 GCA_044349155.1 Myxococcota bacterium
CTGTCGATCTGCGCCTGGCGATCGAGAATCGTCGACTGCGCCTTCTTCAGCTCGCCTTCAACGGTCTCGATGCGCGCATCACGCTGCGAGAGTTTCTCGGACTGCTGGGCAATCCGCTCGTCGCGGGCGATGAGGTTTGCTTCCTTCTCGCTGTTGGCCGCGTCGAGTCGGTAGATCTGACCCTCGAGCTGCACCTGCTTCTCGTCGGCGTCACGCACGCGATTCAGCAGCTCGGTGATGCGGTCGTCGCGCGTCGACACGGTCTTGCGCAGGTTCGCGATGTCTTCTTTGGCATCAGCGAGGTTGCGGTCGAGGTCGTTGATGCGCTGATGACGATCGGCGAGCTCGTTTTCTTTGCGCTCGAGGATGTTGGCCACCTCGAGTTCGCGCTGCTGGCGCGAGTGCTTCTCCGTCGACAAATCCTCACGCGTCGTCGCCAACTGTTGCTCGGTGGTGCCGAGCTTGTCCGTCAGTCGGTCACGCTCGCCGGTCATGCCCTCCAGGGCACCCTGCAGACGCGTCTCCGTCGTCGCCGCACGTTCACGCGTGTCAGCGAGGTCGGCCTCGAGCTGCTCGGCGCGTTCGTGCTCGGCAGCGTGGTCCATCTCTTCTTGACCAAGGCGCGCCGTCACGTCGGTGAGGCTCTCCTCAAGACGCTTCTTGTCGTCGTGCAGATCGTCGAGCTGGCGATCGCGAACCTTCGTCTGCTCGCGCAGGATGATCGACTTCTTGTCGTCGAGCGCAAACATCGTGCTCGCAACAGCCTCGCCGAGGGCGGTGGCCATCGAGAGTGCTGCTTCAAGGCCCTCGGCACGACGACGCCAGTGCTCGCGCTCGTCACGCAACCGCACGCGTTCAGCATCGCCAGCACGCACTACCTGGGCGAGTTCAGCAAGCTGCGAACGACGGAGCGCTTCGCTCTTGTTGAGCACGCGCTGGTGCTTGCGCAGGTCTTCCTCGACGAGCAGCAACTGCTCACGCAGGGGCCCGATCTGCTCCTCGGCCACACGACGGTGACGACGCTCCAGCGCGATCGCACTCTGTGCGGCGACAACAGCACGTTCCTGCGTGCGGGCCGCCTCGTTTTCGACCTCGAACAGCGCCGTCTTCAGCTGCGCCGCTGCGGCCTGCAGCACGGCAATGGTGTTGTCGCGATCGCGCACTTCACCACGCAGCACACGCTTGTCGGCTTCGCGCTGATGAATCTGCGACTCAAGACGCTCGACCTCCTCGACGGAGGCCATGATGATCTTCCAGTGGTGCGACTCGAAGTCGGCGTAGGCCTTCTCCCACTCGAGGATGCGGTTCGTGAAGTCCTTGCGCTCCGCAGCAGCGGCGTCCTCGAGCTTGCGCAGCTGGGTCTTCTGCCGGTTGATCTCGGCTTCCTTCGCCGCGACCTGCTGAATGAGTTCGGCCTCGTTGAGCGAATGCTGCTCGTACGTCTCGCCGATCTGCCGACCCCACTCGGCTTCCTTCTCGGTGAGCGTGGCCTGCGTCGCCTCGAGTTCGCCGGTGAGTTCCGAGATGCGGAGCTTGAGCCCCTCGATCTCGATGTCTTTCTGCTGAACGCGCGCTTCTTGCTGGCGAAGGTCCTCTTCGCGCGCACGCCACAGCCTCGACAACTTCGCGAGATCGCGCTCGCGCTCCTTCAGCTTTGTGCGCAGCAAAGCGAGCTTGCGATCGGGCGTGTCGCCGATCGTTGCTGCACCCGGTTCGTTGATCGGTGCGTCGGCGTCGACGTGCTGAATCGACGAGAACACCTTCTCAACAAACGTGAGGTCGTCGGCCGACAACACAGCGTCGCCAACACCACGAGGCGCCGCCTTCGGCAGCTGACCAAGGGCTCGCAAACCAGCAGGAGGCAGCGGCGGCGGACGCGACGGATCGCGCGGCTTGGGGCGTTCTTCCTCGGCGTGGGCCGCGTCGGCCTCGAGAATCTGGGGCAGGGCACGCGCAGCACCAACGAGCTCGCTGCGATCGGCGGGCAGGCGCAAGAACCAGTCGGCATGCACCTTCTGCTTCTTGTTCTTGTCGATGGCGTCGGGCGTCAGATCGCTCGTCGTCAAAACGATCGCGGTGCCTGGAGCAACTGCCTTCAAGCGCGGCACCAACGCCAAGCCGGTTTGGCTGCCGGGGCGTTCATGACGCAGCACGAGCACATCGGGCGGATGTGCTTCAACGCTGCTCACGAGGTCACCACCCGTGAAGACGAGGGCATCGTAGCCGTCGTCTTTCAAGATGGCCGCCTGGCGGAGGGCTTCTTCCTGGTCGGGCTCGGCGATAAGGGCACGCTTCGTCATGTCCCGCGCACCTTAGCCGAAGTGATGTGCGCGCCGTCGAGCGTGCGACAGGTAGGTCGACGCGGGCACCTCGGCGCCGTCCGTCGCCACGCACCGCCAGCGCACCCCATGTGGCGCCGCGCGGAACACCCTGGAGGTGTCCCCCGTCGCCGACAAAGCTGCGGACTTTGTGGTTCTGCCGAGCTTTGTGCTACTCACCGAAACGTCATCGACGTCGGTCTCGCAGCGGCGCTGCCGACGGTGTTTTACGGTTCGGGACAGGTGGGCGCATGGGCACGCAGACAGTGATGTACGAAGCGGAGTACGAGCAGATCAAACGGGTCTGCGATCGGCTTGTCCGCGAAGCCAACGCCAAAGTG
>JBIKRQ010000638.1:0-2652 GCA_044349155.1 Myxococcota bacterium
TGCTTCGAATCTTCACCACGCATGACAGGTAGATCCGGAACACCCGATATTTGGCGCAGCTCTCGACGACGAACACCTCATTTCTCGTCGAGAACCGACTGCCGACTTTTTCAGCAACCTGCTAGACGCGCAGCACTTCGATCAGGTCGCCCCGGACTCGGTAGGGAATCGTGTACTCGTCGAGGATAAGTTCCCGCACGCCCTCTCGCCTTGTGGCCCGACCCATGCTTGGCGCGCTGACGAGTAGCCTCATTCGCTGTTCGAGGTCGACCACAACACGAACAGCAGTGTCGACGTCGCGTTGCGCGATGTGCGTGGCGATCCCGCTCAAGTCCTTGCGCGCTCTGGGCATGACCTTCAGACGCACGCTCAGGACCTGCGCATTTTCTCGAGGGTCGCGCGCAGCTCAGCGAACACAACGTCCGGGTCAAGGCCAAGGCCTTCGTCGGCTTCCTTCACCGCTTCATCAATCGCGGCAAGATACTCCGGATCGTCTTCCTCGTCCTCGGCCTCGTCGACGACAACGGACTGAAGCGCACGGACAACCTGCAGCTTGTCGTGGTTCGACAGCTTCATCGCCTGTTCGATGATTTCGGTGATCGTCATGCCTGCATTGTAGCCCGATAGCCGTCGGCCAGCGCTTCGGCTTTCCAATCGTGAGTTGAAGGCTCAGCAGGTGCTCAATGACGACGTCGACGGCATCGGCAAAGCGCAGGCCGACGCCTTCGGTCCGCCGTTCGTAGGAGTCCGCAGCTTCAAGAAGCTCGAGGCGCGCGCTCCAAAGGAAGCGAACCTTCCTGTTCACCGCGCGAACCGTGCACGAATCTCGGCAAAGACTTCTTCGGCCGGGACGGTCTTTGCCGTTCCGTTGCGAACGCTCTCGATGCGGCGCAACAACTCGGCGTCCCACGCCGGATCCAGGTCGTCACCACCAAGCTCGTACTCGATTGCGTCGTTGGCGATCGCACCGATGACCTCGTCGACTGAGCGACCTGTGCGCTCAGCCAAGGCCTTCATCTTCTCGAGTTCTCAGCAGGAACGTTGATCGTGATGGCAACCATGTCCGCATTGTAGCGGTCTCAACAACGCTCGGCCAGCGGTTCGGTCTGGTATGAGGGTGCGCTCTTGTCGAGCTCGTCGTCGTCGTGCGCGATGACCCGGCCCTGCTCCGTGGCTTCTTCAACAGTGCTGCTTTGTCGCGCTGGCCCTCCGTCGAGCACTGGTCCTCATCGACGTGCAACGTCGACTGCGCCTCGAGGTGGTCGCCCTGCAGCGCTTCGCCGACGCCGAGCTGCGCGCCTTGCTCTTGAAGCGCTGCAGCTCGGCGACTGACGACGACGGCTACAGCGAGAACATGAAGCTGTTGCTCGTGTGGATCTCGTAGATGCCAAACGACATGCCGTTGATGACCATGCCGATGTGGTCGGGGTTGTCGGGGTGGAAGTAGAAGCGCTCGCGCGACCACGTACCCGGGTTCAGCGGCCCACGGATGTCGTGCGCCACCGGATGACCACCAGGCACGAGCGGCGACGACGACGACAACTGCAGCAGATTCTGCCGGTTGCCCGTGGCCAGATCGACGACGACGAACTGGTCGGCGGCACCACCGCTGGTCCACATGAGGTTCGTGCGCTCGTCGAAGATGAACCAGTTCTCGCCGATCGACGGGTGGCCACTGCCGAGCTGGTCTTCCACACTGCTCACGAGCACGCGGTTGCCGGTGGTGGTGTCGACGGAGAAGAAGCGATCGCCGAGCACGGTGTAGGCGTAGATGTGGTCGTCGTGAAAGCCGATGCCGCGGATGCTTTGCGACTGAAACGAAAAGCCCGTGCCGATGTCGGCGCGTGCTCCATGGATGCGCGTGACCACCTCGCAGCCGTTGCCGTCGGCGGGGATGCGCACGATGCCGTCGCCGTCATTGATGTCGTGAAAGCTCAGGTAGAACTCGCCACTGACGGGGTCGATGGCGAACGACTTCTCGGTGAACTGCACCGACAACTGGCCCGGGCGATCGCTCGTGCATTGCGGCATCGGCTTCACCGCCCCGACGACGGACTTGCGCCACACGAGGGTGCGGTTGCCGCTTTGGGGGTTGATGCGCACGATCTCGACGTTGTCCTGCGTGTCGGAGGCGTAGGTGTACCAATCGCCGTCGGGGCCAACCTGCACGTCCCACAGGTACGGCAACGTCGCGGCATGACGAACCACACCGCTGACGGTGACGTTGCTGCTGTAGCCGCTGCCCGTGGTGACGTAGCCCGCCGGCGTGTTGAGCGTGCCCGAGACCACGCGACGCGCGCCGGTGTCGACGTCGATGGCCCAGATGACGCCAACGGACTGCGTAAATGTCGCGTCCTTCCAGTTCATCGCGACGATGTATTCGCGGGCCGCCTCGTCGAGAAAACCGCCGCCCACTTCGCGACCAACGTTGTTGACCGACGCCAGCCGCGGACCGCCTTCGCCGAACGCAAAACCGTTTGGAAATGACTCGCCCGGCGCCCAGCAAATCGGCAATCCACCTGTGAGCGCTTCGTTGCAGCGGCAGTCGACGGGGAGGTCGGTGCGGTTGTCTTCAAACTGCTGCGTGGTGCAGTTGTCGCCGTAGAACTCGGAGTCTTCCACCGTTGTTGAGCTGATGAAGTGGAAGTCGAG
>JBIKRQ010000639.1:0-2651 GCA_044349155.1 Myxococcota bacterium
AGAGAGACAGCTTTACACGAAGCATCGGCTTCGTGTCTTTACCTTCGTTTTGCTTCGCAGCAGTTCGTCGGTGTGGGCGCATTCTACGGATCGCCGAAGATTTGTCAAGCGTTGGAGTGCTGCGAGCGTTCTCGCGCGTTCCAATGCGGTTTTCCGGACGTCGACCCTGGCGTTTTCGTGATCGGGAG
Organism: Myxococcota bacterium; assembly: GCA_044349155.1. Lineage (GTDB taxonomy): Bacteria > Myxococcota > UBA727 > UBA727 > VGSZ01 > VGSZ01. Next base: position 189 of record JBIKRQ010000639.1, read on the forward strand.
ATCGCTTTTTGCCGATCACCCGATCGCTGCCCCGCGTGTGCGGTGTCGATGCGTCCGATCAGGAGTTTCGCCCACCTTGTTCTCCCATGCACGCCACGCCCGGCCTGAGACAGTCCTCGGAAGGGGCATTGGGCGCGTTGCGACGCGACGCGGCGGATGAAGACGTGACGTTTGTGCGACGAATTGAGCCTCGAAGAGAAACCCGCTTTGGGGTTTGTCGCTGAGGCGAGTCTCTTGAGGGGTGGGCGGGGACACCTCCCCGCCGATCAATCCGTGTAGAAGGCGCCCATGTCTACGTCGCAGCTGGATCGTGAGCTTCAACAGGACCCGGTGCTGCATTGGCTGCGGCAGGGGATCATTGGCCGCAGTGCGGTCATTCGCACGCCCCATGGGGTGCTGCCGAAGCGCTACTTCGATTACACCGCCTCGGGGCTGCCGTTTGCGCCGATCGAAGACCTCGTGCGCGAGCGCGTGCTGCCCTGGATGGCCAACACGCACACCGACCAAAGCGCCACCGGCGGCTACATGACCGAGCTCTATGAGCAGGCGCATGAGAAGGCCAAGAAGCATGTGCATGCCGGCGACGACGACGTCACCGTGTTTTGTGGCTCGGGGGCGACCGGGGCCATCAACAAACTCGTGCGCGCCATCGGCCTGCTGGTGCCCGAGCCGATCGAGCGCATGGTGCAGGTGCGCGCGCAGATCAAAGACAGCGAACGGCCTGTGGTGTTCATCTCCAAGATGGAGCACCACTCCAACGACCTGCCCTGGCGCGAGAGCATCGCTGACGTCGTGATGGTGGGGTTTGACGACGACGGTCGGGTGTCGGTGGCGGAGCTATCGCGCCTGCTCGCTGACCCGCGCTATGCGCAGCGGCCGCTGAAGATTGGCAGCTTCTCGGCGGCGTCGAACGTGACCGGCATTCGCAACGACGTCGACGGACTCGCGCGGGCGATGCACCTTGCACATGGCTTTGCCTGCTTCGACTACGCGGCGGCGGGGCCGTACGTCGACATCGACATGCATCCGGCTGACCCGCTCGCGCGCAAAGACGCCGTGTTCCTCGCGATGCACAAGTTCATTGGTGGGCCGCAGGCGCCGGGGTTGCTCGTGGCCAACAAGCGCCTGTTTCGCAGCCGCGTTCCTGTTGAGCCCGGTGGCGGCACCGTCGTGTACACGTCGCCGTGGGACTGGCAGTACACCGATGCGCTCAGCAGCCGCGAAGAGGGGGGCACGCCCAACATTGTCGGCGTGATTCGTGCGGGGTTGGCGCTGGAGCTCAAAGAGCTGCTGACCACCGAGCGCATCGAGCGCGTCGAGAACCGCTTCATGCAGCGGGCCCTGGAGCGCTTCGCGGCCCTGCCGCAGGTGATGGTACTTGGGCAGGCGGAGGCGCCGCGGATCGGGATTTTGAGCTTCATCGTCGACGAGGGACGGCTGCACTACAACCTGGTGGCCAAGCTGTTGTCGGACCGCTGGGGCATTCAAACCCGCGGCGGCTGCATGTGCGCTGGTACCTACGGACACGAACTGCTCGGCGTGGGAGCGGCGCGCAGTTTCGAGCTGAAGTGCTCGATCGATCAGGGCGACTTGAGCGGGCGCCCAGGCTGGACGCGCATCTCGTTTTCGCCAGCGACCACCGACGACGAGATGGATGTGCTGCTGAACGCTGTCGAAGCGGTTGCCAAGCACCACGCTGACTGGGCCACCGACTACGTGATGGACCCAGCGACGGCGTCGTGGCGGCACAAGCAGGAGCAGCCGCTGTCGTTGAAGAACCGGCAGCTGCGTCTGGTCGGGCCCACCGATACCGATTGGACCCTGTAGCGGTTGACGTCGTCAGGCGGCGGAGGCGATGCGCTGCAACTCCTGCAACGTGCCAATCACGCTCGCGGGTGCACCAGCCTTGCGGGCGGCCTCGAAGTCGATGGTGCGTCGCTCGGCGATGGCCCACGCCATCGATGTGACCATTGGCGCGCCCCACTCGGTCTGCGGGTCGTGGTGCTTGGCGACGGCGTCGATGACCTCGACGGGCAGGTTCCACAGTGTGAGGATGTGCGACGCAAACGCCGCGTGCGTGGTGCCGAGCACGTTGAGTTCGCTCATGATCGGGTCTGCACCTTTGGCGACGGCATCGCGAATCCACGTCGCCAACTCGGGGGCCACCGTGGCCAACAACGGCGTGCCGATGTTCGCGAGCAGCGATGCGGTGACTGCTGTGTCGCGCATGAGTCCTGGGCCCGCCATGGCTTGCGCTGCCGCCATCGCTGTTGCGGCTTCGGAGCGACCGCGACGTTGGTCGGCGATTGTGTAGACACCGTTGCCGTCTTCGTCGGCGAAGACGCCTTCGGTGAGCACCACCGCGCGCACCAACCGCAGCCCCAGGCGCGCCACCGCAGCGTCGAGGCTGACGATGCGTTGGGGGGCAGCGAAGAAGCTGGTGTTCACCAACTGCAACAGCTT
>JBIKRQ010000237.1:0-9931 GCA_044349155.1 Myxococcota bacterium
GCACCACCCCATCCGTCGTCGCGTGGGCCAAAGATGGCGAAGTCCTCGTCGGCACCGTCGCTCGCCGCCAGGCCGTGACGAACGCGAAGAACACCGTGTACTCGGCCAAGCGCTTTATCGGCCGCCGCTTCGACGAGGCTGGCAGCGAAATGAAGCGCGTGCCCTACGAGGTCGTGCGCCAGGCCAACGGCGACACCGCCTTCAAGGTGCAAGACAAGGAAGTCACCCCGCCCGAGGTCGGCGCGAAGGTGCTCATGAAGCTCAAGCGCGCCGCCGAGCAGTACCTCGGTGAGTCGGTCAGCGAAGCCGTGATCACCGTGCCCGCGTACTTCAACGATGCCCAGCGCCAGGCCACCCGCGACGCCGGCCGCATCGCTGGTCTCGAGGTCAAGCGCATCATCAACGAGCCCACCGCTGCTGCGCTTGCCTACGGCATGGACAAGCAGAAGGAAGAGAAGATCGCGGTCTACGACTTCGGCGGCGGCACGTTCGATATCTCGATCCTCGAGGTCGGCGAGAACGTTGTTGAAGTGATCGCGACCAACGGCGACACGCACCTCGGCGGCGACGACCTCGACAACGTCGTCATGGAATACCTGATGGCCGAGTTCCGCAAGGAAACCGGTCTCGACGTCAGCAACGACAAGATGGTCGTGCAGCGCCTCAAGGAAGCCGCCGAGAAGGCCAAGATCGAACTCTCGGGCGTGATGCAGACCGAAGTGAACCTGCCGTTCCTCACGGCCGACGCTTCGGGCCCCAAGCACATGAACCTCACGCTCACCCGCGCCAAGCTCGAGCAGCTGATCGGGCCGTTTGTTGAGCGCAGCCTCGAGCCGGTGCGCAAGTGCCTCGCCGACGCGAAGCTCAAGGCCAGCGACATCGACCAGATCGTGCTCGTCGGTGGCTCGACGCGCTCGCCGATGGTGCAAGAGGCCGTGAAGAAGTTCTTCGGCAAAGAGCCGAACCGCTCCGTGAACCCCGACGAAGTCGTGGCCCTCGGTGCGGCCGTGCAGGGCGGCGTGCTCGCTGGCGACGTGAAGGACCTGCTGCTGCTCGACGTCACCCCGCTCAGCCTCGGCATCGAGACGCTCGGTGGTGTCAACACCGTGCTCATCCCGCGCAACACCACGATCCCAACGAAGAAGTCCGAGACGTTCTCGACGGCTTCTGACAGCCAGACCTCTGTTGAGGTGCACTGTCTGCAGGGCGAGCGCGAGATGGCGAAGGACAACCGCACCCTCGGCCGCTTCCACCTCGACGGCATCCCGCCGGCGCCCCGCGGTATCCCGCAGATCGAAGTCACCTTCGACATCGACGCCAACGGCATCGTCAACGTCACAGCAAAAGACCGTGCGACGGGCAAGGAACAGCACATCACCATCACCGCGTCGTCGGGTCTGTCTGAGTCGCAGATTCAGCAGATGGTGAAGGACGCCGAGGCGAACTCCGCCGACGACAAGAAGCGCCGCGAACTCGTTGAAGAGCGCAACAAGCTCGACAACATGATCTACAACATCGAAAAGATGTTGAAGGACAGCGGCGACAAGCTTTCGGCCGACGCCAAGGGTCCTGTTGAGGCTGCGGTCGCCGACGCGAAGACGAAGCTCGACAGCCAGGATGCCGCGGTGCTCAAGACCGCGCACGAAGAGCTCACCAAGGCCAGCCACAAGATGGCCGAGGAACTCTACAAGCAGGGCGCTGAGCAGCCGAACCCCGCAGCAGCTGGTGCGGCCCCCGAGGGCGACGCGCCCAAGGCCGACGGCAAGAAGGGTGGCGACGACGTGGTCGACGCCGAATTCGAAGAGTCGCCCCGCAACTGAGCGACCGATCGCAAACGAAAACGGCCCCGAACTTCGGGGCCGTTTCTTTTACATGCACTGCAACCGGTTCGCTGCGCGTCAGGTGCTCGACGACATCTCGGCAGACTCGGCGAAGCCGTCGGTCTTGTCGGCCGTCCACAGCGCCGCGGCGGCGGCCTTGCCGTTGGGAGCAAACGACGACAGCGACGCGGTGAGATGGTGGTTGTCGCAGTGCGGGCATTTTTTGAGCACCACCGTGGCCGTCGCCGCGCTGTCTTTGCGGGCCCCGTCGTCGGTGAGCGTGCGCAACGCGCGACGGACCACCGGCAGCGGGGTCAGTTCCACCTGTGCGAGCAGCGCTGCGGCTCGCGCGCGGACGTCGTCTTGTGCGGCGGCGAACGCGACGGCGCGCTGCTCATTTTTCAGGCTCATCCGATCGAGCTTCATGATTTCTGAGCGCGTCGCTTCGGAGGCGATCGTGTGCTTGCTCTCGAGCTTGAGATAGACGCGGCAGTGATGGCAGTAGGGCATGGCCGACAGCGTGCCCGACGGGATCATGGTTCCCAGCGCGAAGCCCGTGAGCTCGAGTGCTTTGAAGAAATACCCTGCGTTCCCAAGTTCAGCGCCTGGTGACGACGAGCCTGCACGCGAGAACGAGATGCTCGTCGCCGACTGCGTGAGGTAGTCGAAAAAGCCGAACGCTGCTGGCGACACGCGGGCTTCTTCGAGGATGCTGGCGTACTCGAAGTACTGCAGGCCAAACCAATCGGCGACACCGGTGGCCACCATGCCCGCGACGAACGCCTTGCTCAGCTTGACGTTCAAAAACCGCGAGCCAAGCGCGTAGCCCGTGCCGCTGGCCATGCCGACGCCGAGGGCGCCCACGGGGATGACGCCGTTGGCGTACAGCCCCATCACGTTGAAATCGACGCCGTTGAGCGCCTGCACGAGGAGCACAACGACTGCGGTGGTGGCGATGCCGCAGAGGTAGACGCGAAAGCCTGGGGAACGCTCGGGGAGGCTGGTTGCCCCGGTGGTCACCGGCTGCGTGGGCGCATTCATTGGGGTGTCCGTTTCGTGTGGTCGCTGTGAGCGACGCAAGCTCATACGCGGTTGTCCACCACAGCGAAACAAATGGGCGGCCCGTAGGCCGCCCAGAATGCGCTCAGAGCGCCGATCGAAGACCGAGCCTCAGTCGCCCTCGGCCGCGAGCTCCCACTGGTCTGGGCTGCGCCACAGGCGGCCACGCAGCAGCTGGCGCTCGTAGATGAACTCCTTCGGCAGGCGGTCGAAGAAGCGGTCGAACAACACCTCGTGGGCGTGGGCCTCGGCGGTGCCGGCGTCTTTGCCGATCGACATGATCTCGAGGAACGTGTGCTTGTCGTACTCGAGGCCGTTCCAGTTGATGTCTTCGTGGCGCGGCATCCACCCCAGCGGGCTCTCGACGGCGTAGCCCTTGCCTTGCACGCGGTCGAGGATCCAGCGCAGCACGCGCATGTTCTCGCCGAAGCCAGGCCACATGAACTTGCCGTCTTCGTCTTTGCGGAACCAGTTCACGCGGAAGATGCGCGGCGGGTTGGGCACGCGACGACCGATGTTCAGCCAGTGCGTCCAGTAGTCGGCCATGTTGTAGCCGCAGAAGGGCAGCATCGCCATCGGGTCACGACGCATGGCGGCCTGACCAACCGCTGCGGCCGTGGCCTCGGAGCCCATGGTGGCCGCGAGGTAGACGCCGTGGCTCCAGTTAAACGACTGGAACACGAGCGGCATGTCTTTCGACATACGACCGCCGAAGATGAACGCCGACAACGGCACGCCCTGGGGATCTTCCCAGCGAGGGTCGATCGACGGGCACTGCGACGCAGGAGCCGTGAAGCGCGCGTTGGGGTGGGCCGCCGGCGTTGGCGAAGCGGGCGTCCAGTCGTTGCCCTTCCAGTCGATGAGGTGCGCGGGCTTCTCGTCGGTGAGGCCCTCCCACCAGATGTCGCCGTCGTCGGTGAGACCCACGTTCGTGAAGATGCAGTTCTTCGTGAGCGTGGCGATGGCGTTCGGGTTTGTTTTCGCACCGGTGCCCGGGGCGACGCCGAAGAAGCCGGCCTCGGGGTTGATGGCGTAGAGCTTGCCGTCTTTGCCGGGCTTGATCCACGCGATGTCGTCACCGACGGTGAAGAGCTGGTGGTCTTCGAAGCCCTTGGGCGGAACCATCATCGCGAAGTTGGTTTTGCCGCACGCCGACGGGAACGCAGCGCCCACGTAGGTGCGCTTGCCCGACGGATCCTGCACGCCGAGGATGAGCATGTGCTCGGCGAGCCAGCCCTCGTCGCGGGCCATGACGCTGGCGATGCGCAGCGCCAGGCACTTCTTGCCGAGCAGCGCGTTGCCGCCGTAGCCCGAGCCGAACGACCAGATCTCGCGTGTCTCGGGGAAGTGGGCGATGACGATCTCGTCGGGGTTACACGGCCAGGCGACGTCTTTTTCGCCCGCCGCGAGCGGCTTGCCGACGGAGTGCACACACGGAACGAACGCGCCGTCGTCGCCGAGGACGTCGAGGGCGCCCTGGCCCATGCGGGTCATGATGCGCATGTTCACGACGGCGTAGGCGGAGTCGGTGATCTGCACGCCCAGCTGCGCGATGTGGCTGCCAAGCGGACCCATGCTGAAGGGCACGACGTACATCGTGCGGCCCTTCATGCAGCCCGTGAAGAGGCCGTTGAGGCGCTTCTTCATGTCGGTGGGCTTCATCCAGTTGTTGGTGGGACCTGCGTCGTTCTTGCTCAGCGAGCAGATGAAGGTGCGGTCCTCGACGCGCGCGACGTCGCGTGGGTCGCTGCGGGCGAGAAACGAGTTCTCGCGCTTCGCCAGCGGAATCAAGGTGCCGCTCTTCACCATGTCGGCGCAGAGGCGGTCGTACTCCGCCTGGCTGCCGTCGCAGATGTAGACGTCGTCGGGTTGGCAAATTGCCTTGATCTCTTCGATCCAGGCTTTCAACTGCGCGTGCTTCGTCGTGCCGGCCATCTTTCGACTCCTCGGATGCAAAAGCCGACACCGCTGTACCCCCCAGCCGGTGCTACGTCGAGCGTCCGAGACGACGCGTTGCGGCGAGGGGATGGCAGTGTGCGACATCGCGACGCAGCACGGGCTACGGCGACGTCGCTTGCACCTCGAGCACGTAGCGCGTTGCATCAGGGGCGGCGACGAAGACCAGCGTGACCAGGCGTGGCCCGCGCCATTCGCTGGTGGCGGAGAACCCCCCAAGCCCCGCGACAGAGATGCCGCCACGATCGTCGCTGCCAGCGAGGGTGACCTGTTGCCGTTGCCGAAAGCCGCGCACGACCTGCGCAGCCGGGGTCGCGTCGAGGCGGCCGTCGATGGCGTACGCGCACGTGACGATCGAGATGGCGCCCCGCTCCTCGGCGTCGGCGGGACGCTGCACGTCGACGCTCAGGCTCGCACCGTGGTGGGCGAGCAGCCAGCGCGCCGCTCCCGCCGAGGTGGCGCGCTGTGGTGGCGAACGAAAGCGGCGGTGCACGCTGACGGCGGAGCGGTCGAGGCCTGCACCCTCGTCGACAGCGCCAAAGCGCTGCTGCAGCGACACGATTGCGCGTTGCGCTGACGGACCAACGCAGTCGCTCGGGGCCGCAAACGATGGCGCCGCAAACAACGCCAACGCGACAAGCGCGTTACGCAACTGTGTCACCATGCACTCTCCATCCAGGCCACGGTTTCAAGCTGGTTGGTTTCGAACATGAGCGGCTCACTCACGTTGATGCGCACATCGTTTTTGAGGTCGACGTTGCCCTCCGCGATGATCTGGCCATCCATCCGCACGCCCTGCAGGTAGACGTCGCCCTTCGTCGAGATGTTGCCCTTGAGATCGAGGCTGTTGCGCAAGCACACGCTGCCGGTGGCGGTGAGGTCGCCGATGACATTCGGATTGCTCAGCACCGCGATGCCCACACCGTTCGGGCACGGACTTGAAGACACGTTGCCAGTGCTGCCCGCTGTCGCCGACATGCCACCCACCATGCAGCCGGTGTTGTCGACCTTGATGGTGTCGCAGCGAAGGTGGCCCAGGACGCCGAGGTTGTTGGTCAACGTGCAGGCACCGAGTGCACGCACCGCGAAGCATTTGCCGTTGTCGGCGGAGAACGGCGAAGTCCCCGTGCAACTCGCGCCGTTCTTCAGCAACGCTGGCGTCGCGGGTCCGCTGTTGCAGAGCGCACCGGCGAACACTGCCTGCTGCGGGTTCTGAAACGAGCCGGTTGTGATGACCGACAGGCGGATGAGGTCGGCGCGCGCGCTGCCGCTGCCCGTAAGGCCGAAGTTGTTCCGCAGCGAGACGCCACCGGTGCTCGTGGTCTCGTGGATGAGGATGAGTGGCTGAGGCATCTGCCGTGGGCTCAAATCACCATGCGTTGTGAGCACCCCGTCGCTGTCGACGGTGAAGAGGGCTTCGCCCATGCAGCGACCGCTCTCGCTGCAGCCTCCCAGCGAGGTCCAGCGCAAGCTCGTGTTGCGCACATTGGGGATGGGCGCGTTCTTGATGGGCTTGAAGCCTTCCGTGGCGCCGTCGCTCGGGGCTGTTGTCGCGAACGACTGCACCGGCTTCCAGCACGGGCTCTCTCCTTCAGCACACACCACCTGCGTTGAGGCCCCCGAACCGGTCCAGATGCAGGGGCGGTCGACGAGGGCACCGGTGTGGTCGCTGCAGTCGAGCTCGTCGAGATTCCAGCGGTCGTCATCGTCGCACGTGGCCTGGGTCGCGTGGGTCAAGTCGGTGTTGACCGCACACTGCACGGGCAACGTCCGCGGTGCGGTCTCGGTGAAGTCGTAGACGAAGGCGTCGACGTTGCTGACGGCCTGGGCGAGGTAGCTGTTGCCTGGTACGGCGTAGGTGCCGCCGATCGCAGCGTTCTTGTGTGGTGCAGCCGCGACGCGCACATAGACATTCCACGCCGTGTTGGTGCCGAGGTTGCCGACGTTGTTCTGGCTGGGGTCCGCGAACCAGTGTCCGTCGAGCCACTTCGGTGGCGTGGTTGTTTCGGGCGGCGTGACGACGGGATCTGCCTGAGTCGCCTCGGTACTGCCTACCACCTGCGCGTCACACGAAACGGGGCTGCAGTCAGAGGCTGAGCACGACGACGGTGTGCGCGGGCGCGCCCCGTTGATCGCACCACAGATGCACGGCGTGTTGTTCAGCGACATCGAGTCGGCCGTCACGCCGCCTGAGCCGCAGATCTTACCGTTGTCCGTCGAGAAACGCTCGCCCACCCACACCGCGGGCGAGGCCTGCGCTGGCTCGTTGGCGACGAAGCGACGGATCGTGACGCGCGTACGTGCTGCGTCGTTGACGTCGCTGATGTCTTTCACCGGGTAGATGCCAATCGCCGTGATCATGATCGCGCGATCGCGATCGCGGGTGAACACGTCGGTGTCGACTTTGCCTTCGGTGACGCCGTTGGCATCGACGGAGGTGATGCCGGTGCTGCGGAGGGCACCGTCGTCGCTGTTGTCGTCGTAGCGAAACAAGCAGGCGCCGCAGCCTGCGTCGTCGCACCAGCCGCTGTAGCCATCGTCTTTCGTGAGCAGCGCCCAGGTGTGGAAGGTGTCGGTCGATGTTGCGGGGACCTGCACGGTGGCGCCGGTGCGCGGCACGAACTGCCGCGGACCAAGCGGGTCGAGCACGTCGTCGAAGTCGCCATCGGGCGATGCAAGTTCAGCCAACGACGCGGCGCGATCGGCGCACGTTTCGGCGATCGCCCGCGCCATCGGCTCGCGGCCGACGCTGGCGGTGGCGTACTTCTGCTCGACGGCGAGGCTCGACACTGCGGCCACCGCAGCGAACGCGGCTGCCAGCAACACCAGCACGATCAACATCGAGAAGCCGCGGTGAAACATCGGGCGCGCGTTCATGTGGGGCTCCGGTGGTTGCGCAGCAGGATCGACCCCTCGACCTCGTGGCGGACGGGGTTGAGGCTGGCGCCAGTAGACAACTGCAGCAGGTAGCTGATGCGCGCGATGCGACTGCGATCGACGCCGTCAAAGACCGCGCCAGCGTCGTCGATGTAGGTGAAGCGCAAGGCGGTGACATGGCGCGCGATCACTTCGCGAGGCGTGCACACCGAGGTGGCAGCACTGCTGGCGTACGCAGGATTTGCGGGCACAGCGGTCGCACCAGCAGCAGGCCACTCCGCGCGCTCAGGTGCTGGCGTGCCCCAGCACTGACGACGGGTGATGGAGGTGCCCTGCAGCTCGTAGAAGATGCGATCGAGGGTGACGACGAAGCCGCTGCCGACGTTCGCGCGCGGCATCGTGCCCGTGCCGGCGAGACCATCGGTGCCGTCGACATCCCAGTTCCCAAGTGGTGTGGCGACTTCGACGAACATGAGATCGTGCGGGTGCGCACCACCACCGTGCAGCGAGATGGGTGTTAGCATCGCCGTCGTTGTCCACGCGCCGTTGCCGTAGATGACCTGCAACGACTCGCCCGCCAACACGCGCCGAAGGCCCCAGGGGCAGACGCGATCGCTGGCGTGGCCAGTGGCATCGCACCCGCGCAGGCCAGGGAAAAACGTGCTCGTCGACGACGCCGAACACGATGGCAGGTTGCCGTTGGTTCCGTCGGGCTGGCAGGGCCCATTGTTCTCCGTGAACCACCACAGGTGCGTGTCGATCGGGTGCAGCCCTTCTGTCGAGAGCTGCGAACTCAACAGACCAAACGTGGGGTACTGCGCGTCGGGCCGCGCAATATCGGCGAGCACGCCGATCGAGGTGGGTGTTGCGACGAGCACTGCGTCGAGCACGGCGTCGGTGTCGACGTTCTCGCCGCGCGGCACACCAAGCCCGGCAAGGCGCAGCTCGCGTTCCAGCAGCTCCTGCACAAAGGTGGCGTCGCGTTCGAGTTCGGCCCGCTGGCGCGCCGCACTGCTTTGGCTGCTGATGCCCTCGAACAACGATACCGCCGCCGTCAGGACGATCGCGTTGATGGTGAGCGCGACGACGAGCTCCATCAGCGAGAAGCCACGTGTCATCGGTAAAGCCTTGTGGTGCTGGCCGCGCGGCAGTTGGCATCGAGGCATTCGATCTCGGCCACGACGTCGAGAAAAGCCAACGACTTGCTTTCGACGGTTTCGCTGCCTTCGGTCACCGTTGTAGTGAGTCGATACCCACCAACGAGACCAGGCATGCGCGCGGTGCGTCTGGTGCCGGCGGCGATGGTGTCGATGTCGCGCGCGCGAAACTCCTCAACGACGCTGCTGACGAGTGCTGTTGCTGTGGCCTGCCGCGCGTTGTGACTGACCTGCGCGCGTGCCGTGCCGATGGCGACCAGCGCGCCACCGAGGCCCGCGGCTGCGATGGCCCCCGACACCATGGCTTCGAGCAACAGGTATCCACGGCGTTGACGTCGACGATGAAGACTCAGCATCGCGTGACTCCAGCAGTGATGGTGTTGACGGTGCAGATCAAACCTTGCGACTCGACGATGACCCCGCGGGCCGGCTGACCGGAGGTGGTGACGACGAGGACACCGCTGTCTGCAGCGGGTGCCGTCAGCCCGGTGCCGTCGATGGCCCACAGGCGGCCGCTTGGGCGGAATCGCAATTGGGCGGGCTCGTTCGCGGGCTGTGCTGTGGGCACGCGCGAGAAGGCCACGCCAAGGCCCTCGTGGCGCAACGTTGCGAGCTCGACATACAGCGACGCTGCGGGGTCGATGCGCACGGTGTTGTCGGGCGCGTCGCAGTCGTAGCTGTTGAGCAGCTCCATCACGAGGGTGTGGCTGTCGGCCAAACGAACGCGCACGCAGCGTCGACGCGACATCGCTTCTTGTCGAGCGCGCGCCACAAAGCCTGCGGTGCCGTGCAGAGCGCCCGCGAGTCGATGCGTCTTCACGACCGGCAGCAGGTCGGGAAGTGCAATCGCCGCGACGACAGAGAGAATCGCGACAACAACCATCGTTTCCAACAGCGAGAACGCTGCGGTGGTGCGGGCGTGCATGGATGTCCCCGGCTAGCAGGTTGCTGAAAAAGTCGGCAGTCGGTTCTCGACGAGAAATGAGGTGTTCGTCGTCGAGAGCTGCGCCAAATATCGGGTGTTCCGGATCTACCTGTCATGCGTGGTGAAGATTCGAAGCA
>JBIKRQ010000640.1:0-2648 GCA_044349155.1 Myxococcota bacterium
GTGTTCGACATGCGCAGTTCGTCGACGCGACCACGCAACACCCGCGCGAGTTCCTGCGATGTCCCAATGTCGATAAAGCGCAGCGTGAACGGCACCGAAGTGATGTTCACCGTCGACACCAGCTCGCCGTTCACAAACAGGTTCACCTGCGACGGCGTCCACGAGGCGGTGACGTGGTTGAACGCATTGCGATCCACGACGTTGAACCCCGTCGCCACAAACGAGGGCTCCGCCGGACGCGCGGGGTTCGTGGGCAATGAAAAGCCGATGCTGTTGGCAACACCGTTGCCGTTGTCGAGGCTGCTGGCGATCATGAGGTGGACCGAGCGTTGATCGAAGCCCTCGGTCCGCGGCGCCTCACCGTCGGCGAGGAACACCGCCTGGCCGATCGACAAGCCATCCGGATCATTCTCGCGCGGCCCAACAACAAACGAGAACGACCCCTGCGTGGTGGTGAGGCCGAACGGGTCCTGGTTGCCGATCAACTCCGGGTCGTTGGTGTCGTCGAGCACGACGAAGGCGCTGCCGTTGAGGTCGAGTGCGCGGCCCGCCACACCAACGGCCGTCGATGCGTTGTCGCCGAGTCCCAGCACCCGCGACGCAATCCCGCTGCGGATTTCGGGCAAGCGGATGTTGCTGGCGACGTCGTCGAAGTGCCAGCCCGCATTGTAGGCGGCGAAGGTTGCGTTGCCGTCGCTGTTGTCGGTGGGGTTGGCCGAGCCGAAGTACATCCAGATCGAGTCGCCCGAGCGCGGGCTGACGGACGGCAAACGAACCCAGAAGATGGCCTCGTCGGCGGTGCCTGCAGTGTTCGTGAACAGCTGCCGCTCGTAGTCGAGGGGGATGGGCGTTGGCAGACGCTGATCGAAGAACGCGACGTCGACGCCGTCGTTGCGCAGATCGTCGAAGTCGATGTCGGCCCCGCTGAGCTTCACCATCAACGCACCGTTGACCACCGTCGCCGCTGGCGCTCCCGCATCGCACACACCGACCGGGAGGCGTTTGGGGAACGCGCGGTCGGCCCAGGCGGCCGAAACGGCCACGCCGCACACCACCTGCGGCGGGAGGACTTCCCCTTCGCCCTCCCCTTCACCCTCGCCTTCGCCGACTTCACCCTCGCCCTCGCCTTCCTCACCCTCGCCTTCCCCCTCGGCCGGGTTCTCGCCCTCCCCTTCGCCCTCCCCTTCGCCTTCGCCACCGCTGCAAAAGCCGCTCAGGCAGCGGCCACCGTCGCATTCGTCGTCGGTGTCGCAGAGTTTGTCGTCACGAAACAGCACGGTGCAGGCGCTCGCCATGAGCGTCACCAGGGCCAGCAGCGAAATTCGGCGAAGAAACATGTGACGAAGTGTAGCCGCGCAAACGTCTGACGTGCCGACCGTTGAGTCCCCGCCTGCATTTTTCCCGCACCCTGCTACATCGCCAGTCGACGACGAGGACAGACTTGAAAGACGTGCACGGCAAGGTTCAGGGCCTCAAAGCCAGCCAACTTCGACGCCTGGAGCGCCTCTACCAGCGCAGTGGCAGCAAGCGCGCCCTGTGCGAGCCGACGCTGGCGCGCGCATTGACCGAGTGCGCCGCCGACGTGGGCCGCATGGTGGGCGTGCTGCTTGACCGCAAAGGTGGCGTCACCGACGTCGTCCTCGGCGAAGCAACCCGGTTGTATCTGCCCGACATCGGTCGCCTGCGTGCCGGGCCGGGCCGTTTGCGCGGCCTTCGTCTCATCGTCGCGCGCGTGCAGCCCAAGGAGCCGCGCGAGTGGGGCGTCGACCACGACTTCATCACCGATCTCGAGCGCCTCAAGCTCGACGCCATCGTCCAGGTCGAAGCGAAGGTCGGCGGCGACGACGAAGGTCTGCCGGGCCGTGTGGCCGTGGCGATGATCCTCCCCGACGCGGCTGCTGAAGGCGCTGAGCGCACACGCATCGATCGATACCGCAGCGTTCACGACATCGACCTCGACTTCGACGTCACCATCGATGCACTCGAGTCGGAACTGGCCAGAAACGCCGAGCACGCGCGCGATGCGGCGGTGGTTCCTGGTGAGCGCGAGGTCGCGGTTCTCGTCGGCGTGTACGCGCAAAACGAGGGCATGACGCGCGCCGAAGCCGTCGCTTCGCTTGCCGAATTGCGCGAACTCGCGAACACCGCAGGGGTGCGCGTTGTCGACGAGGTGCTGCAGCTGCGCGACGCCGTGGACGGTCGCACGGTGGTTGGCTCGGGCAAGCTCGAGGAGCTGTGCTTGATGGCGCTGCATCGGGGCGCAGAAATGTTGGTGTTCGATCGCGAGTTGTCGCCGAGCCAGCTCAACGCGATCACCGATCTCACCGACTTGAAAATCGTCGATCGCACGATGCTGATCCTCGACATCTTCGCCCGTCGCGCGACGAGCCGTGAAGGCCGGATGCAGGTCGAGCTGGCGCAACTGCGCTACTCGGTGCCGCGCTTGGCGAAGAAGCAGACGGGGCTGTCGCGCCTCACGGGTGGCATTGGCGGTCAGGGCCCCGGCGAAACCAAGCTCGAGATCGATCGTCGACGGGCGAAGGAGAAGATCACGCGGCTCGAGCGCGAGATCGATCAGTTCTCGGCCGACCGTCAGTTGCGTCGTCGTCGTCGTGATGAGCGCGGCGTGCCGATCATCGCGATCGTTG
>JBIKRQ010000641.1:0-2646 GCA_044349155.1 Myxococcota bacterium
GCCCCCGCGTCGCCGTTGTCGGAGCCGCGCCGCTGGGTGTTGGCGTGCTTCGTCGACGAAGAGTCCGCCGCGGGCTTCGTCCCCGTCGGCGTGTGTGCCCTCGTTGGCGCTGGTGCGTTGCAATCGGCCCAGCCAGCACTCGCCTGAACTCCCGCCGTTGCGTCGGTCACCGATGCTCTGTACCTCGACGACGATGACTCCTCGTCTTCTCTGGGTCGGCCATCCTCGCCACCTGCCAAAAGCGCCTGCCAATGGTCGCGCCGTCGTCGTCGATGTCGCTTTTGCTGCCGCGGCGCAGTGGAAAACGAAGACCAAGCCCTTCATCGATGCGCTCGGCGACCGACTCGCCATGTACATCGACCACCACGAGCACAAAGAAGCCTGGGCCGTCTACGGCAGCAACCCGCGCTTTCTGCTCGTGCAAAACCGCATCGCCCACGCGTGCCCCGAACTCGTCACGCCCGAGGTGATGGACCGCGCCGGGCACGTCGACGTCGTCGTCGCGCACCACGACTTCGATGGCCTGGTGTCGGCGGTCAAGGTGCTGCGCAAAGGCACATCACCGTGGCCCGAGGCCGACGAAGACGCCCGCGCCGTCGACAGCCCTGGTCGTGGTCACGTGCTGTCGTCGTTTGGTGCGCGCATTGCCGACGCCATGGACGAAGCCAGCGTCACCCTCGAGCGTGCCGCAGCCGTCGAGTTCAACACGCGCCTTTGCTACGGGCTCGCGTCGTCGTCGAAGCTGGATCCGATCCTCGACATCGAGGTCGCAGATTTTGCGGCGCGCGCCCACCACGCCAACGACCTCGCACGCCGTCTGTGCGACGAGCGCGGCAAGCTGGAAGCGCCCGACGTGTTTGTCATCCGGCTCGACGAGAAGATGGACAACCGCATGCGCCGTAACCTGCTGCTGCTCGCCGAGGAGCGTGCGGCCATCGGTGCGCTGTACGAGCCCGATCCGCAGCAGGGGGCGTGGTTGACGGCGGCAACGTTCGACGGGGCCCTCGACCTCGAAGATGTCGCCGGCTTCGAAGGTGGACGCAGCGACTACCGCTTCGCCCGTGCGCACAAAGGCGGCCACGACCTCGTCGAGGCGCTCAGCCGCTACGTCGCTGCCCGCCGCGGTTGACGTCGCCGAACCATCTTCGTGGTGGCACCAAGCCCGGTCACGGCGGCAGCCCCCGCGCGCCGAGCGGCCTTCAACACGCGCAGCAGCGTCGTGGGCGTCAACGTCGCGAGCGATTCGCTGTCGACGCCAAGGGCGAACAGTTCGGCGAGGGCGGCGCCCATGAAGGCATCACCCGCACCGGTCGCGTCGACCATTGTGGTCGGCAGCGCTTCGAGTTCGACGAACGCGTTCGCCGTGGCCGCGTACATCGGCTTTTCGCCGTCGGTCAGCAGCACCAGCGACGGGCCACACGCCAACAACGCTTCAGCCTGTCGACGTGCCGAGGGGCGTCTTTTCGACCCAAACAGGAACATCGCTTCGTCGACGGTGGCCTTCACGATGTCCGCGGCGCCAACCGCTTCCGTGGCGCGTTGCAGCAGCAATGCACTCGACGAATACATGCCGGGGCGCAGGTTCACGTCGACGCTGATCACGGCTCCTGCCGATCTCGCTGCCGCCTGGAGCGCCTGTGTTGCCGCGCGGGCCGTGTCGCTGGCCAGGCTCACGGTGCCGCTGTGCATGATTGCCGCACCGGCGACGAGCCGGCGCACGACGGGGCGCGTCACGTCGTCAACGGTGGTCGCAAGGTCGGCGCTGTTTTCGCGAAAGCCGAAGAAGCGGCGTTCGCCGTCGCTGTCCACTTCGACGGCGTGTCCACGCCCTCGACGCCGAGCTCGTCGAGGAGCCGCAGACCAAGCGGGTCAGAGCCCACCGCGGTCAGCAGCGCCACCGGCACCTGCAAGCGCGCCAACTGCACAGCGACGTTTGCGGGCGCGCCACCGAGGTGTGGGATGAGTGCTGCGGCCTGCTGCAGTGGCTGCCCCGCGCGTGGCGCAAACAAGTCACACAAGACCTCACCGAACACCACGACCCGACGCTGCGTTGCACCCATGCAACTCTGCTAGCGTGCTTCGTTGTCGTCGGCCAACGCCACCCGGCCGACGTCTCGCGCAGCGCGCAGCGGGTGGCGACAACAGGTCGTTTTTGGCAACGACCATGGCGGTGTGATGGCCGAGCCCCGAGGCAAAGAAGCTGTTGGCGACGACCCCCGTGCGGCTCAGGCCCAGGATGCCCGCGGTGCGTTCGACAAGCTCCGGCGTGGTTTGAAGCAGGTGGCGCTCTACCGGCACAACGTCGACCGCTACGGCGAGTACCTCGAGCCGTTCACCACCGCGATGCTTGAGCTGCTCAACAAGCACCCCATGCTGAGCATCAAGCTCGACGCGATGGCCTACAAAATCGGCGCGCACGTCGTGTTTGAAGACGACAGCCGCGACAACAACATCGTCTACCCGTTGTGGCAGGCGGGTGTGCGTCTGCTGATCTTCAAGCAGACCGTCAGCGTTGAGGAGCTGCAGAAGTTCTTCCTGCTGTGCATGAATGCTGGCGACAACGAGAAGAAGGGCCGCGAAGACGTGGCCACGTCGTTGTGGAAGGCCGAACTCGAAGGCATCGAGTACGTCGTCGTCGAAGGCTTC
>JBIKRQ010000238.1:0-9855 GCA_044349155.1 Myxococcota bacterium
GTCGTCGTCATCGCCATCGAGCGCGTCGATGGTGCCGTCACCATCGCTGTCGAGCGGCAGCGCACCGGTGCCGTATTCGTCGCGGTCGCCCACACCGTCGTCGTCGCTGTCGGTGCTGGTCGGGTTGGTGCCAAAGGCGCGTTCACGCTCGTCGCCGATCCGATCGTCGTCGCTGTCGACCAGCACCGGGTCCGCACCGCGAGCGATGTCGTCGGCGTCGGAAAAGCCATTGTTGTTCGTATCGCGGCTCAGCGGGTTTGTGCCGAGTTGCTGCTCGCGCGCATCATCGAGCCCGTCGTCGTCGCTGTCGGCGTCGAGGGGGTTGGTACCGCGTGCGACTTCGTCGCTATCACCAACCGTGTCGTCGTCGCTGTCAGCGTCGGTGATGCCGGTACCCAGTTCGCGCTCGCGGCCGTCTGGCAGGCCGTCGTCGTCGCTGTCGGCATCGAGGGGGTTTCCGCCCAGGGCGCGTTCGTCGCCGTCGTTCAGGCCGTCGTCGTCGCTGTCGGCGTCGGTTGGGCTCGTGCCGTTGTCGCGTTCGTCGCTGTTCGCCACACCGTCGTTGTCGACGTCGCCGCGGTCGCAGCGCAGGGTATTCACGATCGGCGCACACGGATCGAGTGCCGCGGTGTCGGGGCCGCTCACGCAGGTCGCAAACGACGCAGGCCCATCACAGGTGCCGTCGTCGTCAGAATCGACGTCATCGACCAACGATGCCGGCGTGGCGGTTCGCTCCGCGCCGTTGGTCAGGCCGTCGCCGTCGTCGTCACGGGCGTCGCAGGCGGCGTTTTCACGTCGGGGCGCACAGCTGTCGAGGGCTGCGGCATCGGGCCCTGCCGTGCACACCGCCGTCGCGTTGGGCCCGTCGCACAGCGTGTCGTCGTCGGAGTCGGCGTCGGTGGCGCTGGTGCCTGCGGCGCGCTCCACACCGTTTTGCAAACCATCGCCATCGCTGTCGAGCGCATCGCAGACGGCGTTTTCTCGACGTGGCGCGCACGGATCGCGCGGTGCTGCATCGGGGCCAGCGCCACACACCGCCGAAGCAAACGGGCCGTCGCAGATGGCATCGTCATCGCTGTCGACATCGAGGGGGCTTGAGGCGAGCAGGCGTTCGTCGCCGTCGTTCAAGCCGTCGTCGTCGCTGTCGGCATCGAGGGGGTCGGTGCCGGCCGCGCGCTCGTCGACGTTGTTCACGCCGTCGCCGTCGTTGTCGCCGCGGTCGCAGCGCAGGTTGTTGGCATTGGGGGCGCACGGATCGAGGGCCGCCACGTCGGGGCCGCGAGCGCACACCGCAAACGCGAGTGGCCCATCACACACGCCGTCGTCATCGCTGTCGACGTCGTTGACGAACGAGGGCGGTGTGGCCGTGCGCTCGACGCCATTGCTCAACCCATCGCTGTCGTCGTCGAGGGCGTCGCACGCAACATTCTCGCGAAGGGGCAGGCAGCTCGAAAGCGGTGCGGTGTCGCCGGCGAGGCAGCCCGCGAGCGTGATCGGTCCATCGCACAAGCCGTCGCCGTCGGTGTCGGCGCGCGCGGGGTTCGTGCCGGCAACGCGCTCGGTGCCGTTGTCGAGGCCATCAACGTCGTCATCGAGGTCGTCGCAGGTTTCGTTGGTGCGGCTCGGCAAGCAGGGATCGAGCGGTGCTGAGTCCGTGCCCACCACACAGCCTGCGGCCACGATCGGGCCATCGCACAGGCCGTCGTCGTCGGTGTCGACGTCGTCGCGGTCGGTGCCTGCGGCGCGTTCAGCACCGTTGCTCAAGCCATCGCCGTCGTCGTCGCGGGCATCGCAGCCAGCGTTGTCGCGTGCTGGAACACACCCATTCAGCGGTGCGGCATCGGGGCCGCGCGCGCAGCCGCCGATCGCGTAGGGCCCATCGCACACGCCGTCGTCGTCGCTGTCGGAGTCGTTGAGCTGCGTGCCGTTGGTGGTTTCGACGGTGTCGGCCAGGCCGTCGGCGTCGGCATCGGGGGCGCACGCGGTGTCGCGCAAGCGTTCAACCGCACCGCGCGTGTTGAGCATGCCGCCGAAGGCCACACGACTCGTGAGGTACGAAAACGGCTGCGACGAATCGCGCAACACGTCGACGAGCACGCCTGCAGCACCCACCGGGTCGGCCTGGTAGGCGCGCGCAAACGGCTCACAATCGACGCTGTGCAACAGACCCACGGTGCCCGTCACCATGCCCGCGGCAAACGACGTGGGGCCCGTTGGCGTTGCGATGTCCACAGCGCCCAGGCCCTTGCCGAGCACGCCGAAGGTGAAGTTGGGCGCCGAGCCACCGCGGTTCAGCGACGTCGCCCCCACGTTGAGCTTGCCGCCGCACTGGATGGGCAGCCGGTTCACCGGGGCCGCCATCTCGAACTCGCCGTTGTTCGACGCCGACGACGCCGTGATGATCCCCAGGTCGTGCAGGCGCGACAGCGCTCCACACCACAGGGCCGTATCGGCCGCACCGACGTTGAAGAACGACTCGTAGGAGAAGTTGGCGCCGACGACGAACGCGCCCCGTGTGCCACCCGACCTGTTGTAGAGCGTGCGCATCGCCGCGACGTAGTCGAGGGCGCGGATGTTCTGCGCGACGTCGCCAAAGGCACTGAGGTTCACCGGCAACAGGCTGGTGTCCCAGTTGTAGCCGCAGTTGCCGCCGTCGTTGCACGTCGAGCCGAGGTAGTTGGTCATGATGTTGCCGTGACCACAGCCGAGCTGAAACACGCGGTTGTTGTTGTCGCCGGCGAACCAGCCGCGGAAGTCGTCGACGAAACCGTTGCCGTCGTCATCGACGCCGCGCACGCCATTCATTTCGGTGCTGTTGGCAAACCACTGAATGCCTCCGGGCACTGAGCCGGAGCCATCGTCCACACCGCCTGCTGGGGGCGTGCAGAAGCCATTGTCGACGACAGCGATCACGGGCTTGTCGCCGAGGGCGGTCGTGCCGCCGACCGTGATGTCCCACGCCTCGGGCAGGTTCGTGTCGAAGCCGTTGGCGTTGTTCCAACGTCCGCTGTCAAAGAGGTTGTCGGTCGGCAGTCGGTTCATCGTCAGCGGCATCGCAGCGTTTTCGCCCACCGCGGCAACGCGGGGATCGGCGGCGAGGGCCCGCTGCAGCACCGCTTCGTCCTTGTCGTCGACGGGCGTGATCTCGACGACGCCAAGCGTGCGGCCCACCACGCTCACACGGCGCAAACGCCCGTGAGCGGCGATGACGTCGTCGAGCGCTGCCGGGTCACGCGCCAGAACAAGCTGACCAGGCGGAGTGGCCTCCACACGCGACGCTCCAACAGCCAGGAGCGCGTAGACGAAAAGAACAGCCATTTTCATGGCTCGAGCATGACGACTGAATCGCGGGAAAACAAACGCTATTGCTGGCTTGTATCGCTACACAAACGCCACGCACTGTGTGTGCGCCATGGCACTACACGAGGCGTGGCTGTCGCGCCGCAAGGCCGTTGTAGCGAACCAGGTACTCCTTGCAGGCGTGCTTCTTTTGCGTGTTTTCTGATGTCATGTAGCGAATTGCCCCAAAAATCGGGCGGGTAGGGCCCCAGGGGCGGTCGTAACGGCCAAAGACCCAGAAAATGCCACTGTAGGAGTTCGGATCCCGGCCATCGATGGCGTATTTATTGTTGAGTTCAATCAGATACTGAAGCGCATCTCGTGGGTCTTTGGTCCACTGCAGCACCTTCTTGCCCCACAGCATGCGCAGGTAGTTGTGGATGATGCCGTCCTGCTTCAGCTGCTTTTGCGCCGCGTTCCACAACGGGTCGTGGGTGTTTGCCTCGTCGAGTTCCTGCAGCGTGTAGACGTGCTCGCGCTCGTCGCCGAGGTGATCGAGCAACGACGCCTGCGCCCAGGCCGGCAACGACGACCACTGGTCGTAGTCCTTCACGCGCGCGTCGAAGTTGAAGCCGACTTCGCGCCACGTGATCAGCTCGTCGAAGAAGCCCTCGGCCGCCGCCGACAAACCCCACCAGCCCTCGCGCGAGCCCGTGGCGACCTTCGACAGCTTCTCGGGCGTGAACGCTTCTTTGCGCCACACAGCATCGACGATCTCGTGCACCGACAGGTGCCCCCAGTGCAGCCACGGCGACAACCCCGACTGGCCATCTTTGTCGGGCGGGCTGCGGTCTTCGCCGTAGCGCGCGAGCTTCGCGTCGACGAAGTGCTGCATGTGCTGGCGCGCGGCCTGCTCACCACCGCGCAAGCGAATCGGTGCGACGGCGTGATCGATCGGCAACGACGACAACGACGCCACCGACCCGCTCAGGTCAGCGGCGGCCGGCCACTTCGCGGCGATGTCGGCGGGCACCGTCGTCGTCGGCAGCGTGAGTGCAGCGAGCGGTGTGGCCTGCGGCCGGTGCAGCAGATGCGCGGGCAGCTGCTTCTGCAAAAAGCGCCGAAACGAATGCGCCGTCGAGAACACCTGATCGCCCGCGGCGCGCATCGGCAACATGCCGTTGCTGTCGACGATCTCGAAGCGCACGCCGAGCTTCGCCAACTGCTCGGCCGCAGCGTCCTGCATGCGGGGCAGAAAGAAGCAGGGCCAATCATCGCCGACGACGACGCAGGCCTGTGTCGCCAACGCCGCCAGCAGCCCTTTGCCAGCACCCGGCACCGGCTCGATCCACGGGTGGTAGGCGATGCCGGCCTTTGCAAACGCGGCGGCGTTGTCGGCCATGCCTTGAGCGACAAACGCGTGGAAGCGATCGCTGGCCCACCGGTGCTCGACGCGCAGGCCCTCGAGCACGAGCAGCGGTTTGTGAAGTGCTGTGGCGTGCTCGATCGCCCGGTCGAGGGCGAAGTTCCACGACGTGCGGCGGTTGGCGGTCATCCAGTACAGGACGAAGTCGCCAGCGGGGCGCACAGGGCGTTCAGCGAGGGCACGAACACGAATCGCAGGAACAGTCATGGTGCGCTTTCGATGCCGCTGGCATCCAACATGTCGCATGCCTGAACTGCCTGAAGTCGAAACCGTGTGTTGGCGCTTGCGCGAGGGCGGCCACGGCGAGCCGCCGCTGCTGGGTCGTCGCCTCGACACCATCGAGATCCTCGACGCCAAAGTGCTGCGCAGCGGCGACATCGACGCGGTGCAAGGTGCTCGCGTGGTGGGCATTCGCCGCCGCGCGAAGTGGATCGTGATCGACGTCGAACGCGACGACGACGACGACGACGACACCAGCGTCACCCGCCAGAGCCTGCTGCTGCACCTGCGCATGACCGGCGACCTGCACGTGCGCCACGAGCTGCCCGCACGCTTCGTGCGCTTCGTGTGCACCCTCGACAGCGGCGCGTTGTTGGTGTTCACCGACCCGCGACGCTTCGGCACCCTTGACGTCGTCGACGACATCGCGCCGCACACCGACGATCTCGGCCCCGAGCCCCTCGACGACACGTTCACGGCTGCTGTGTTGGCGAAGCAGTTGAAGGGCAAGCGCGCGATCAAGGCCACGCTGTTGGCGCAAGACGTGGTCGCCGGCCTTGGCAACATCTACGCCGACGAAGCGCTGTTTCTCGCGGGGATTCACCCCGAAACGTCGACGTCAGCGCTCACGGCTGCACAGATCGAGCGCCTGCATGCTGGCATTCAACGCGCGTTGCGCGAGAGCGTGGCGGCGGCGCGTACCGAACTTGCGTGGCGCTACGAGAACAAGAAAGCGCCGTCGCCCTTTCGCGTGTACGACCGCGGCGGCGAGGCCTGCCTGGTGTGCAGCACGGTGCTGTCGTCGACGACGGTGGGCGGCCGCACCACGGTGTGGTGCACGCGTTGTCAGCCGTCAGCGTAGAATCGCGGTCGTGCCAAACGAACCAACGATCAGCTGGAAGTACCGCGTCAACTGGGATGCTTTTTTGGCCGACGGGATGCGCAGTTGGTGGGGCAACTGCGTCGATGTCCGAACCGGCGAGATCGTCGACGCGCCGGCGTCGCTGGATGAGCGGTACATCCTGTTGGCGATGCCCACGGCGCTGCACGGCGACCGCGGCACCCTCCGGATTTTTTCACAGCAGCCCGAGCCGCTTTGTCGACGCCTCGAGGACGCTTGGTTCGCCTTGCGCGGCCACGACCGCGAGACGCGGCAGGCGCGTCGAACGGCGTATCGGGCCGTGCTGCAGGAGGCGACCGGCGTGCAGGCGTTGCTCGCGCGTGACGAGGAGCTTGCCCGCAAAGATGCGATGACGCGCCGGTGCGCGGAGCTGTCGCTCGAGCCACCACCCTTCGTCGACGAGGTGTACCGCTGGCGCCTCGAGGTGGCCGCGGCGCACGAGGCCTACACGCAGCAGCTGCTCACGCGGCTCGACACCTGGTTGCGCCTGCACGCAGCACCGCTGCATGCGCAGCTCCAGCCGGGTCTTTCGGCAGATGCGCTCACGTCGGCCGAGGTGCAGTGGGGCTCGGCGTTTTCGCCTGGCCTGCGCGCGCTGTACGGCTGGCGAAACGGGTGCGCCCACGCGGGCTTCTACTTCAACTACGACTTCCTGCCCCTCAGCGAAGCGATGCAGGAAGCAGCGCTGATGCGCGACCTTGCACGTCGTGGCGACCTCGTCTGGCGTGATGCCTGGCTGCCGATCCTCGACAAGCGCAACGGTGACTCACTGAGTCTCGATCTCGAGGGCACACATGGCGGCGTGGCCGGGCAGCTCATCGACTACGACGCGCACAGGCCCGCAGATCCTGCATCCCCGCTGCACGTCGACGTCGACGTCGAAGCCTGGCTCGAGAGCTACGTCGGCGCACTCGAGCGGGGCATGTTCACCTGGGACGGCGCGTTTCTCGAGTGCACCAACATCGAGCGCTACTTCGACTTCCGCGCTCGGTTCCTGCTCGCGATCACGCCCGAAACGACCTCGGTGTGAGCGTTTCGCCCGCGGTCAGCGCTTTCGTGCACACGGCAAAAATGCGGGCGTCTTCGGCGTGCTGCTCGTCGCTGCGCTTGCGACATGCAGCCATCGGTAGCTTCAAGCGATCAACGTCGTCGAGCACGTCGGCGTGGCGTCGCAGATGCGCCCAGTACAGCGCCGTCAGGGGGCAGCCACCGTCCGCCGGCGCCTTCTTCGGCTTGAACGCGCAGCCACTGCAAAAGTCGCTCATCTTGTCGATGTACGCCGCCCCCGCCGTGTAGGGTTTCGTCGTCATCACGTCGCCGACGGCGAAGGTGCCCATGCCCAACACGTTGGGCTCCACCACCCAGTCGTAGGCGTCGGTGTAGGCGACGTGGAACCAGTCGTTCAACGCGCGGGGCTCGACGTCGAGCAGCATGGCAATGTTCGACAACACCATCAGCCGGCTGATGTGGTGGCTGTAGCCCTCGGCCCACACGTCCTCGACGACGAGGTCCAAACACCGCAAGCCGCTGCGTGCGCTGCCGGGCCAAAACGCAGCGGGCAGTGGTGTGTGTGCTGAGAGCGCGTTGGGCCTGCCGTTCACGTCGCTGCCGGGGCCGCGCCGAAAGCCGTCGGTGTGCACGTGCACGTGGTGCACAAACTCGCGCCAGCCGAGCACCTGACGCACAAAGCCCTCCTGCGACGACAACGGCAGATCGAGGGCCGTGGCGTCGTCGACGATCTGCTTTGGCAACAAGCGGTGCAGATTCACAAGCCCACTGATGCGCGTGTGAAACAGGCCGCGCGATCGCGTGCTCAGTGCATCTTCGTAGGGGCCAAACAGCGGCAGGCACGCCTGCTTCGCCCACTCCCACAGGCGTTGTGCGTCGTCGACAGTCGCGGGCAGGGCGGTGGGTTCAAGCGTGCCGGGGTGATCGCCAAACTGCGCGCGCACCAGCTGCACCACCTCGTCGGTGATGTCGTCGACCATGAAGCGCGGTGCTTCCGGTGCGGGCGGATCGCCGTGCCACGCGAGCCGGTTGTCGACGTCGTGGCTGTACTTGCCGCCCACGGGCTTGCCGCGCTCCATCAAGATGCCGGTGCGCTGGCGCAGGTGCCGGTAGAACGCGTCCATCCGCCAGGGCGCTGCACCGTCTTTGCTGGCGTGGGCGAAGTCGTCGTCGGTGCTGAGCCAGCCCTCGTGGGGCACGAACTCCAACAGCCCCTCGGTCACGAGCGGCTGCAGGTCGACGCGCAGCTCGCGCTCAGCGGGTGTCATGCACAGCAATGGCCCTGTCGACGCCGCAAACGGCCGCAGCGCGCTGGCGTAGTCGCCGGCCGCCGTCAGGTGCACCACGCGCCGGCCCAGGGCAGCCTGTTCGAGCGCAAAGTGCCGCAGATTGGTGAGCACCAGCGCCAGTTTCTGCTGATGATACGGACGCTTGCGCGCTTTCTCGCGGCACTCCATCAGCACGATGCCAAGCTCAGCCGGCCCTGCACGCGACAGGGGCCCGATGGCTGCGCTGAGTTGGTCGTAGGGCACAAAAACGAAACGCGCCGGCGCAAATGTCGACGCGTTGAGCTGCTGCAGGCGAGAGGCAAACACCGAGCGCGACATCGTCGTTGGATGCCGGCGCTGGCGTGGCCGCTCCGCCTCTTGGTTGATCGCGGCCAGATCAGGAGCAGGCGCCGACAAGCTCGTGACCACCTTGACGGACGCAGGCGACGCGGCGCCACCCACGACCCGAAAAGCGCCAGTTCTTCTTCACATCAGGTCAGCGCCGGATTGCTTTCGATACGGACGTTGCCAGCGCTCGCCAGCATGGGAAGAGAGAGGCTCGTCAGCGCAGCGTTGTTACTGATTATGATGTCGCAAGTGGCGCTCACCAATGCGAGGAGGGAAATGCTCTTTAGCTTGGTGTTGTTGATGGTGATAATGTCGCCAGCAGCGCTCGAAAGTACAGGTAGAGAGATGCTTGTCAGCGCGCTGTTGTCGATGAAGATCGTGCCAGCACTCGCCAAAACGGGGACAGAGATGTTCGCCAGCGCGTTGCTGAAATGGATGGTGATATCCCCAGCGCTCGCAAGCACGGAAAGAGCGAGGCTCGTCAGCACGTCGTTAAGCCTGAAGACGATGTTGCCAGCGCTCGCAAGCACGGGGAGCGAGAGGCTTGTGAGGGCCGTGAACGCGATGTCGATGTCGCCAGCGCTTGCAAGCACAGGGAGAGAGAGGTTCGTCGTTCCTGATGTCGATGTCGCCAGCGCTCGCAAGCACGGGGAGAGAAATCTCTGTCAGCCTGGAGTTTTGCTCGACGACAATGTCGCCAGCGCTCGCAAGCGCGGGGAGAGAGATGCTTGTTAGCCTAAAGCTCTGCTTGATGACGAGCTTGCCTACGCTCGCAAGCACGGGGAGAGAGAGAGTCTTCAGCAGCAGGCCTCTGGTTGCCATTTTCATGGGTACGGCGACGGTGAGAACCCCCGTCAAAATACACACATCCGCGAACTGCTCAACATCATCAGAGTTTTCAATTGTGAAATCGCCATTGATGATGGTTTGATGCGGTGATTGGTGCTGATGAGTCATTGTTGTTGAGCCTGAGAGAGAAGCAAGATTGGCAAATTAACGGCTCTATGGTGGCGGAGTTTGGGCGCTTCGCGCCCGAATTCATCAATACATTCAAACCCTTGGCGGGACGCCAAGGGTTTGAATTCACCGGCGTGATGCGTTCAGCAGGCGTGGTCGTCGATCTACCTTTGCGCTCTGGTTTGCGATGACAAAAGGGAGTCTCTACGAGCGCAGCGCACTTCGTGGCCGTCCTCCTGCGCAAACCACGACGCATGTGGATCACCTTCGTCGCGGCCTGCGTCAGCAGGCGAGGTGTGGGCAGGAGCGAAGATGGCGCCTTGCGCATCGAAGGTCGGACCGAAGTAGGCCCTTCGCTGCATCGGTTCGGCAAGCCGGGTCGAGACCACCGTCGACTTCATCGGCCACTCGTCAGCCCGCCACTGCGCGTCGACAGCACCTTGCGCGCC
>JBIKRQ010000642.1:0-2625 GCA_044349155.1 Myxococcota bacterium
CTTCAAGGGCCGCCAGGTACGTCGAGTCGATCTCGTACGAGCGCTGGTAGTTCTTGAGGGCCTTGGTGTCTTTCTGCAGCTTCTCGCAGACGTAGCCGAGGCGGTAGTGCTGGCGGCACAGCTCGGTGGCGTCGGTGTTCGGATCGAGCCTTTCCACAATGATATCGAGGAGTTGCTCGGCCCGCTGCCAGTTCTCGTCACGGAACGAAATGTCGGCCAACGGCTTGGCAGCCGGCAGGTGGTCGTACGTGAGCCCAAGGGCTTTTTCGAACTCGTCAGACGCGCCCTCGAGGTCAGACAGCACGTCCTGCAGGAACACGCCGGTGGTGGTGTGCACCACGGTGCGCTCGCCGTCGTCGCGGGTGTACTGCGCTTCGGCGCGCAGCCACTTCAGGCGTTCGCTGTGCTCGTTGCGCGACGTCGCGATCTCGTTGAGTGCGCGAATTGACGGCAGGTGAGATGGCTCGATCTGCAGCGCTTGACGATAGGCAATAACGGCATTGCCTTGATCAAGGAGCATATCCTCATTGATCTTGCCAATGCGGTACCACGTCTCGACCGCCTCAGACGAAGCGCCCTTGAGCTGGGCCTCCTGCTGCAGCTTCTCGAGCGCGTTGAACCAGTTGCCCGAGCGCTCGTAGAGCGAACCCAGCGCGTGGATCGCGTCTTGCGACGACGGCTCGAACTGCAACGCCGCGTTGTAGACGGCCTCGGCTTTGTCGGTGCGGCCGAGTTCGCGCGCGTAGACCTCGCCCATCGCCAGGTACAGCTGCACGGCCTCGCGCGGTTCACGCACGAGGGAGATGTGCAGCTCGTAGGCCTGAATCAGGAGTTCCCACTCGCTCAACGCGCGCAGCAGGCGCTCGAGGTTCTTCACCGCGGGCACGTTTTGCGGGTCGACCTGCAAGACGCGTTCGTGGGCGTTCGTCGCCGAGCGCAGGTCCTCGAAGCTCTCTTCGTACGTCGACGCGATCTTGTTCAGCAGACGAACCGCTTCGTCTGGTGTGCTCGCCAACTGCACCATGCGCTCAAAGACTTTGAGCAGCTCTTCGGGGCGGTTGAGCGCTGTGAACAAGCGCTCGAGGGCCTTGAGCGCCAGCGTGTGGCTGCTGTCGTCGTCGAGAACAGCCTTGTAGCCCGCGATCGCTTGATCGGGGTTTTCAAGCTGCTGCTCCCAAATGCCCGCAGCGCGGTAGCGGATCGCCAGCCGATCTTCCGTCGTCGGCGCGAGTTCTTCGCTGCGCTTCAGCACGTTGATCAACGCCGGCCAACGCGCTTCGCGTTCGAGCAGCTCGGCGAGTTCCTTCACCGCCTGGACGTTGGTGCCGTCGAGCTCGGTGATGCGCTTGTACGCCGAGATGGCGCCGTCGACGTCGCGGGCCTTCTGGTCGAGCACGCGCGCGATGCGACGCAACCACTCCACACGGCCAGGCACGTCGGGCGCCTGCTCCACACGACGTTCAAAGATCGTGACGATGTCTTTGTGACGACCAAGCTGGTCGTACAACGCCGCCAAACCGTCGAGGGCAGTGACGTTGCGCGCGTCGTATTCAAGCACGCGCTTGAAGTGCACCTCGGCGTCGTTGGGCGAGCCCAACTGCTTCCACGCCAGCTCGGCCATGCGCAGGTGCGTGGCGAGGATGCGTGGCTCGTTGGTGAGGCTCTCGAGCGCGTCGTCGTAGATTGTGACGAGTTCGTCGACGGAGTCGGTCTCGAGCGCGAGCTTGTCCATCCACGCAGCAAGGCTGGCGTCGTCGTAGTTTTCGCGGAACGCGCGGCAGGCCGCGAGGAACGCCAACGACTTCTGCCCCTGCTTCTCGTCGTAGATCGAGCCGATCTCACGCAGCAGATGGATGCGCTCCATCGCCGTGTCGGCGTGTTTGACGCGCTCTTCCTTCACCGCGATCAGGCGCTGCCAGTCGGCGTTATCGGCGTGGATCGCGCACAGGCGCTCGTAGGCACGCGCATGGCGCGGCTCGACGGCCAACACCTTCTCGTACGCCGTGGCCGCCAAACGACCGCGACCGAGGTTGACCTCGAAGACGTCGGCGATCTCGAGCAGGCGCAACACGCGGGTGCTGCCGTCGAGCTGCACAGCCAATCGCTCGAGCACGTCGGCGAGTTCTTCCCACGCTTCGCAGGCGCGAAACACTTCCGACAAGCGCTCGAGTTCGTCAGCACTGTGGGGCTCGATGTCGAGGATGCGTCGACCCGTCTCGACGGCCTCGGCACGTTTGCCGAGCTTGGCACCCAGCACGAGAGCCAACTGGAAGCGCAGCTCCTTCAAGCGGCGCGCCTCGCCCGTCGTGCGCATCATGCGACGCAACAGCGCAACGAGGTCGTCGAAGCGTTCGAGGGCCGCGTACAACGACCGCAACGCATCGAGCGACTGCGTGTTGTTCGGGTCGAGTTCGAGCACCTTGAGGTGGCGGCTGACGGCTTCTTCCTTGCCGCCAAGATGCACCGACAGCACCTCGCCGATCTTGCCCGTCAACGACGACAACAGTGCCGGATCGCGTTCGGTGCGCAGCGCCTCTTCGTACAGGCCACGCAGCAGCGTCCACTCCTGCGCCTTCGTGTACAGGCGCTCGAGCGTGGTGAACGACACGTCGGTGGCGGCGTGTT
>JBIKRQ010000571.1:0-3471 GCA_044349155.1 Myxococcota bacterium
GTATTGTCGACGTCGAATGAGGCGATGTGGGAACCATCGACGTGGACGTGGCACCGGACGGCATGAAGCGCGGCACACCCGCAGATCTCGACAGCGTCTTCGTGGCAACGGTCACACGAGCGGCCGATGCGCGGCGCACGTCGCATGTCTGTCCAGCTCACCTCGACGCCGCAGCTTCCCCGCACGCCCGCCACGTCGTCATCGGCATCGTCGTCGACGTCGCCCGCGTCACCAACACCCGCCGACGCCGCAGTGACCGTCGCGCCGACGAAGCCGGCCGAACCCGCCGCCGTGTTCGAAGGAGCAAAGGCCGCCGTCGTCGTCGCTGCGGCGCCTGCGGTGGCAACGCCCGTCGAGGTCGCCGAGCACTACTTCGCCGCCCTCAACGCGCGCGACCAGCCCGCCCTCAACGCGCTGTACGCGAAAGACGCGCGCTTCGACGACAACGTCTTTCACTTCAAGAGCAGTGCTGGGATCCTCGGCATGTGGAACAAGCTGCCCGCCGACGCGCGCGTGCAGCACGAGGTCGTCGCCGTCGACGGCAACGGTGCGGGCAAAGCTGTCGTGGGACTACACGCTGGCGGGCAAGAAGGTGCACAACGTTGAGACGTCGAGCATCACCGTCGTCGACGGCAAGATCACGAACCAGCAAGAGCACTTCGACTTCGGCACCTGGGCCCACCAGCTCGTTCCGTTGCCGCGCGCGCTGCTGAACTTCGCTGAGCCCGTGCTCGTGAAGCTCATCGGCTTGTTCACCTGACGTCGACGACCACGCACCGGTGCATGAACGAAAACGGGGACCGCGCGGTCCCCGTTTCTGCAAGCGCGTGCTGCCCGAACTACGCGTTCGCGCGCCCGAAGCGATGCATCGCACCGACCACGCACACCGCGCCAACGATGTGCATGACCTCGAGGGAAACGCTCGCCGCCACGTCGTTGGGCACGACGAGGAACGGTCCGGGGATCATGCTCAAGAAGAACAACACGCTGAGCACGAGGAAGATCGTCCACGCCTTGTTCGGCGCGATTTTGATGAGTGCCGCAAAGACCGCAGCGCCCACCATCGCGAAGATCACCGACATGTACAGCGCGCGGTAACTCACGAGCAGCTCGAGACCACCAGCGCCGTTGTCGGCCATGTACTTGGCGCCGAGGGCCGCACCGATGAAGTAGACCGCGAAGTTGAGCACGCCAGCGACGACGCCGCCGATGAGTCCGGCCTTGAACACGTTGCCGATGGTGAAGTCGTTCATGGGTCCTGCTTCCGTGGTGTGTCGCCGCAAAAAAGCGACGACTTGCCAGTCTTTGGCGCAGACGGAAACGGTCGAACGACAAACAAAAACGGGGCGCAAAGGCCCCGCTTCTGCACACACCGTCGACGACGATTCAGGCCTGCAAGCGCGTGAAGTCCGCCACATCGACGAGGCGGCCCTCGATCGACGCCAACAGCGCCAGGCGCGCATCGCGCAACTGCACGTTGTCGACCATGACCATCACGTCGTCGAAGAACTTTGCAACTGCGGGTTGCAATGCGGCCACCTGCCGAAGCGTGTCGCCGTGCGAGCCGGTCTGCGCCAACGTCGCCGCCGACGTCGCCAGGTCGCGCTCGGCGGGCAGCTCGAGTTCGCCGATCTCGGGCACCGTAGCGCCCACAGCGATGCCGCCTTCGCGGGCCTTCTTCACGATGTTGCCAACGCGCTTGAACGTGGCCGCCAACGTGGCGAAGGCCGTCGTGTCTGACGCACGCAGCTCCGCCAACGCCTGCACACGACGCCACACGTCGGGCAGGTCGTCGACACCACCGCGCGCGGCCATCGCCGCATCAACGATGTCGCCCACGTCGGTGAAGCCCGCAGCGGCCGCCTTGTCGACGAGCACGCCCTTCAAGCGGCCCAACACGAAGTCGACGATCGACGTCGCGAGTGCTGCCTTCTCGGACTTCTGCAAGCGCCCCTGCCCCTGGTACGCGTCGATGGCCGCCCCCACGAGCTGCTTGAGGTCGCAGACGTAGCCGCGCTCAATCAGGATCGTGAGCAGCGCAACACCAGCACGACGAAGCGCATAGGGGTCGGCACTGCCCGAAGGCACGCCCACAACGCCCACGATGCCCGCCAGCGTGTCGAGACGGTCGGCGATGGCAACGATGGCGCCCGCGTCGCTGCGCGGAAGGGAGGCACCATTGTGGCGCGGCGCATAGTGGTCCTCGATGGCGAAGGCGACGTCGTCGTTCTCACCGTCCAGGCGCGCGTAGTAGCGGCCCATCACGCCCTGCAGCTCGGGGAACTCGTTCACCACGCCCGAGATGAGGTCGGCCTTCGCGAGCAACGCCGCGCGCGACACGTCGACGCCAACGGTGTTTGCACCGCTGCGCGTTTCCAGCGTGGTGCTCACGGCTTCGACCACCGCGGTGCCCACAAGCTGCAACCGCTTCGCCTTGTCGGCGTAGTGACCGAGTGCCTTGTGAAACACGAGCTTGTCGAGGTCGTTGCCGCGCGCTTCGAGGGTCTTTTCGCGATCGGTGCGGTAGTAAAACGCGCCATCTTCAAAGCGAGCGCGAATCACGCGCGCATTGCCCGCAGCGAGTGCGGCTTTGTCTTTGCTGTCAGCGCCCGCGACGACGATGAAGCACGGCAACAGCGCCCCGCTCGTGTCGGTGACCATGAAGTACTTCTGGTGCTCGCGCGCTTCAGAGATGAGCAGCTCCTTGGGCACCTCGAGGAACTTCGCGTCGAAGCGACCAAGCAACGGGAACGGCTTCTCGACGAGGTTCTTCACCAGCTGCACGAGCGCTTCGTCTTCGACGAGCACGCCACCTTCGGCGGCCACCAGCTTGTGGGCTTCGCTGCGAATCAAGTCAGCGCGCTCCACACGCGACAGCACGACCTGCCCCTCGGCAAGTGCTGTGAGGTAGCTGGCCACACCGTCGACGACGACGGGGCTCGGCGCGTGGTAGCGGTGACCGCGCGTGGTGTTGCCGCTGACCACATCAGCGAAGCGCACCGTCATCGCCTTGCCGTCGAGCAGCGCCAGCAGCCAGCGCAGCGGACGACCAAACACCTGACCGTTGCTCTTGAAGCGGTCGGCCCAACGCATGGTTTTCTTGAACGGAATGCGCGGCAGGAGTGCTTCGAGCAGGCCCGGCAGCACGTCGACAGCGGCCTTGCCCGCTTCCTTCTTCACGCCCGAGATGACCGCGCCCTTCTTGCCCTCTTTGGGCTTCACGTCAGCAATCGTGAGGTTGTTCTTCTTCAAGAACCCCTCGCCAGCCGGCGTCGGCGTGCCATCGGCGTTGACGGCGACACTCCACAGCGGGCCGGTGATTTCTTCTTCGAGATCCTGCTGACGCTCGGCCACATCAGCG
The DNA here is from genome assembly GCA_044349155.1 of Myxococcota bacterium. Lineage (GTDB taxonomy): Bacteria > Myxococcota > UBA727 > UBA727 > VGSZ01 > VGSZ01. Next base: position 3,362 of record JBIKRQ010000571.1, read on the forward strand.
ATGACGACGAGGCGGCGCGGCGTGCCGTCGACGCGCTTGACGGTGCAGGCGAGGCGCTGCTCGGCGCACACCTTCACGAGCTCGGTCTCGAGGAACGCGAGTGCTGGATC
>JBIKRQ010000371.1:0-6316 GCA_044349155.1 Myxococcota bacterium
TCGACGAAGCCAGCGGGCAGTTCTTCGCTGCCGATTTCAAACAACAGCTCAGCCATTGGTCGCCTCCGTCGTCGTCGTCGCCGTTTCAGTCACAAAGTGGGCGCGGTCATCGCCCTGCAGCATCGGGAATCCGCGCTGCTCGCGAGCGGCGAGGTAGGTCTCGGCACAGGCCTTGGCGAGGTCGCGGATGCGGCCGATGTACGCCGCGCGCTCCGTCTGGCTGATCACACCGCGCGCCTGCAGCACGTTGAAGGCGTGGCTGCACTTGAGCGTGTGCTCGTACGCCGGCAGCGCGAGGGGCCCGGGCTCCTGCACCGCGAGCAGGCGCTTGGCCTCTTTCTCGCAGTCGTCAAAGTAGCGAAACAAGCCCGCGGTATCGGCCTGTTTGAAGTTGTAGTGCGACCACTCGAACTCGTCCTGCTTGTGCACGTCGCCATAGGTCACTTTCTGACCATTCGGCAATTCCGTCCACACGAGGTCGTACATGTTCTCGACATTCTGGATATACATCGCCAGACGTTCAAGGCCGTACGTGAGTTCGGCGGCCACGCGCGGCAGTTCAATGCCACCGCACTGCTGGAAGTACGTAAATTGCGTGACTTCCATGCCCTGGGCCCACACCTCCCAGCCCAGGCCAGCAGCACCAAGAGCAGGGTGTTCCCAGTCGTCTTCGATAAAGCGAACATCGAAGTCTTCGGGCTCAATGCCCAACGCGCGCAGCGAGTCGAGGTACTGCTCCTGCACATCAGCCGGAGCGGGCTTCAGGATCACCTGAAACTGATAGTAATGCTGGCCACGATTTGGGTTTTCACCGTAGCGGCCATCGGCGGGGCGCGTTGAGGGTTCAACGTACGCCACATTCCAGGGCTCGGGTCCGAGCACGCGCAAAAACGTGTGCTTGTTGAGGGTGCCGGCGCCCACTTCGGTGCGCGTGGGCTGCACGATGATGCAGCCGCGATCGGCCCAGAAGCGCTGCAGACGCAGGATGATTTCCTGAAACGTGCGCGCCGGCTCAACCTTCTTCGTCGTCGTCATGCTCGGACCTCGAGTGCGAAAGAACACAGCGGGCAGCGACGTGCCCGCATTGAAGACTCAGCCACGCTTGGCGGCGATGACTTCGATCTCGACGCGCGAGTCGCGCGGCAAGCGAGCCACCTGCACGGTGCTGCGCGCCGGCAGTGCCGACGTGTCAGCCGCGAAACGCGCCGCGTACAGCTCGTTCACCTTCGCGAAGTCCGAGAGGTCAGCGAGAAAGATGGTGGTCTTGACGATGTCGGCGAAGCCAACGCCGGCAGCGGTCAACACGGCGTCGATGTTCTCGAGCACGCGGGAGGTCTGCTCTTCGATGCCGCCTTCGACGATCTGGCCCGTGGCCGGGTCGAGGGGAATCTGTCCCGAGCAGTAGATGAGCTCAGCTGCCGAAACAGCAATCGCCTGCGAGTAGGGGCCGATGGCCTTGGGGGCCTTCTCCGACGAGATAACGCGCTTGTTCATGGCGGCGTTTTCGTCGTCGACCGCTGGCCTGTCAAGCACGTCGGGGAGGTGGTGCGGTGTCTTTCCGTCGACGGCTGCGGCCCACGATCGCCACCGCCCGCAACAATGCCCGCGCCGAGCAGCGCTCCTCGGGGCGGGTCGCCACGGCAATCGCAATCGCCTGCATCACGGCGTGCTTCGGCATCTGCTCCGGCGAGCCCGTCAGCAGGTGACACAACAGCCGCCCCACGGCGTACACGTCGCCCGCGACACTGCCATCGTCTTTCAGCTCCGGGGCGGTGTAGGCGGTCGCCGACACCTTGCGGCGGCTCGTGCTCAACAGGCGCATGGTGCCGCCGTCGACGACAACCACGCGTTCAGCCTCATCGGCACGGCGCGGCGGCTCAACAAAGATGCTGTTGGTGTTGAGCGCTCCATGCACCACACCAGCGTCGTGCAGCGCCACCACCACGTCGAGCACCTCGACGGCGATCGCGAAGGCGCGCTCGGGTGGCAGGGCTCCGTCGGCCAGCACGCTGCGCAGACTGGTGGCAGGCAAAGGGTCGGCAATGACGACGTGGCGCGTGCTGTCGAACGGCGCGATGTCGCGCAGCCGGTGCAGCCCAGGATGCACCACACGGCTCGCGGCAACGGCGAGGGCCCGCTGCTGCGCACTGCTTTTGGTGTCGACCACACCAAGGTCGACGTCGCTGCCCAGCTCCACATGCTGCGCGCGCCACACCGCTCCCAGACGACCATCACCGCGGCTCTGCAGCAGGCGATAACGCCGATCGAGCACCTCGCCAGCAACCAACTCCGGTGGTCGACGTCGACGCAGCTGCGCGTTCAAGCGCGCCACCAACAAGCGCGGATGCAGCGGTACCGTGACGACGTCGTCGGCCCCCAGCGCCAGCATCATCGCCGGGTCCACACCGCCACCGTTGGCCAACACCACGACGGGCCGGTCGTCGCCGTCGCCGCGCAGGCGCGTGATGAGTTCAGCACCCGACAAACCAGGCAGCGACCAGTCGAGCACGATCGCATCCACCTCGCCGGCAGCACTCACCGCAGGGCGCAACGTCGTGTGCGGCAAGGCATGGTCGCGCCGCTTCATGTCGATCGACGACACCAGCAACGACGACGGCGACGGCAGCGCTGGCGCAAACACCGCCCCTTTCCGGAGGAAGGTGAGTGCGCGCGCACCGTCGTCGATCTCGATGACCTCGAAGCCGTTGCCGACGACAGCCTCGCGGGCGGCCTGTCGAACAAACGGATCGCTCACAACCAACAGCAGGCGGTTTGTCACGTCGTCGTCGTCTCAGAGGCGAGAGGGTTGAGCAAGCGGACAACCGCCCGAGGCTTTGCCTCGAGCGCAGACCAGCGTCAGCGAACCTCGACGGTCGGGGCCAGCACCATCGGCTTGCCCGCCGACGACGCCGCAAACGCCGCCAGCTCGGGGTCGACGAACAGCAGCTTCGCCGCCAACGCCATCGCCTCGTGACGAGGCATGCCCATCGCCACCGACACCATGCCACCCAGGTCGGCAAGGCCGGGCATTTCGTCGTCGCCAGAGAACACCGCAAGACCCACGGCCGCATCGGCAGCAAGCCCTGCCCGCTCGCGCGCCAAACGAAGGGCGTCGACGAGCGAGCCTTCTTTGTCGACGAGGCCATGCTGCAACGCCTGCGCACCGGTCCACACATGGCCCTCGGCGATCGTGCGCAGCTTGTCTTTCGTCATGCGGTTGGTGCCGCGACCAGCAACCACAGCGTCGAGGAAGCGCTCGTAGGTGCCATCCACGCTCGCCTGCAACCGCTCACGTTCGGCGTCGGTGGTGCCGCGCAGAAGGTCGGGGCCGGGGCGCGCGCCGCGCTTGAGTTCGACGCTGCGCACGCCGAGGTCGTTGGCCAGGCTCTCGCCGTTGAACATCAAACCGAACACGCCGATCGAGCCCGTGATCGTGTTGCTCTCGGCGAGGATCTCGTTGGCGGCACTCGCGAGGTAGTAGCCGCCCGACGCCGCCACATCGCCCATCGAGGCAATCACGGGCTTCTTGTCGCGCGCCTTCATCGCTGCACGCCACATCAGGTCCGACGCGAGGGCGTCGCCTCCGGGCGAATCGATGCGCAGCACAATGGCCACCACGCTGTCGTCTTCGGTGGCTGCTTCGATGGCTTCCACGACGTCGTCACTGCCGGCACCCGCGTCACCACCAAGGAAACCGCCGCCGCCCTTGCCCATCTGGATCGTGCCTTCGACGGGGATGATCGCGATGCGCGGTGGCACATCCCAGCGCTCGTTTTTCTGCTCACGCTCGATGAAGTGCTGCTCGGTCATCAGGCGCTTGCCCGGATCGAGACCAGCAAACACGCCCAGCAGCTCGGGCAGTTCGTCGGAATAGGCGAGGCCGTCGACGAGCTTCTTGTCGAGCGCTTCCTGCGCCGACAGGCCGCCGAGGTCGATGATGGCTTTCACGTCGTCGCTGCTGAGCTCGCGGCCTTCGGCAATGCCCGCGACGAGCTGGTTGTACGCACCGTCGAGGAGAGCGTTTTCGACCTCGAGTTCTTCGGCCGACGGCTCGCTGTGCGTAAACGTGCGCGGCGCGCTCTTGTAGCGACCCGCCGACACGGCCTCGGCACTCACGCCGAAGCGGGCCATCACGTCGGCGAGATAGACCATGCGGGCCCGCACACCGTCGACAGCGAGGCCGCCCGAGGGCGTGAGCCACACGGTGTCGGCCGCCGAGGCCACCCACGTGTCGAGGTCGTCGCCGCTCACCATGTGCACTGCGACCTTCTTGCCCGCTGCACGCAAGCGCACGATCGCCGCACGAAGTTCGGCAGCACGACCAAAGCCCATCGACAGCCCTTCCATGCGCAGCACCACACCGGCGACAGTCTTGTCGTCGGCGGCGTTGTCGAGGGCGGCGAGCACCCACGCGGCGGTTGGTGTTTCGCCAAACAGCGTGTCCCAAATCGAATCGTCGTCGTCGCGCTCGCCGCCATTGGGCGCGAGGGCAAGCTCAAGCCAGCGCGTGCTCGGCGCCAGGATCGACGCCGTGGGCACCGTCGAGAAGCGCACGCGACCACCACCGGCCGTGTCAATCACGTTGCCGCCAATGCCGTAGCCGCTGCCGGTTGCGGTCACGCCAGCATGGCCGAAGTCGAACTGCACAAAGCCGCTGGCCGTCACGTCGAGCGGCGACGTCGACGAACCGATGTTGCGCGCTTCGGCACCAAGACCGAGCACGAGACCGCCGAGGCGCATGCGCGCATTCAAGCCGGGCACGATCGACGACGACAACAGCCCCGCATCGCCATCGCCAGGCAGCAAGCGCGCATCAAGGCCGATGGTCAGCAGCTCGCCGATGGGGCGCACCGACAGACCCGCGCGCAACGACGCCGCCTCGCTCGCCAGCTGCTCGCCGACGATGCCCAACGCAATCGAACGCGAGAAACGCAACTGTGTCCCCAGGTCGAACGTGGTGGTGCCAGCGCCACCGTTGAGCCCGATCGAGTGCATCGCGCCACCGACGAGGATGTTCGGGTCGAGCTGCAGACCACCCGCCAGCGTCGTGCGCAGCTTCGGTGTGCCGAAGGCATCAGCGGCGCCCACGCCGAGCGCCAGCGTGCCGAGCGGGCCGTTCACAGCGGCGATCAGGTCGAGCACCTGACGGTGTCCGTCGACGGTGCTGCGCGTGAACCAGCCCCCCTGCAGCTCAAACCCGCGCACAGCACCCAGGCCCGCAGGATTGATGAGTGCGGCCGTGGCGTCGTCGACAGCGGCAGCCTGGCTGTACGGCAGCGGGACATCGCTGCGCACCTCCAAGAGGCCCTGAGCGCGCGCAGACAGCGGCAGGAGTGCAACAACAGCGACGACGAGTGGCGTGAGACGCATCCCGCTGTTCTCACAGCAGGCGACGTGTGCCGTCAAGCTGCGCGACCATCACGGCCGCGACGTCAGTTGGTGAGTTCCCAGCGGAAGTTGTAGCGGAACAGGCTGTCGACAGCGGCGCCATCCACCTCGGCGGCCTTGAACGTGCAGTTCGTGCGCACGGCCTTCACCGACAACGCATCCAACTCCTTGCTGCCCGACGAACGCGTCACGCGCACGCCGATCAACGTGCCAGCCGCATCGACCTCGAGCAGCAGGCCCGTGACGCCTTCGATGTTCTGGTCGGCGAGTTCCTTCGGATACGGCGGCTGCTTGCAGCTCGGCGTGGCTTCCTTCGACAACGTCGACGCCTTCGCGGCCTTGAAGCCAGGCTTGCCGCCTGCGTAGCCCTTCACATCCTCGGGCTTGACGAACTTCTCGCCATTCGGGTCGCCGTAGGTGGTGTTGCCCACGCGCACCGCAGGCCCGCCACTGCCTTTGACCACCGAGTTCATGCTGATGCCCGTGACGACGGGAACGGGCTCGCTGGGTGGCTCAGGAGGCGGAGGCGTGTTCGAAGGTGGAGGCGGAGGAAGCGGCTCCGTCGGCGGGGGCGGCAACTCCTTCGCTGGCTTGGGCGGCTCGGGCTTCTTCTCCTCGGGTGGGGGAGGAGGAGGTGGAGGCGGAGGAGGTGGCGGCGTGTAGATCGCCATCTCGACGCGCTGCTCAGGCTTCTTCTGCGGCGCCTTGTTCGCCCCCGCACCGACGACGGCGTGGATGCCAAACGCGATCAAAAACGCGAGGAGGAAGATGCCCCAGTTGAAGTCGTCGTCGGCTTCAAAGCCAACGATGCCGATCGGCGTTCCGGCGTCGACGATCCGCGGCGAACGGGTGCCTGCGGGCGGCGTTGGCGGATCGGTCTCGGACGGAGTCGACATCGAGGGTCACCAGCGGTGCGTGCGTTCGTTCG
>JBIKRQ010000016.1:0-34396 GCA_044349155.1 Myxococcota bacterium
AAGCGTCGGTCCCAAGGCCGCTGGCTTCGTTCGACACGTTCTCAAACTCGCCAATCAACCGTCATGAAAACCGCTGTAATCGAGGCCGGCGCGCGACGCAAACACCGCCACGGTCGCTATCGCCATGCCCACGCCGACGACGGCGAGGCCATCAGCACCCAACGCCAATGGCAGTGCCTGCTGACGAAGGCTGGCGCGCTCATCGCTGATGGGCGGTGCTGCATTGGCCGCGTCGTTGGCCTCCATCGCCATCGAGCCAACCACACCCGCACCCACGCCCGCACCCACGGCTGCGACCAACGTGACGTAGCCCCACGGGTTCGCAAACCACGGCGCGTCCTCGACGATCTGCAGCGGTCGCGGCGGTGCTGGCGGCGTTTGCAACATCGGCAGCGGTGCATCTTTCGGCGCCACCACCGGTGTGCTGTTGGGGGCCGAACCCGCGTAGGGCAACAGGGCCGACAACACGACCTCGGGCCACTGATCGTCAAAGCGTGTGGTGGGCTTGATGCGCGCACCCTTGAGCACGCGGCCACTCCTGGCGTCGACGATGGCGATGCTTGCCACCAGCGTGCCCCGGCCGTCGACGTCGGCGACTTCGACTTTGCCCACCATGACAAACGCAAAGCCCGAGGCCTTCGCGCGCGTGCGTGCCGCTTCGACGTAGGCCTTCCACTTGCTGTTGCGCGGCAGGTTCAACGGCAAGCGTGCGGCATCGGGGCGGTAGGCCGCCAGGCGATCGAAGAACAACACGCCAACAGCATCGACGTCGTCGACGGGGGCAGCGCCTTCCACGATAAACGGCAGCCACAAAATGCCCGGGCCTTCGCCGCGCGCGACTTCTTCGCTGAGCTCTGGTTCCGCCGCGTCAGACACCGCACCGCCGGCATCGATCGCACAGTGCTGACGCAGCTCGGTGGCGTCGGTGAAGCCCTCGAGGTCGTCGACGCGCACGTGCGCCCACACCTTGCCACTGCGCAACACACTCACGAGGGCGCCAGACTTCAAGCGCCACGCCTGACTGTCGGAGCGCGTCTTCTCGTACAGCGTGACGGGCTGGTTGAGCTTGCACACCTGCAACGTGCCGGCACACGCCGCCTCGAGGTCGGCGGTGGCCACCGAGCCCGTGGCATCGCCGGTGGTCACGCGCGTGCGTCCCTCGTCGCCGACCGCCACCACCGTCACGTCGATGCCGCGATCGATTGTCGCCTCGATCCGCCCCTGCGTTCGGTTGACCACCATCGCCAACGGCGCCTTCAACGTGCAGACATCGCCGCGATCAAGCGCTCGCGCCGTCGACGACGACAGCACCGCAAAAAGCACCAGCACCAGCACACGCATGTTCATGGTTGTTCGCCTTCGCCTTCGCCTTCGCCCTCGCCTTCGCCCTCGCCTTCGCCTTCGCCTTCGCCTTCAGCGGCGACGTCGACCGTGACGGCCTGCGACTGCACGCGCGCGTGCGTCTCGAGTTCCCCCACAAACGCGGCGCGCACGGTGATCGTTTGCTGACCGGGCACCAGCGTCACCGAGTCGGTCCACGCGCCAGCGGTGCACGGCTTCGCGGGTTGGCCATCGATCTGGGCTTCGACGTCGTCGTCGCACGTCGCTGTGAGCGCAAGCGTTGCGGTGGTGACCGATGCTGGAATCGCCAGCGCAAACGGAATGCCGTCGACGCCGGCGACGCGCTCGATGTCGATGGCGTTCACAACACTTTCGTTGCCCGCCACATCGACGCACGCGAAGCGAATCGTTTGCCGACCAGGCACGAGGTCGAGGTCGATCGTGGTGGTCGTCGACGTGAAGTTCGTGTTGAGCGTGCGGCCATCCTGCAACACAAAGCAGTCGGCGGGCTTCTGCAGCACCACACCGACGAGCTGCTCGCGAATGGCGCGCCGGGGGAGCGAAACAACAATCGGACCGGGCACATCGCCATCGCGCACAATCGTGACCACGCGCGGCGTTGAGCGTCGACCGACGGCATCGACGGCGACGAACTCGAAGCTGTTGGTGCCCACAGCCAACGGGACCGACAGCGTGAAGGCGCCTTCGCGCGCGCGTGCCAGCACTTCCACGTCGTCGAGCAGCAGTGCGGTGTTCGCCTGACGCGTGCCCCGCAGCACGGCCACATCACCCGCAAACGGGCTCGCGGGGCCAAGGATACCGGGCGTGTCGGGAGCCGCTGGCGACGTCTCAGGAAGCACGCTCGTGACGACGTCGCAGCCAACGCCGCTCAGCAGCAGCGCACCAAGCACCACGCGTTTCATGGGGTCTCCGCGGCGCGCACAACAACGCCTGTTCGTGGCAGGACAAAGCGTGCATCGTCGGTGGCGAGGGCCTCCCAGGTCACGCCCTCCAGCGGCGAGACCCAGGCGGTATCGACGTCGCCGTCGGCAGGCAGCGTGAGGGTGGCCGAGATGGCAAACGCGAGCGCTGGCTCGATCTCGTAGAAGGTGCCGTCGCCAACGTTGTCGCGCGGCAACGTGCTGGTGGTTCTGGCGATCGTGATGGTGAAGTTGCCCGGCAAGGCACCCGCGGGCACGTCGAGCACCACGCCATCGGGCCCCGTGACCGTCCCGCCAGCAACGCCAACGCTGGTGCCAACGCCCGGCACCGAACCGGGGTCGACCGCGGCGCAGCGCTCATCGATGCACGCTTCCCCAGCAGGGCAGGCGTCGTCGTCGTCGCATGCCGCGGGTGTGGTGGCATCGTTGTAGACCACGAGGCTGCAGCCCGACGACGCGAGCCCCGCGAGCCCCAGGGCAGTGACAAAAGCCAGGGAAGATTTCACGTGGCGAAGATGCCACGCGCCTCGCCGCGCTCGCCACACTGTCCGAAATGGCGAGCGCGGTCGCTTCGCGAGCAGTCGTCAGCGTCGACGTCGATGGACCCGCGCCCGCTGGGAGCGCTGACGTCGACGTCGCCGTCGTGTCGCCGATGTCAAAACGAGAGCGCCGCCCAAATGGGCGGCGCTCTTTGTGCGGTCAGCGAACGAAGTCTCGCTGCTTCAGGTGGCGGGCTCGGGGGTCGGTCCACCGAGGGTGATCGCCGGCTTGGTCTTGCGGTCGTCTTCGATCTGCTCGCGGGTCTTGATGCGCACCGCAGGACGCGTGCGGGTGAGCGAGCCACCAGCCATCAGCACCTTGAGGTCGGCACCGTCGAGGGTTTCGTACTCGAGCAGGGCCTTGGCGATCGACGTGAGCATGTCGAGGTTCGCCGCCAGCAACGCCTTCGCGCGTTCGTACTGGGCGGTGACAATCGTGCGCACCTCGGCGTCGATCACCTGAGCGGTCTGCTCGGAGTAGTTCTGCTGCTGCCCGAGGTCGCGGCCCAAAAAGACCTCGCCCTGCTTTGGCCCGAAGTTGAGCGGCCCGAGCTTCTCGGACATGCCCCACTCGGTGACCATGGCGCGGGCCATGTCGGTGGCGTTGTCGATGTCGCTGGCGGCACCCGAGTTGATGTCGCCAAAGAGCAGCTCTTCGGCGATGCGACCACCCATGGCCATCGCGATGCGGTTCTGCGCGAAGGTCTTGTTCATGCTCTTGCGGTCGTCGGGCATGAAGCTCGTGACCCCAAGGGCCGCACCGCGCGGGATGATCGTGACCTTGTGCAGCGCCAGGAAGTCGCCCTTGGTCTTGCCGTTTTCTTCGGCACCCAGCAGCAGGCCGACGAGGGCGTGACCAGCCTCGTGGTAGGCGGTGGCCTCCACTTCCTTCTCGGTCATCACCAGCGAACGACGCTCGTTGCCCATGATGATCTTGTCGCGGGCCCCCTCGAAGTCGGCCATCGACACCTTCTGCGCATCACGACGAGCAGCAAGGAGAGCGGCCTCGTTGACGAGGTTCTCGATGTCGGCACCAGCCATGCCGGGCGTCATGCGGGCGAGCACTTCCACGTCGACGTCGGTCGACAGCGGCACCTTGCGGGTGTGCACGCGGAAGATGGCTTCGCGGCCGGTAACGTCGGGGCGGGCCACGGTCACGCGGCGATCGAAACGACCCGGGCGCAAAATCGCGGGGTCGAGCACGTCGGGGCGGTTGGTGGCGGCGATGATGATCACGCCTTCAGAAGACTCAAAGCCGTCCATCTCGACGAGCAGCTGGTTCAACGTCTGCTCGCGCTCGTCGTGACCACCGCCCATCCCGGCGCCACGGTGACGGCCGACCGCGTCGATTTCGTCGATGAAGATGATGCACGGCGCGTTCTTCTTGCCCTGCTCAAACAGGTCGCGAACGCGGCTGGCGCCCACACCAACGAACATCTCGACGAAGTCCGAGCCGGCGATCGAGAAAAACGGCACGCCAGCTTCGCCCGCCACAGCACGGGCGAGGAGGGTTTTACCGGTACCCGGAGGGCCCATGAGCAGCACGCCCTTGGGGATTCGGCCACCAAGGCGCGTGAACTTCTTGGGGTCCTTGAGGAACTGGACGATTTCTTCGAGGTCTTGCTTGCTCTCATCGGAGCCAGCGACGTCGGCGAAGGTCACCTTGTTCTGACTCTCGTTGGTGAGGCGAGCCTTGCTCTTGCCAAAGCTCATGGCCTTGCCGCTGCCCGACTGCATCTGGCGGATGAACAGCAGGAACAACACGATCAGCACGACGATGGGCAACCACTGCAGCAACAGCATCCAGATGGTGCCGTCGGCGCGGGGCTCGATCGTGTACGTGGTGCTGTAGGTCTTGTTGGCGACGTCGAGCTTCTTCAGCAGGTCTTCGCTGACCACGCCGAGGGCTTTGAACTTGCCGCCCGATTTGTAGTCGCCGCGGAGCTCAACGCCCTCGCCGGTTTCTTTGATCTTGAGCTCTTTGACTTCGCCCTTTTCGACAGCGCTGACCACAGCGCCGAAGGTGGCCTCTTCGGTGGCGCGGGCGTCTTTGACGACGTCGCGGCCGACCACCGTGAGGGTCACCAGCAAAAGGGCGCCAAGCCAGGTCAGAAGGGTCTTGTGCTGCTGCTTCACGACATCCACCTGAGCCGCCCCTGCGGCTACGACAGCGACCCGTAACGAAGCGTCACGGCGTCTTTGGCACCCTAACCACTCCCGGCGCGCCGGAAAGCCCGAGGGCCGCACGATTTGACAACCCCGTGATCACGGACCTGTCGAAGTGCTGCCCCGACTGTGCCGTGGTCGTGCCACGACAGCAACCTTGGCAGCACCGCCGCGGGCCACCACGACGACGCAGCCGCCGCGCACGTCCACGCTGCCGGTTCCGCCGCGCTGCGCCAGACGCACCACGTCGTCGATGGCGGCCCGGGCCGTGCGCGGATCTCCGCCCGGCAAGCGTGCTGCGATCTGCCGCTGCAGCCACCGGCGGAGCAGGGCAGGCGCGAGCGTGGCATCGACCTCGTCGTCAGCAGGCACCAGGGCGTCGAGCACGTCGTCGTCGTCGCGGCGGTCTTCGGCATGCCTGGCGAGCGCTTCGTCGACGTCGGGCCGGAGCTGTTGCAGCAGCGGCAGCACGCCATGGCGCACGCGGGCGCGGGCGTTTTTGCCAGCAAGGTCGTCTTCGTCGACGACGACATCGTCGATCCCGAGCTCCGTCAGCGCGTGCAGCAGCTGCGATTTGCGCAGGCCCAGCAGCGGGCGAATTCGACGTGGTCCGTCGGTGCGCTCGTCGACCACGGCCATCGCCCGTCCGCCGCGCCCGCCGCCCAGCCCCAGCAGGTGCAGCAGCAGGCCTTCCACCACGTCGTCTTTGTGGTGGGCGGTGACCACGGCATCGAGCCCGTGACGTCGAGCCACCTCGTGCAACACCCCGTAGCGCGCACGGCGCAGGGTGGCTTCGTCGCCGTGGGGCACTTCTACGTCGTGCACTTCGCCCACCACGCCGAGTGCCGTGGCCCGGGCCACCACGGCGGCGGCTTCGGCAGCAGCACCAGCGCGTTGGCCGTGATCGACACACACGACGACGACGGCGAGGTCGGCGGGTTTGTTCGGCCAGCGCACAAACGCTTCGAGCAGGGCCCGCGAGTCGGGACCGCCGCTCACCGCGAGCACCACCCCACGACCAAACGCCGTGCGGGGCACGGCGTCGAAGGCGTTGAACAGGGGTTGTAGAGCGCGTCGCGCCGTCGTCGGCAGTGGCACCAAACGGCTCAAGGGGCGACGAAGACGGGGCGGCCGTACTCGGCGTCGCGGGCGGCGATCGTGCTCGGCGAGGCCGCGCAGTACTTGCGGATCGCCGTCGAGGGCTCGCCCGTCTCGGTGATGCAGTCGCACGGCGGGCTGCCGTCGGTGGCGCACTCGTCGAGCGGTGTGAAGTCGAAGCAGGCGAGCTCGCCGAACTGCACCACCTGCTGGCAGGTGAAGCCCTCGCCGGCTTCGGCGCACTCGAGGTCGGACTCGCAGCGCTTGGTGCAGTAGGGGCGGCTGCCCTGCGTGCTGGTGCACAGCGCTTCTTCGCAGTTGTCGAAGGCGACGTCTTGCACGAGGTCGTTGGTGCCCGCGAGCACCTTCACGCGGCTGAGCACCTTGTCGGCGTCGGGGTCGCACAAGCCGCCCACCTCGGGCTCGCAACCGGCACCCATCACCGACGCTGCGGCCAAAAGCGACAACAGCGACGCGCGAAGCAACGACGAGCGGATCGAAGAGAGACGCATGCTCGAGCCTATACCACGCCAGCACTGCTTTCGTGTAGCCCCGCACAGCTTCGACCGACGAATGACGGATGGGCCGGAGCCTCCGCAGTCGGATGCCGCCTTCTCGACGTCGGCTTGCTTGTTTCGTGCGACAAGATGGTGCTATCCACCTCGGCAGGATGGGCCTTGAGCCCTTCTGGCGCGGAGGCAGTATTTCGATGCGTTGGCAAGTGATCGCGATCGCTCTGGTGGCCAGCGCGCTGTCGTCCTCGGGACGCGCAGCCGACGGTGCTGCACCACCTCCTGCTCCCACCACCGACGCCGACCTCGCCCAGGAAGCCGATTCCTCGTCGTCAGCGCAAAACATCGACGCCGGCACCGGCAAAACGCTGCAAGAGCGTATTCGGGCCGTCAGTCGTCGCAGCTTCTTGAAGGCGAACCGCTTCGAACTCACGCCGCACAGCGGGTTTTCCACCAGCGATCCCTTCACGCGTTCCTGGGTCGCGGGGGCCCGCGGCGCCTGGCACTTCAACGAAGAGTTCGCGATCGACTTCGGCGGTGCCTACGCCTTCTTCCCGCAACAGCTCGACATCTTCCGCGTGCTCAACGTCGAGCCCGAAGACCTCGACCTCGACAAACTCTCCAGCACGGCCCTGATTGGCTACGCCGACGCTGGCATCACGTTCTCGCCGTTTTACGGCAAGGTCGCGTTGGCCTCAGAGCTCGTCGGCCACTTCGACGTGTTCGTGTCGGCGGGGGCTGCGGCGGTGTTCGACACCTCAGCACAGCTCGTGCATCCGGGCCTTGAGCTGGGGCTTGGTTCGCGGCTGTATCTCACGCGCTGGCTCGCGGCCCGTGTCGACGTGCGCAACTACGCCTACGCCAACGACACCGGCGGCCAGTTGGGGCTCGCCAACCTCACGATGCTGAACTTCGGCCTCGCCTTCTACCTCCCCCTCGAGTTCGACTACGCCGCCGAAACCCTCGGCGCGAAGGATTGAGGACACGCATGCTTCGTTTCGTGCCCCACCTCCTGCTCGTCGCGCTGAGTGCGATCGCTGTGCCTGCTTTGGCACAGGAAGAGACCCAGGAACTCTCCCTCGACGACGCGCCCGCCGATGCCGCGCCTGCCGATACGCCATCGCTTGAGCCCACCGACACCGCTACCGATTCGTCGTCGACGGATGCGCCGGCGTCGTCTGCGCCAGCGGACTCGAACAAGACCGCCACCGACGAGGGCATCGACCTCACGCTGCAAGACCGCATCAAGGCGGTGTCGCGCAAAACCTTCTTGAAGACGGGGCGCTTCGAACTCACGCCCAACGCGATGTTCACGGTCAACGATCCGTTTTTTCGCACCATCGCCGTCGGTGGCCGTGTGGCGTGGCACCTCAACGAAGCCTTCGCCCTCGAGGTCGGTGGCTCGTACGTGCCGCCGGGCTTCATTCAAGCGCTCGAGCCCGTCGACCTGGTGCGCGAGAAGCTCACGCTGATCAACGCCGACAACGACGTCGTCGGCCTGGCCGATGTGGGCATGACCTTCTCGCCGCTGTACGGCAAAGTCGCGCTGCTCGGCGACGGCATCATCCACTTCGATGGCTTCGCGTCGGCAGGGCTTGGCGCCACGTTCGACAACGGTGCCGACCTCATCCATCCCACGATGGACATCGGCATCGGCGGTCGCATCTTTGTGAACCGCTGGTTCGTCATCCGCGCCGACGTGCGCGACTACATCTACCCGCAGGACAAAGCCTTCGTGTCGACGTTGCAGAACCTGCTGTTCGTCGGTCTTGGCCTTGGCTTCTACTTCCCGCTCGACTTCGACTACCAGTACGAAGCCGCGCGCGTGAACAAGAACGGTTGAAGTGATGCACATCCCGATGCGGAAGTTCCCCTTCATGTCGTCGTCAGCAGCCACGCGTCAGCCATCGTTGCCGCGTCGCTGCGGGGCTGCCCTGTTGGCGGCCACCCTCGCCGTTGGTCCAACCGGTGTGGCCCTGCCGGCGTCGGCGCAAGAGCCAGCCGCAGCACCTGCCGAAGGTGACGACGGCTTCTCCTTCGACATCGTCGAAGAAGGCGTGAAAGACACCGACACCGCACGCGTCGAAAAAGCGCGCGACTTGTTGGCGCAGGAAAACTTCGACGAAGCGCTCGCGGAACTCGAGGGCATCCTCGCCGACAAAGCGCTCGCGAAGTACCACCCGCAGGCCGAGTACGACCTCGCCAAAACCTTCTACCGCATGGGCGCGTTTCACCTCGCGCTCAACCGCTACCAGAAGATCCTCGACGTCGGCCCCAAGCACGAGTTCTACGCGCAAAGCCGCAACTGGCTGTTTTTCATCTCGCGCAAAATCAAAGACGAGCTCGCGGCCCTGCAGATGGTGTCGACGTACACCAAGGCCGAAGACATCCCCGCCGACCAGCAGAGCGAGCTGAGCTATTCGCTGGCCCGCTTCTACTTCCTCATGGCCCTCAACCAGGGCGCCAAGGGTGTCGAGGTCGAGCAGTCCGAAGATCCGCCGCCCGACGAAACGCCCGAGCCCACCCCCGAGCCCGACACGGCGACCGATCCGGCTCCCACCGACGCCACCGACGACGGCTTCAACTTCTCCGCCGACGAGCTCGGCGGCGGTGACGACGACGGCTTCGGCTTCGACTTCTCGGGCACCGAAAGCTCGCCCGCGAAGAAGAAAGACAAAGCCAAGGCCAAAAAAGACAAGGCCAAGGCGAAAGACAAAGCCAAAGACAAGGCGAAAGACCCGCCAGCGACGACGACGACCGAGCCCGCCAAGGCTGCTCCCGTTGAAGCGCCCAAGCAAACCAAGCGCGGCGGTGCGGCCAAGGTCAAGAGCCACAAAAACGAGAACCCGCAGTCAGCGGAAGGCTCGCTCGATGCAGCGCTCAAGGCCATCGACCGCGTCGACGGCAAGTTCGTCCTCGTCGGCCAGGCCCGCTACCTCAAGGGCCTCATCCACTTTGCGCGTGGCGAGTTCGACCCCGCCGTCAAAGCCTTCCGCGACGTCGTGCGCATGACCAACCCGCGCGCCGGCGAAGGCGAAGCAGCGGTGGTGGCCAACACGAAGCTGCGCGAGATGGCGTTCTTCTCGTTGGCGCGCATCCACTACCAGTTCGAGCAGTTCCGCTACGCCATCTTTTACTACGACCGCATCAGCCGTGACTCCGAGTCGTGGCTCGACGCGATGTTCGAGTCGTCGTGGGCGCACTTCCGCCTGGGCGAGTACGAAAAGAGCCTCGGCAACCTCGTCACGCTGCAGTCGCCGTTTTTCGCCGGCGAGTACTACCCCGAGTCGTCGATCCTCAAGGCCATCACCTTCTACGAAAACTGCCGCTACCCCGAGGCGCGCGCGTTTCTCGGTGAGTTCACGCAGAACTACGGCGGCGTGCTCGACGAACTCAACACCCTCGTCGGCACCGCGAGCGCTCCGCGCGCCGAAAGCGCTGAAGGCGGCGAGAAGACCGAGGCGGCCGGCACCAAGAGTGCTGAAGAGCTGTTCGAGGCTTTGACCCAGCTCGAGAAGAAGGTGGCCGAAGGCAAAGACGACGCTGCCAGCTCGATTGCGCTCACCGCCCGCCTGCTGCGTCTGGCGTTGTCCGACAAGCGTGTGGCCGGCTTTCGCGCCTCGATCGCCGAGGTCGACGAAGAAAAGGCCCAGCTCACGTCACTTCGTGGCGCGTTCAACGGCGGGGCCACGGCCACCGAGTTGATGGCCGCCCTCGATGCCCGCCGTGCTGAGCTTGTCAAAGCCGCGGGTACCTTGCTGCGCGACAAGCTCGAGGCCGAGCGCACGTTCCTCACCGAGTTGAAGAGCAAGCTCGTCCGCATCCAGTTCGAAATCGGCAAGATGGAGAAAGAGACGCTCGAGGCGTCGATGTCGAACCAGAGCCAAACGGTGAACCTCGACAACTACAACTTCACCGCCGCCACCGACGACGAGCGCTTGTTCTGGCCCTTCGAGGGCGAGTACTGGCGCGACGAGCTGGGCACCTATCAGTACACCCTGACCAAGGGTTGCCGTCCGCCGTCGGAAACGACCATCACCGGCGAGTGACGCCTGCGGCCCCGCCTGCGGGGGCAAGGATCGACGAATGAAGAAGTCCCCGATCTCGGCTCTTGCGTTGGCGATGGCGTTGGCCATGGTGACAGTGACGTCGTCGTCACCGGCCTTCGCGCAGGCTGCTGCAGCCACACCCGGCAAAGATGCCAAAGGCGACGCTGCGGCCGAAGCCGAGGCCGAAAAAGCCCGCAAGGCCCGCGAAAACCGCGTGCCCGAAGTCGTCGAAGAAAAGGCCCGCGACAAGGTCGAAGTCGCCGACGAGCCCACCCTCGACTACCAGGACTACCGGCGCCAGGCCGAGGTCAAGGTGGCCAGCAAGCGCCAGGAGCTGATCGGCTACCTCGACCAGATCCTCAAAGAGAACCCGCCCGACGCGGAAAAGCCCGACCTGCTGTTTCAAAAGGCCGAGCTGTACCTCGAAGAAGCCTCCTTCTGGTTCTTCGAAGCCAACCGCCAGGACGACATCATTGGTGCCGCCCTGTCGAAGGGCGACGACGCCAAGATGATGGCCGCCACCGAGAAGAAAGATCAGCTCCTCGCCAAGCAGAAAAAGTGGGGCGAAGACGCGATCAAGATCTTCGAGGAGATCGAAAAGAAGTACAAGAAGTTCGAGCGTCTTCCTGATGTGTTGTACATGATGGGCCAGGCCTATTGGGATCGCAACGATCTCAAGCAGGCGCTCACGGTGTACCGCAAGCTCATCAAAGACCACCCGAAGAATCAGTACATCTCCGACGCCTGGTTGGCCTTCGGCGAGTACTACTTCCAGGTCGGTCCCGAAGAAGAACGCGACGTCAACAAGGCCCTCGACGCCTACATCAAGGCCGCCGCCAACACCGAGTCCGCCGTCTTCGGCTACGCCACCTACAAGCAGGGCTGGTGTCAGTATAACCTTTCTCGCCACGACAAAGCGGCGAGCAAGTTTAAAGAAGTGGTGCTCTACAGCCAGGTGAATAGCGCCATTCTTGGTGAGCGCCGCATCGGCCTCGCCAAAGAAGCCCGTAAAGACTACGTCCTCGCCTACTCGCAGTACGGTGCGGCCAACAATGCCCCGGCAGAATTCAAGACGATCGCCGACGGCGAAGAGCACAAGCAGATGCTCGAACGCCTGGGCGATTTGTACTACGGCGACGGCAAAGATCGCGAAGCCATCATTGTCTACCAGACTTTGATGAAGATGAGCCCCGAGAGCACGAAGAACCCGATCTTCCAGGGCAAGGTCGTCAAGCTCGCCAGCCGTATTGGCGAAAAGAAGCAGGTCGTTGGCCAGGCCCGCAAGCTCGTCGACGAGTACAAGCGCGTCCGCGGCGTGTTCGCCGCCATCAAAGCCGGCGACCCGAAGAAAGAGGCCGTCGCCGACGACCTGCGCAGTGCTGACGACATCAGCGACAACACCCTGCGCTTTTTGGCCACCACCTGGCACAACGAAGCGAAGAAGACCCTCGACAACTCCACGTTCGAATACAGCTACGAGCTGTACGGCGACTATCTCGACCTCTTCCCCGATCGGAAGGAGTCGTACGATATGCGCTTCTTCTACGCGGAATTGCTGTACAAACTCGAGAAGTTCGAGCTGGCAGGCGAACAGTACGTCAAAGTCTACACCCTCGATCCGAAGGGCAAGTGGGCCGAAGCCGCCGCCGAAGAAGCCGTGCGCTCCTACGACGACGTGATCAAAGACTACGACCGCGCCAACAAGGGCAAGACCCAGGCGGCCGTCGCCCCCGGCGATGCGCTCAAAGAAAAGCCGATCCCCGACGTCAAAAAGAAGTACATCGCGGCCTGCAACAACTACTTCCAGAACTTCCCCAAGGGCAAGCTGGTCGTGGAAGCAGAGTACAAAGTTGCGCGTACGTTGTACGACTACAACTACTTCAAAGACTCGACCCAGCGCTTTTTGGACCTGACCGAGCACCACCCCGAGCACGCTCGCGCCGAGCAGGCCGCCAACCTTGTGCTCGACACGTACAACATCCAGGAAGACTGGTCGGGCCTCAACGCGGCCGCCCGCCAGTTCTCGAAGAACAGCGGGTTGATGAAGTCGCAGGGCTTCCGCGACGTGCTGATCAAAGTGCTCGAAGAGTCGACCTTCAAGCTCATCTCCGACTTCGAAAAGAAGCGGCAGTGGGAAGAGGCCGCCAAGCGCTACCTGGCGTTTTCCGAGGAATTCCCCAAGTCGACCCTCGCCGACAGGGGCCTCGCGAACGCTGCGGCCATGTTCACGCGTGCGGGCCAGCTCGATCGCGCCATCAAGGTGCGCCAGAAGTTGGTGGGCCAGTACCCGACGTCGCCACTCGTGCCCGACCAGATCTTCGCCGTCGCGGCGGCCTACGAGCAGATCGTCGCCTACCGCGACGCCGCCACGTGGCTGGAGCGCTTTGTCGAGGCCTACCCCACCGACGCGCGCGCGAAAGACGCCCTGTTCAACGCTTCGATCTACCGCCACGGCACCAACGACACCAAGAAGGCCGTTGAAGACCGCGAGCAGTACATGAAGCAGTTCAAAGACGCCGCCGACCTCGAGGACGTGCACTACTCGATCGGCACGGCGTGGGAAGAAGCGGGCAAGCTCAAAGAAGCGGTCGCGGCCTACACCGACTTCGCCACCGCCTGGCGCAAGAAGGACACCGTCCGCGCGCTCAACGCCCAGTACAAGGCCTACCGCCTGCTCGAGAAGGCCAAGGGCAACAAGAAGGAACTCGAGCTCGCCTACAAGGACCTCGAGCAGCAGGTGCGCGCCTACGTGAAGTCGGGCAAGCCCGTCGACGACGTGGGCGACCCGTTGGCGCTGGTGGCCTTCAAAGACGCCGACCTCGTGCTCGAGAGCTACAAGTCGCTCAAGATCACCAAGGCCGACAAGCCCGCCGAGTTCAAAAAGACCCTGCAGAGCAAGCGCGACGCAAAAGACGCCGTCGACCGCGCCTACACCGAGGTCGTGAAGCTCAAGTCGCCGGAGTGGGCGGTGGCGTCGTTGTTCCGCATCGGCGAAGCGGGTGCGAACCTCGTCAAGGTCATCAAGGATGTGCCGGCCCCCAAGGGGTTGTCTGAAGAGCAGGGCCAGCTGTTCAAAGACAAGCTCGACGAGATGACACTGCCCATCGAGGAGCAGGCCGCGCAAACCATGGTGCTCTGCCTCGACAAGAGCGCTGAGCTCGCCGTGTTCAACGAGTGGACCAAGCGCTGCTTGAGCTACCTCGAGGAAAACCGCTCGACGCAGTACCCGAAAAACACCGTCGAGCAGCGTTCGCCGCTCAGCATCACGCGCGACCGTGGCGAAGCCGGCAAGGGCCTCGTGCTCGACCTGCCCAAGCCCGGCGAGAAGCCCACGATTGCCCCTGGTTCAGAGCCACCCGTGGCCCCGCTGACGACGACCGCACCCGCGGCACCGGCAGCCGACACCATGGAACTGTCGACGGGTGATCTGTGAGCCCAGATCGCCTTGATTCGGGCGCTCCGCGCCCGAATTCATCAACACATTCAAATCCTTGGCGGGACGCCAAGGATTTGAATCTTGCTTCGTGCCTCAGCTGCATCAAGGCGCTCTGGGATCGTACTTTGCCCTTGCGGGCGCACGATTTCCGCTGCGCTTCGCTCGCGCCGAAGCCCGTCTCGGTGCAGACCTTTTCAATGCTTCGTTCGTTGCCTGCTGTGAGGTCCTCCATGCAGAACACCCGCCGACTGCTGCCATTGCTCGGCCTTGTCGCTGGTTTGGGTGCCGCGTCGTGTGCCACCACGTCGACGACGAACCCCGACGGCACCACGGCCGGTGTCGATCCCGAAACGGGTGAGGCCGTCGCGTCTGGCGAGGCCCGCGCCACGTTCGCCAAGGCCGCCGACCGCTTCAAGAGCAACGATCCGTCGGGAGCCCGCTCCGGCTTCGAAGCCGCCGCCAAGGCCGACCCGCAGTTCGCCCTCGCCCGCTACAACGCCGGCGTGTTGTACGAAAAAGAGGGCAAGCTCGACGAGGCCAAGCGCTTGTACCGCGAAGCCATCGACGTCGACCCGAACCTCGATGTCGCCACCAACAACCTCGGCGTGTTGCTCGAGCGCTCGGGCCAGCTCGACGCGGCGCGCACGCTGTACACCGAGGTCATCGAGAAGAACCCCGAGGCCGTCGCTGCTCGCCTGCGCATGGCCCAGCTGGCCCGCGCCGACGGCGATGCCAAGACGGCGTCGCGGTTGGCGCGCGAGGCGCTCCAGTTCGATGCGCAGTCGTTGCCGGCCTACCGCCTGCTGGCCCGCCTGTACGCCGAGGAAGACCGGCCCCAGCTGGCCCGCCTGATCGCCGTTCGCGGCGGCAAGCTCGCCCAGGACGACCCCGAGCTGAACTACGCGCTGGCCCTCGTGGCCGCGAAAGAAAAAGACGTCGCTGCCGCCCGTACACTGCTGAGCCGCGTGATCGAAAAAGACGGCGAGCACGTCGACGCCCGCGTGGCCCTCGCCGAGATGGCGCTGAGCAACCGCGACTGGAAAACCGCGTCGCAGCAGCTCGAAGCCCTCACCAAGCTCGACGCCAAAAACGCCAGCGTCTGGAACAACCTCGGGCTCGCCTACAAGGGCTACGGCCGCTTCGACGACGCCAAGAAGTCCTACACCAAGGCCCTCGAGCTCGCCCCCGACTTCGCCGATGCCGCACTGAACCTCGGCGTGCTCGAGCTGCGCCACCTGCTGAACCCCGACGCCGCCGTCGTGGCCCTCACGCGCTACCGCGACAAAGCAGGCTCGCCCATCGCCAGCTCCGACGAGCTGCTGCTCGAGGCCAACACGCTCATCGAGAGCCGTGCCGAAGAAAAGCACATGCTCGCCGAGCAGGCCAAGATGGAAGAGGAAGCGAAGAAGCAGGCCGAGGCCGACGCCAAAGCCGCCGCCATCGCGGCCGTGACGGTGCCCGAAGGTGGTGCCGCCACCGCCACGCCGCCCGATGGCGCCCCCACCGACACGGCTGCGGCTGCACCCGCCGAGACGCCCGCCGAGACGCCACCTCCGGCGGAAGAGCCGCCGCCCGAGGAGAAGAAGAAGCCGGCGAAGAAGCCGCCAGCGGCCAAAAAGCCCCCGGCCGCCAAGAAGCCCGCCGACGGGCCGCCGAAGGACGACAACTTCTACAACGACTGAGCCGGCAGATCTGCCGCTTCATCGGGCGTCTCGACGAGGACGCCCGCGTTTTGCGGGTGCTAGGGTCGCCCAGCCTTCACGGGCACTTTCAAGGACGCCACGATGCGAAACCGATCGACCATCTTGCTGTGTGCTGCGGTGCTGCTGTCGACGTTGACGTCGATGTCGGCGTTGGCGCAAGAAGAAGAAGGCGCGAACACCGAAGGTGGCGTGTCGTACCAGCGCAAGACCGTGATCAACTTCGAGGACGACACCATCGAAGGCGACCTGAAAACGCCCGACGGCCAGTACCTCGAGGTGCGCAAGAAGATGCGCCACAAGAGCCTCATCCGCATTCGCACCGACTTCCGTCGCGAAGTGCTGTCGTCGGTGGCGGGCCTGTGATGCGCGCCATCTTCATGGCCTTGCCGCTGCTGTGTGCGTCGTCGGTGTTGGCGCAGACCTCCGCCACGTCGACGTCGGTGCCTGCTGAGCGCACCACCGTGATCACGATGGATGAAGACACCATCGAGGGCGACCTGAAGCTGCCCAACGGGGGCGTTGTCAGTGCGTCGCGTCCGCGCAGCACCCACCGCACGCTGGTGAAGCCGCGGATCGACTTCCGGCGCGAGCTGTTGTCGTCGGTGGCCAGCTTGTAGCGAGATCGTTGGAACCCGGTGCGTGGCACTGGGGTCACACCCACTGCAGGGGCCTTGCGGCTCGGCATGCTGGGCAGAAATCCACAGGGCGGCAGTCACTGCAAGTCCCTGATTGTGTAGAGAAATCCGGAGCAATCCGGGTTGTCGAGGAGCAGAGATGGCACGCCCAATCGGCATTCGAATCCACCGCGGGAGCGACCTGCTCGATACCCAGGTGTTCGAGCGCGACATCATCAAGATCGGCCGGCTCGCGTCGGCGCATCTGCGGCTCGATGACCCGAAGGTCTCGCGCATCCACGCGGTCATCGAGGTGGCCGACAACAAGGAAGCCGCGATCATCGACATGGGCTCGGCCGAGGGCACCCGCGTCAACGGCGAGAAGGTCAGCCGGGTGCGCTTGAAGCACGGCGACGAAATCGGCCTGGGTGATTCACGCCTGGTTGTGGTCCTCGACGAAGTCGAACTCGCCGCCCTCAAGGGTGACGGTGTTGCGGTCGTCGCTGCTGCCACCAACGACGTCGACCCGGCCAGTGTCACCGACATCACGCGCGCCGTGATGGACCTGCCGATCCCCACCGGTGTCACCAGCGGCAACGTGTTTCAGACGGGGGCCACCGACGTGGCCGCACTCCGTGCTGAGCTGCAGGCCGCCGTACCCGCGCCGGCGGGTGCCACCGACGTGTTCAACTCGGCTGGCATCGATGTCGGCCTCGAGTCGCTCGCCCCCCAGCAGGCCATCAGCGAGCCGCCGAAGGTCGTGTCGACGCCGCCGGCCGCCGCCCCTCGCACGTCGTCGCTGCCCACCATGCCCGCAGCCACCGTGGCTCCGCCGCCAGCACCCGTGCGTCGCGCGCCGCCGCCGATGCCAGCCCCCAGCATCCCGCCGATGATGGCGTCGATCCTGCCGCCGCTGCCGCCGATCGCCGAAGACGCGATCACCCCCGAGAACCGCTACATCGAAGTCACGCTGCGGTGGGGTAGCACGGTCACCGACGTCAAGCGCTTGAAGTCGATCCCGAAGTTCAGCGTGGGCAAGAACAAGGGCGACGACCTGTTTGTCCCCGTCGAGGGCGGTTCATTCAACCTGCTCACGTCGCAGGCCGGCCAGGGCTGGAAGGTCCGCTTCAAAGACGGCATGTCGGGCAGCGTCAGCCGCGGCGAGCACTCGGCCCCGTTGTCGTCGTCGGGGGCCGTGCCCGACGGTGATGCGATGGCGGTACCGCTCACCGACGACACCGTGGTGACCATCGGCCTCGGCTACCACTCGCTGCAGGTGCGCGCGGTGCCGAAGTCGCGCGTGGTGCCGATCATCCCGTTCTTCGATGCGCTGTGGGCCAACGCCGCACTGGTGACGATGTTCGCGGCAGCCGCGATGTTGTCGACGGTGATCTTCTACCCGGTGGGCATGGACTCCCTCGAGGACGACCTGCTCACCAACCCTACGCGCTTTCAAACGATGATCCTGAAGCCACCGCCGAAGGACAACGCGTTTTTGAACAAGCTCAAGGGTCCAAAGGCCGAGAAAGCGGCGGCCGCGAAAGACTCGGGCAAGGCAGGCGACAAAAAGGCCGACCCGAAAAAAGACCAGGGCAAGATGGCCGCCAAAGCCAAAGACAAGCCCACCGACGAGCAGGTGGTCGCCGGCAAGATGGCGGCGCTGTTTGGTGGCGAGGGGGCTGTGGGGCAGCTGTTTGGTGCCGAAGCCAATGGCGGCGCACTCGAAGCAGCACTCGGCGGCATCGACGGCGCCAAGGTGGCCTCGGGCTACGGCACGGGCGGCCTCGGGCTGCGCGGCGGTGGTCCGGGCGGCGGCGGTGTAGGGACGGGCACGCTGGGCACCGGCAAGATCGGCACGCGCGGCCGTGGGTCTGGTGAAGGCAACTACGGCCTTGGCGAGGGTGGTCTGGGCAAGAAGTCCGACCGCGACATCACCATGACCACCGGGACGCCGGTCATTTTGGGTTCGCTCGACCCTGAGATCATCCGCCGCATCGTGCGTGAGCACGCCGGTCAGATCCGCTACTGCTACGAGTCGGAGCTGAGCCGCACCCCGGGCATCTACGGCAAGATCATCATGAAGTGGGTGATCAACGGCGAGGGCAAGGTCATGCAGGCCACCACCGCCGAGACGCAGATGAAGAACGCGAACGTCGAAGCCTGCCTGGCTTCCCGCATCAAAGGCTGGGTGTTCCCCAAGCCCAAGGGCGGCGGCATCGTGATTGTGAACTATCCCTTCGTCTTCAAGCAGTCCGGCTGAACGCTCTTTTGAGTGTCTGCTGAAAGCGCCGCCTTGTGCGGCGCTGTTCTTTTGTATGTGCTGCTCGTCTACAGTGCTGTGGGAGTCTGACTCTTGACAAAAACATCTGGTGGTGTCGTCTCTCTTTCGCGCTCAAAGGTGTCTGTGTTGAGAGCCCGCATGGCTTCCCTTTGTGTGTCGACCGCGTTGCTCGCGACGCTGACCTGGCCGACAGCAGCCCGCGCGGCGCCGCCCGCCGACGCCGTCTTTCCTGCGTCGCCGTCGACGCCACCAGCAGTGCTGCACGCGCTCTGCGTGGCCGCCAGCTTGCCGGTGGGGCATCCGAGCCTTGGGTCCCGCCGCGGGGTCGGCGTGCTCACGCCGAGGGACACACCAGACAGTCCCTATGCGTGGGTCTGGGTCGACACACAGGCGCAGAGCCCCGAGGAACTCGAGGCCTATAAAATGATGGTGAACTCGCTCAAGCGCGGCGTTCAAGGGTATTCTGCTGTCTGTTTGCCCAGCACGACAGCGCAACTCGACCACACCGTGGTGACCTTTGTTGTGGAACACGCGAACCCGAAGGGCACGTACCTCGTCGTCGCCGGCACGATGGCCCACGCGAAAGCGGCCAGCGTCACGGGCACGTCGGAAGACGCACGGCGCCGTGCTGCGCAGTTGGCGCGCGACCTCACGGGCGAACCGCTGACGTGGGCGAACGGCGTCGACGGCGCATGGCAGCAGGCGTTCGCCGTGCCGGAGTCCTCCAGCTCGGTCCGCACCACAAAGATGGCCCCGCTGTTTGGTGAGCGCACTGCCGATGCTGGTGACCAGGGTGGCCTCGGGCTCCGCGGCAGTGATCCCGCCGTTGCGTCGACACCTCCCGACGGCGCGGCTGATCGCGACGTCACCATGACGCCGGGAATGCCGGTCATTCTGGGGTCGCTCGACTCGGAGATCATCCGCCACGTCGTGCGCGAGCACGCGGACGAGCTCCGCTTCTGCTACGCGTCGGAGCTGCGCCGCACGCCGGGTATCTCCGGCAAGGTCACCATGAAGTGGGTGATCAACGACGAGGGCAAGGTCGCGCAGGCCGCCACGGCTCAGACGGAGATGAACAACGCGAACGTCGAGTCTTGCCTCGCCGCACGCATCAAGGGCTGGGTGTTTCCCAGGCCGAAGGGCGGCGGCATCGCGGTTGTGAACTATCCCTTCCGCTTCAAACCGTCCGGCTGAGTCCGCTGCTGCTGCCTGCTGAAAGCGCCGCCTTGTGCGGCGTTTTTGTTGCACGTCGTGGAACGAGCCGATCTGCAGCGCATGCAGCGGCGTGGAACCACCAGACGAGCCCTGTGGTCTGTTCGCTGAACCGCCTTCAGGGGACAGCCATGCACAGCATTCCGCAGCATCCAGTGATGGGTGGATGGGCGCCTTTTTGCGTCGATACACCTGACGAGGCGATCACCGACGCCAACCGCCACGTCGAGGTGGTGCTGCGGTGGCGCCACCGCGTGGTCGACGTGAAACGCCTGCGCGACGTCGACGAAGTGCGCGTGGGCAACGGCGTGGACGACGACGTGTGCGCGCCAGTGGCGTCGTTTGCGCTGCTGCAGCAGGCCCAGGGGCGGTGGCTCGTGCACGTGCCGACGGGTGTGGTGGCTGTGGCGCAGCAGGAGGGCCGTGGAGCCGCGGATGTGTCTGGTGCGGGCAACATCGCGCTGCGCGACGGAACGACGCTCACGCTCGATCTGGGCGCGCACACGCTGCAGGTGCGGACCGTGGCGCGCAGCCGCTCGGTGTTTGTGCCTGCCGTGTTCGACGCACTGTGGGCCAACACCGGCGTGCTGGTGGCAGCCAGCGTGGTGGCGTTGTTGGCGGCGTTGTGGTGGCACCCCGCCGATGTCGACGACTTCGCGCTTGAGGCCTTGCAGGCCCATGCGTCGACGTACCGCGCCGTGCTGCTGGCGCCGACGCCGAAGGACAACGCGTTCTTGCAAAGAATGCACAACGTGACCGGCAAGGTGACGGCGAAACGAAGCACCCTCGAGCAGGCCGTCGAGGCCGTGAAGCACGGCAGCGCTGGTCACGCCGTCGAGACCAGCCACGAGCATCGCAGCGATGAAGCGATCGTCGCCGACCAGATGCGCGCGCTGTTTGGCGATGGCGACGGCGTGGGGCAGGTGTTTGGCGTGGGAGGATCGAAAGCGCTGAATGTGGCGCTCAACGGTGTGGCGTCGACGACGGTGGCTTCGCTGGGGCCACAACTGCGCGGCGGTGGCGGCCTGCGCGACGGGGGGACGGGCACCATCAGCGTCGGAGCGATCCACACGCGCGGTGGCAAAGGCGACGACGCAGGCTACGGGCACCAGATCGGTGGCCTCGGCAAAAAGACCGACCGCGACATCATCAGCACGCAAAGCCCCGTGTGCCTGATCGGTGCCCTCGACCCCGAGCTCGTGCGTCGCGTGGTGCGCGAGCACGCGGGGCAGGTCCGCTACTGCTACGAACGCGTGTTGTCGTCGACGCCAGGGCTTGTAGGCCGCGTGAGCTTGCAGTGGACGATCAACGCCGAAGGCCACGTCACCGCGTCGAGCATCGAGAGCACCACGATGCACAACACTGAGGTCGAAGCGTGCCTGACGCAGCGGGTGAAGACGTGGACGTTTCCGGTCCCAAAAGGAGGCGGCGTTGTCGTCGTGAAGTACCCGTTCATCTTCAACCGCGCCGGCGGGCAGTAGCCGCGGTCACTCCTGCACGGTGATGGTCACCTGCTCGAAGTGCTGGCCCGTGATGGCGCAGCTCGAAAAGCCATCGCAGACGACGGTGGGGATCTCGAGGTCGAAGCGCAGGTTCAGCGTGTGCTCACCCGCCGGCGTGTCGCGAGGGAACGTCACGACAATCTCGCCGTTTTCCTTGCTGGCCGTCAGTTCGAAGCTGGGGTCCTCGGCATTGGTTCGCAGCCACGCGCGGGGATTGCTGGTGATGTCGGTCGAGGGCTCGTAGCGGAAGCGCAAGACGCCACCAGCGCCCACCGTCAGTCCGTTTGCGGGGATGAAGCGACGGTCGGCGATCAGGTTCTTGCCGACGTAGCTGACGACGCCAGTTTCGGCGTGCGCGATCTCGAGCTTCCCGTCGCGGGTGTCGGTGGCATCGAGGGAAAAGACCATGTTGATGCCGTTACACACCGAGGGCGTGATGAACCCGGTGGTGATGCCACCCACCTCGCGGTCGTAGACCTCACCGTCGAACGTGATGCTGCCTTGCGGCACCCACGAACAGTCCGGCTCGCCTTCAGGGAGGTCGTTAAAGTGAAACACCACGTCGTGGCTCACATCGTCAGGCGTGTCTCTGTCGCTGACGAAGCCCGTGAGCGCTTCGCCTCGGAGGGAGGTGCCAGGGTCACAGGCGGTGAGGGCCATCGTGAACCCAGCGGCGACGGCGAGCGATGAGATGCGCATGCCAGCTGAACCGCAACCGACGTGCCATGAGCCTCGAAGAAGCCGACGTGGTGTGTCGCCGAGGCGCGTTCATTCCTGAAGCGCGCACACGCCACCGCCGACCGGTTTCACACCAGTGGCGCACCCGCGAAACACGGTCACAGCGGCAGAGCGTGGGGCGTGCGACGGGCAGTGATCGGTTCGCCGCGGGCGGCGCGGGCAGCACGGGTGGCCTCGGCAGCAGCGTGCACCAGCGGCTCCCAGCGACGTTCGTGCACCGCACCCTCGAGCAGCAGCGCCTGGTGCGAAAACGACAACATCGAGGTCTCGGTGTTGGCGAGGATGAGCATCGACTGGCGCGGGTCGAGCTCGTAGGCGCCGTTTTCGCGAAAGAGTGCGGGATGCAGTGCAACGAAGGCGTCGTAGACGTTGACGTCGGTGGGCGGCGACTCGAGCAGGGCGATCATCGCGCGGTGCAAGGTCTCTCGGTTCGAGGCGCTGTAGGTGCGCATCTTCGCGTCGTAGGTGGGGTCGTCTTCGGCGTCTTTGAAGCTCGCCTGCACCTGCACCATCTGCATCCACCCAACGGCGTGCTGGACGTCGATACAGGCGACGCGGGCGTAGAAGTCGTCGGCACCGATGGCTGGATGCAGGGCCCGAATCGATGCGGCTCTCGACGTGACGGGCGCGCCCGCTGGTTCGACGGTGGTGCGGCGCGCAAAGTCGAAGAGCCGAGGCAGACGCATGCGCCATTGTGCACGCGCAAACCGGGGGCGCGCCAGTGGGCATTGCTGCCCACGCCACCTCAGTGCCAACGCGCACGCGCGTGGGCGGGGCCTCGTGTCGACGTCAGAAGTACAGGTGAAGCATCACGCGCACTGTGGGCCGAAAGACCGCGCCCACGCTGAGCGAGGTGTTCTCGAGCACCTCGACGCTTGTTCCGTTCCGCTCTTCACCGGTGTTGGGATCGAAGTAGGTGATGTCGCGCTTTGCCTCGCTGGTGCTGCGCTGCCAGCTGACAAGCGGGTTCAAGGCATCAGCGCTCAGGGCGATGTTCTCGACGAAGAACCACTCGATGCCGACGCCGTACACCGCGTCCACGAAGGTGTTGGTGGCCTCTGCCTCTTCGCCTTCTTCGACGTCGGGCGACGTGATGACGTGCTCCGCACTCACCCCGCCCAGCACCTGCAGGTCGAGGTTGCCGCGGTGCAAGACCGGAAAGCGCAGGTTGGCGCCCAGGCCAAGGCTGACGTTGTGGTCGAGCGTTTCGTCGTCGACGGAGGCGTTGGGTTCGGGTGTTTCGAAGCTCGACGTGCCCTCGTTGCGGCGAAGAGAAAGCCTGACGAAGGGCTCGATGGTCACGACCTGCGGGATCATCACACGCACGCTGGCGGTGTTGGGTGCCAGGATCTCGCCCGGAAAGAACCAGCCCGCACCCACACCAAACGACCACGGCTGCTGCGGGCGGTTGTCGGTCGACGCCGTCGGTTCTGCTGGCGTCGCTGACGACGACGCTGCTGGCGCTGTGGACGCTGCTGGCGCTGCTGGCGCGGTCGACGTCAGCGCCGGCTCCGACACGGGCGCCGGCGGCGCTTCAGGTTCAGCATGGATGCCGCTCGCGGCGAAGAGTGCGGCGAGCGCTGCCAGCTGGACGGGACGAGCCGAGGTGCGAGAGGCAATGGACATGACTGCTCCAGAATGAAGGAGGGACTACTCGTCGGGCGGCGGATCGATCGGGTAGGCCGTCGGCGTCGCCCAGGTGAACTGCGCGAGCGTTGGGTGCTGGGCGAACACCTGCTCGCGCACACCGTCGACGCGCACGAATCGGTAGCCCGCGCGGGTGACCGAAAACTGCGTCGGCTCGGTGCGCACTTCGAGGTGACCCGGGTAGCTGACGGTGTTGGCCTCGACGACAAAGCAGCGATAGCGCTGACGGGGCAGCTGCATGTCGAGGTCGGTCGCGCCCGTTTCGAGGAACACCTGCGTGACGCAGTAGTTGCCTGGCGGCATCGCGTACACGCGCAGTCCATCGGTCGTGCTCTGGGGACCGATGCGCAGGCAGCGGTTGAGATCGCCGTCCTGACAGAGGTAGGCCGACATCTGATTGGGCGCAGCCACGTCGGCGATGATGGCCGCGTAGCCCTCGTCGCGACCGGGGACGATCACCTCGCCAGTGCGCAAGGCGCGCGATGGAATCATCGCGCAGCCCGACAACGCCAGCACCACCACCGTCAGCATCACTTTGCGCATCATCACCCTCGTTGTGCGGCGGCCATGGCGCTCGCGTCGATGCTGTCAACCCGACGTGGCGTCCGTGGGTGCGGCGTGAGCGAGGCGCTCGTCGTCGTCTGCCACGAGTCGTGACCAGCGGCGGTGTGCCACAACACCCAGCGGCAACAGCGCGAAGCCCGCGGCCACGAGGACGATCCCCCACGTGCTCGACGGCTGCGCCAACGTCAGCGGCGCGAAGAACTCGTACACCGGCGGCGCATACACCGTGGCCAGTGCCAGTCCCGCCGATGGGGCGCGACGACGCACCAGCATCGCCAACAACACCAGCGTCATCAGCGCGACGACGACGAAGTGCACGGCATCAGCGCTGAACATGTCATGGCGGATCGCGCCCAGGCTCGACGACGATGCGAGCAACACGCCTGCCACCAACGTGCGCGGTGCCTGCTGGCGTGAGGCCATCGCGAGTGCTGCAGCCCCAAGGATCGTGGCGAGATGTGGCAGCGACGCGCAGCAGCCCACGCCGACCAGCACGCAAAACCACAGCACGGCTTCGGCGCTGCGCGGCAGGCGGATGACGACGACGAGCAGGCACGCACCAATCGCGGGGACGACCTCGACCGCACCCATCGCGTAGATCGCGTTGCTGCCTTGAAACAGTGCGCCGAAGACGGCGATAGCGATGGCCGCCTTCATCAAGCGCGGAAACATCACCACACCCACGTCGCCGAGGGCGCGCCTTGACGTTGCGGTGATCGGCAACAGCGTGCCCAACGCACCAAGCCCAAAGATGCCCACCGCCAACACGCCGGGCACGGCCTGAGCGACGTCGTCGAACAAGCGCGCGTTGGGCAGCAGCGCCACGAACGCCGCGAGCACGCCGGGCAACACCTGTGCGGCCACAGACAGCTCGAGGCAGAAGGCCCACTGCAGCGCTTGCAGTTTGAGCACGACGAGCACGACCCACAGCACGCAAGCGACGACGTGGTTGCTGCTGGCCAGCGCACTCAGCTGCAGTGTGGGATCGGCGAGAAACACCAACGCGATGACGCCGAGGATGACGCCGGGGCGGTGTTCGTTGAGCCGACGATAGAGCAGGGCCGCCGTGCCGATGAGCAGCCACTGGTAGGCCTCGACGACGACGGTGAGACCGATGCTCGGGTCATCGCTGCGCCAGTGCTGCGACAACAGCAGCACGCCTGCGAGCACACACAACGCGCTCAACGTGAACAGCGGGTTGAAGCGCACAAACCACCGCACCAGCAGACGCTCCTGCTGCGGCTCGTGCGGCCTCTGCTGTGGCTCGGTGGGCTCGGCGGGAGGCGGCGAAGCGTCGGTGGTGCTCATGCCTGGCACAGTGCAGTCCCTGTGCCGCCTGCACACCGCATGGCGACGCGCACGTCGCCACGAGCTGCCGTACATGAACACGCGCATCTGCTCATTTTGAACAGCACGCGGTAGCACACGGGTCGCGGGCAAGAAAAAGCCGCCGAACACGTCGGCGGCCGTCTTGCTTCTGTTCTGCGTCAGCACTTCAGCGGATGCTGGTGATGGCGCGCTCCGCCACTTCGTCGAGGACCTTTTGCGTCTCGGTGGTGAGCTTCAGCTTCGGCAGGTCTTGCGCGAGCACCGGCGCACCGTTGGAGGCGGTGTAGGTATCGGTGAAGGCGCCGGGGGTCACGTGGCGCAAGTCGCGCTTGCCGTCCTTCTCGCCGATCAACAGGAAGACGCCGCCCTCTTTGCCGAGGCGGACGTCGGCGACCTGCACAGGGCCCTCGACGAAGACGGCCTTCACCATCTCGTTGGCGCGCATGTGCATGCCGAATGCTTCAACGCCCGTTGTCTGGTCGGCGGTGACGGTGAGCTTGCCCTTGGCGTACTTCGTGTCGGAGTCGTAGCGGTCATCCAGCCCGATCGACTTCGCGAACGCGAGCATGTCGTTGACCTTCTGCGGCGTGTTCAACGACGACGGACCGCCCTGCTTCTCGATGAACGCTTGCAGCTTCGAGCCCTGCTCGGGCGACGGCCGGTTGAACAAGAAGATCTTGTCGCCGCTGTCTTGCATCGCCTGGAACTTCTGATCCTCGTAGTTGAAAAAGACGAGGCCCGTGGCCGCCTGGCCATCGGCGCGGGTGATTGGCTTGCCGTCCCACGTCTTCATCGGCTGGCCGCGGATCTCGTCGGGCAGCGGCTTGCCTGCCAGCGCGTGCGGCGTGCCGTCCTTGTTGCGCATGTCGGCGGGGTACGTGTCGGGGTGCACCAATGCGCCCCCTTTGAAGGCGGGGATCGGCACCGAGAAGCGCGAGGCCTTCAGGCGATCCTGGCTTGGAACCACCGACGCCGAGCTGTCGAACTTCACGTCATCGAGGGAGAATTTCTTTGGTGCGGCGAGCAGCTCCATGCGCGCAAACATCGCGCCGGTTTTGCTTGGTGCACGTCCGGCCTGCTGCGCCACAAACGCAGCCGACGCCGACGAACCATCAGCCCCAGCACCAGCGAGCGCCTTGCTCTGTTGTGACACCTCGGCAGCGACAGCCTGGGCCTTCGCTTGCGGTGCCTGCGCTGGCTGTTGGGCTTGAACGGCGGGCTTTTGGGCAACGCCGCCAAGGTCGGTGGCGGGCGTCTTGATGGTCTGAATGCCTGGGGCGATCTTCATGGCGACCTCGGTGCAAGGTGCGCATCGTAGCGCCGTCTTTGCTGATTTGGCGGGCGATTCTGCGCGATGTGACTCGGGTACACGAACGACGTCGTCGCGGGTCTACACGCGCAAGGCGCCGTCGAACACGCCGAAGCCGCCGGGGATGAAGAAGTCGCGACCCGGCTCAAGCCCGAAGGCGCGGATGACCGTGGCGGCCACGTCTTGCGATTTGGGCATGCGCACTTCGTGGTGGCCGTCTTCGTTGATGAGGTCGACCGGCATGCCGAGCGGTGAGCCGTCCATGGTTTCGTCGTAGCCGCCGAGCATCTGGTTGCCGACGACACCGCCGCCCACGAGCACCGCGCACGTCGCTGGATGGTGGTCGGAGCCCTGCTTGGGAAAGGTGCGGCCGAAGTCGGAGTAGATGTAGACGAGGGTGTCGTCGAGCAGCGTTTTGCCGTTGCCGAGTTGCGTGAGTTCCATCTCGAGCAGCATGCGGCCAATGCCTTCAAACGCGATGCGCAGGTGGTTGGTGTGCATCTGCGGGCCGTTGGACGAGTGCGTGTCGAACGAGCTGTTGGCGATGCTGGTGGCGCGCAGGTTCACCGACGTGACGAGGTCACTCTTGAGCAGTTGCAGCGCAAAGGCCCACGGTGCGGTGGAGTTGAAACCGCCGCAGACGTCGGCGTAGCCGATGCAGGTGGTGTTGCCCGCGTAGAGGGGATCGTTGGCGAGGAACTCGAAGCTCGGCGTGGCTGACAAGCTGGTGAGCACGTCTTTGGCGATGGTGCTGCTGTGGGTTTTGTAGCTGTCGTACAGCGACTCGAGCAGGCGATCGCTGCCGCTGTTGCTCTTGCCACGCAGCTCGCGCGTCGATGCCGCCACGACGTCGTCGATGGCCGTGCGGGCCACGGTGCCGTCGCGTGCGGTGCCATCAAACGCGAGGTCAGGTGTTGCGGTGCGCGCGCGCAGGCCTTTCCACGCACCGCCGCGTCGATCCGACAACGTGGGCTCAACCGACGACAACGACGACATCGATGTCGGCGACGCCAACGACGGCAAGCCCAGAGCACTCGGCAACGTGCCCCCGAGGTTCACGTTCAACAGCGGACGATCTGGAAAACGTGCCGCGAGCGCATTCGAAATCACCGCCTGCACCGACGGCGCGCGAAACGCCGAACCCGCTACACCACACATGCTCGCGACGACGCCACTTTGATGCGAGGCCGTGCCCTGGTCGGCGCCAACGAGCACGCAGGTCTTGTCGAACAGCTTGTACGTCGGGTCGGCGAAGGCGTAGCCCGCGGGCCGAAACTGCTGCCCGCCACCACTGTTGGGCACCTCGCCACTGGTGGCCGACGGGTTGTTCCAGTCCCAGTAGATGGGACCACGCAACGCGCGCACCGGACCAGGTTCGTTGATGTCGAACGACTGCCGATCGAAGCGTTCGACCTGCGCAGGAAAATACCCCAGTGGGATGTTTCCACCGCGCGGTTCAGGGATATACTTTTCAATCCCAGCTTGCGTGAACGGCGAAAACAGCGTTTCCCAGTGGCAGCCGCCATCGAGCCACACCGTGAGCAGGCGCGACGGCAGCGCCGGGTTCGCGGCCTGCGCCCGCAGCTTCGACGACGACAGCAGCCCGGCGTTCGCCAACAGGGCCAGCTGCCCAGCACCAAGGGCAGTCTGCAGCAGGCGACGGCGGTGAAGCTTCATCATGGGAGCATCCAAAGGCGAAGGTGAAAAATCGGTCGAAAACGTCGACAAACAAAGGGTGCGTGAAACGGCGCAGTTTGGCGCCTAGTAAAACACCCAGCGCGGATGGCGGATGAAGGCCGAGCACACGCCGCTCCAGGCAGACGTCAGGTCGCTGTCGGGGTCGGCGCGCAGCGTGCTGAACAGCGTGATGAAGCGCTGGCTCTCGGCCTCGTCGAGGTCGATGGCGTGAAAGTGGCGGGCCCAGCGGTGCACGGTGGCGGCAACGTTCTCGGGGCTTTCGTCGGCTTGCTCGGCGCTGGTGGCGAACAGCGTGGTGTTGCCCTCTTTGCTCAACGCCAGACGACACCACGCTTGCGACACCTGCACGATGGTGTGCGCGAAGTTCACCGACGCGCTTGCATCGGGTGTGACTTGATCGACGACGGAGCCACCGCCGAGGCCCTGGTGGCGCTCGACGGTGACCTGTTGACGAGGTGCGGGGACTTCGTCGCTCGACAGCAGCGGGTAGAGCCCGTCGCCGCGCGATTCGGCCATCTCGACGCCGTACTCGTGCGCCGTCAGGAAGAAGTCGCCTGCATCAAGACCAAGCTGCTGGTACAGCGCGCGCCGAATCTGCACCGCCGACAGGCGCGTGATGCGCGGGGCGTTGACGTCGGGACGAGGGTCGCGCGCTTGCGCTGACAGCCCCGAAATCCAGGTGCGCACGTCGGTCATCGACGGGCCAGCAGCACCGCCCTCGACGAGGGCCGCGTACGTCGGGCCCGCGGGCGGCATCTGTGCAAACGAACCAGCAGCGGTGCCCTCGAGCAACGCGACAAAGCCGCTCGCAGCGGGATCGCCGGGCGTGATGAAGCGTGGGTCGGCGACGACGAGACTTTGAAACGCCGACACGCTCGCGAAGTAGCCGCGTGCACCGCTTTGGTGGCAGCCCTGACACGAGCTGCGTAGGCCTTCGTAGATGGCGACGGTCTCACTGCTCGCGGTGGTGGGACACACCGGGGTGACGACGTCGACGGGCGTTGGCTCAGCCGGGCAGGCGCTGAGCAGCAGCGCTGTGGCGACGGGCAACATCGATCGCAGGTGCAGGTTGTTGGGTGTCGTCACAGGCCGCTCCGAAACGTGGCGCTCGTGGTGAGGTGCTTGATGAAAGGGCGCGCGCGTCGGCCGTTGTCGACGAAGGTGGCGGTGAGCGCGTCGAGGTAGCCGACCTCGGTGGTGGGGTCGATGTCTCGGCCGACGACCTGCTTGTGCAGTTGTCGAACGACGCAGCGATCGAAGGCTCCCGACGCCACCACCATCTTCGCGAAGCCCGACGGGCCAACGGTGCCGTCGCTGACCTGTCCGAGCAGCGTTTGGTCGGGCGGCAGGAAGTCGATGAAGATCGCTTCGGGGTTTGCTTCGGCTTCGGCTTCAGTCACCGGCGTCATCTTGGTGCCCGGCGTGTACCAGCGGTTCCAGTGGCTGTAGGGCTCGCCGCCGTAGGGGTACTCGCCCGTGCGAAAGCGCGCTGGTGGATGCCACGCCGACGCCGTGCCCACGCCGGGCATCAGGTACGAGGCACCGAAGCCCTCAAACGCCGAGCCGCTCTTGCCGTAGCGCTTGAAGTGGATCGCTGCGGGGTCGATGCGACGATGACAGTGCTGGCAGCTGCCCTCGACGGCGGGGTCGCTGCGGTACTCGTTGAACGTGAGCCCCTGCGGCGGATCGAGTTGCTCGCAGGCAAAAATCTCGAGGGCACGTGCCGCACGCAAGCGTTCACGCGGGTACGCGTTCAAGAAGCCCAGGCTCGTGAGCACACCCGCAGCGGGGATGCCGGGCAGGGGGCCCTCGTCGACGCGGGGGTCGAACGTGGTGTCGCGCTCGGCGAGGAAGAACGGGTTGCGCGTGCTCACGTCGTACTCGCGCCAGCTCTCGGCATCACCAGCGGTGTGCAGTGGGTCGTGCTCGTCGCCGATGAACTGCTCGGTCTTCCACCAGCGCTGCTCGTCGAACAAGTCGAGGCGCCCGCCGACGATGCCCTGCTGCACGTAGGCCGCTTGCACGTTCGTGGTGCCAACAGACTGGTGACCAAGGATGAGCTCATCGAGAGAGCGATCGAAAAACGCGAGGTGCGCAAACAAGCGCGCGGGTTCTTCGGCGAGCTGTCGACGTTGACCAAGGGCGTTGAAGCCGAGGAAGTCTTCGAAGCCGGCGTACTCGAGGAAGTCGGGGTGGCAGCGGATGGCGTGGGCACCGCAGCCGCAGCTGCCCTCGGGGCTGCCGTTGCATTCGATGGTGACGGGATTGCCTTCGCGGCTCGTGACACCCGTGTTGGTGGTGTTGGCCGCCGCGCCGACGAGGGTGATGGTGGTGCCTGGTGCCCACCAGGGTTCGATGTCGACGGTTTCGGGCTTGTCGCATGCACCGGACTCGCGGACCTTGTGCCACGCGCCGGGGTGGGTCGTGGTGTCGTCGCACAGGCGCAGCGAGACTTGTTGTTGCGCGCCGTACTCGGGGGCGTCGGCGGTGCGCGGGATGAGCGGGATGTGCATCCAGCTGAAGCCGAGCTCGAACATCTGCTTGTAGAACACAGGATCGTTGAGCTGCGCATCGACAAAGGCGTCGACGTGGGCGTAGCGGGCGTCTTCGTCGCCGGCGGCCTGCAGCGCATCGAGTTCGGCGATCGTGGGCGGCACACCGCGCAGCACCAGACTCGCGCGGCGCAACAAGCGCTCGGGCGGCAGCGTGTCGTCGACCGGGACGGCGTCGTCGTCTTCAGGCGCATCGACCGGGGCAGGGCAGGCGGTCTCGCGCGGCGTGTTGTTTGCGGGCGCCCCGCACCCAACACCGACGACAGCAGTCAACACACACACGGAAAACAAGCGCATGGTTGACCGTGGGAGCAGCGACCGTGCCAGCACCCACATGTCGGCACGATGCAGTTCTGGGCATGTTCGTCGACGAGCTGGGGTCTGTCGTCGCCACCAGGTGTGGAGCGGACACCCCAGCATGCGCACCATCGTCTGTGCCAAAAAAGACACATGCGTGCACTGCTGCTTCTCACGACGATCGCCATCACTCTCATGGCGTGTGACGCGCCTGGCGAGGGCCAAGGCGAGGGCGAAGGCGAAGGAGAGGGCGAAGGCGAGGGAGAGGGAGAGGGCGAAGGCGAGGGAGAAGGCGAGGGCGAAGGAGAAGGCGAAGGCGAAGGAGAGGGCGAAGGAGAGGGCGAAGGCGAGGGCGAAGGCGAAGGCGAAGCATGCCCGGCGCCGACGGCGTCGTGTGATGGCGCGTGCATCGACGTCAGCATCCTCGAGAGCGACTGCGGCCGCTGCGGCAACGCCTGTGGCGTCGGCGATGTCTGCATCAATGGCGCGTGTCAGGTGCCGAACCTGCAGCTGACCGAGGCGCCGCTCGACGACTGCGTGACGTTTGAGCACACCGCGATCACAGGTCACGACCGTGGTGGCATCGCGGTGGCAGCAGGCAACGTCTACTACAGCGGCGACAACGCCACGGGTCGCTTCCCCCTCGACGACCTCGCTGCAGGTGTGGCGATGGACGGTCTGTTTGACGGCCTCTTTTCCGACCTGCGCGATGGTCGACTGCTGACGTTCTCGCTGGCAGGCGAGCCGATCACGGTCGACGTCGACCTGCGTGAAGGTGTTGTCACGTTCGACGGCATCAGCGAACTCGATCCAACGAGCGGTGTGGTGGTCTCGACGCTGCCGTTGTCGACGACGGTGGAGGCGCCGCTGTACCAAACAGCTGTGTTTGCCGGTCTTGGTCGCGTCGCGGTTCAGTACAGCACCACCATGAACACCATCGACATCACCACAGGGGCGGTGACGACGACAACGAGCCCTGTGTTCGAGGAGTACTACGGCTGTGAAAGCTGGGCGACGTGGGGCCTGCTGGAGCACTTCGGCGGCCACGACGCCTATCTCTACACGCGCTACGACGCTGAATTCGATCAGCCCGAGCTGGTCCGCACGCGCGACACCAGCACCGGCGACTTCGAGGTGGTGCGGCGCTTTGCCGACTTCTCCGACATGTGCTCGTTCAGCCTCGATCTGAGCGCGTCACGCTGGGTCTTTCACGACGAGCGCGACTTCAACGACCCTGAGAGCCAAACCGTGGCCTCGTGCGCAGCCGCGGTCTGCGCATTCGACGAAGACTGCGCCTGCACCGTTGGGGCCCCGACGTTGTGCGCTGACGGCTGCAGCGCCCTCGACAGCGACGAGCGCAACTGCGGTGCTTGCGGCAACGACTGCGACGACTTCGCTGGTGGGGCGCTGTGCCTGCAGGGCTCCTGTAGCTGTTCGCCCGACGAGACGGTGTGCGGCACAGCGTGTACCAACACCCTCACCGACGACGACAACTGCGGTGGGTGCGGCATCGCCTGCGACGATGGCGAGCGTTGCATTGAGGGAGCCTGCGAGGTGCTGCGCCAGGGCCTGACGGTCACGCGCTACGACGCGTTTGTCGATCGGCTCCCCGATTTCTCGACGCTCACGCCACAGCGTGTGGTGCACCGCACCAGCGTCACGCTGCAAGACGAGCGCGGCGACAACGGATTCGCGCTCAGCTTCGAAGGCTTCTTCGTCACCGAGGCTGAGGTGTTCCAGGGCTTCGCGCTCTCCAGCGATGACGGCTCGCGCTTGTTCATCGATGGCATCCTCGTCATCGACCACGACGGCATCCACGCCAACGACACGAGACTCGGGGCCATCAGCCTCGACGAGGGCGTGCACACGCTGCGCGTCGAGTACTTCGAGCGCGATGGCGGTGAGTTCCTGCAGCTCGAGGCCTTCGACCTGGTGACAGGCGAGACAAGCGACCTGTCGTCGCAGTTGTTTGCCATCGACTGCAGTGCTGGCTGCGTTGGCGAAGAAGTGTGCGGCGCCAACGACGTGTGCGGCTGCGCCGACGTGTTCGATGGTGCGCAGCAGCAACCATCGACCTCGTGCGACGAGCGGTGCGTCGATGTCCTCAGCGACGAAGACCACTGCGGCGACTGCGACACCGCGTGCACGGACAGCGAAGTGTGCGACGACGGCGCGTGTGTGTGCCCGGCAGGCACCGAGGTGTGCGATGGCGTCTGCGTGAACCTCGACGCGGACACCGCCAACTGCGGTGTTTGCGGCCTTGTGTGCGAAGGCACCGACCCGTGCGTTGCAGGCACCTGCTCGGCCAGCGGGCTCGACGTCGATCTCTACGACGGCGCCTTTGACGTCATGCCCGACTTCAGCACGCTCACGCCGCGCAGCACGTTCCGCAGGTCACAGGTCAGGTTGGGGAGCGAAGCCTTCAGCGACAACTTCGCTCTCGTGTTTCGCGGCTTCTTCAACATGCCGTTCAACAACTTCGCGAACTTTGTCGTGATCAGCGACGACGGTTCGCGTTTGTTTGTCGACGGACAGTTGGTGGTGAACAACCCCGGAGCGGGCAACGCGTCGGGGAGCATCCCGCTGGGGGCGGGCCTGCACACCTTTCGCGTCGAGTACTTCGAGCGCGAAGGTGGAGCATCGCTGCAGGTGTTGTTCTTCGACTTCAACCAGGACGCGTTTGTTGAGCTGGCGCCGGGGCTGCTGTTCGCTCGCGAATGACGGCTCGCTGTTTCGTTCGTCTGCGTCGTCTGCGTCGTCTGCGTCGTCTGCGTCGTCTGCTTCGTTGTTGCTTCGTCTGCTTCGTTGTTGCTTCACGATCTCCAGCAACGGCAGCGTCGTCGATCAGTGCGTTCGCACTGTGGGCAT
>JBIKRQ010000239.1:0-9752 GCA_044349155.1 Myxococcota bacterium
TTGATCTTCAGCGACGGCTTCCCGTCCCACTCACGCAGCGTGATGCTGCCCTTGATGCGCACGTCGGCCCGCTGCACCACCGAGGTGCCGAGGCTGTCGGTGAACATGAAGAGGGCGGGCACGTAGCCGGCCCCTTTGCCCTGTTGGCGCAGCAGGTTCTCGCTCTCGCTGTCGACGAAGATGTCGACCATCGCGACGTCTTCTTCGATGTCGAACACGGTGTCGCGCTCGTCGACAAACGGCTTGTTCGTTTTCTGCGGCGTGGGTTGGGCGGGCTGAAACGGCCCGGTCAAATCGGGCACGCGCGACCACGTGGTGCGATCGACATCACCGCTGCGAATCGGCGCATCGTCGACGACCACGCCGGCCAGCAGCAGCACCGCACCTTCGTTTTTGCACGACAGGCCGAGGTCGCCCGCCACCACCACGCGCTCACCGCCTGCGAGCACGCGCTCGGGGACCGCGAACGTGTTGTCGTCGTCGAAGGCGCCAGCAATCACGTGGCCTGCGGTGCTGATGGGCAGCTCGCCGGCGTTGGCGATCTCGACGAACTCTTCGGGGTTCTTCGAGCAGTTCACCTCGTTGACAACGAGGCGACCCGGCAACGGCTCGGGCTCGGGCACAGGGGCGGGAGGAGGGTCGAGCGGATCGGCGGCACAACCGGCCAACGCAAGCCCAACACACAAGGAAACAATTCGGCGCATCCGCGTTCTGTTCCAGACACCCGGTCCGCCTGCAAGCGTAGATCTGCAGTTTCTCGACGCGTTGTCGTCGACAGACACGTGTCCGCCATGGCGGCGACACCCCACCTCCTCTGTTCGAAAACCCTTGACACCCACGGCACGATCGCGGGCCGATGTGCGGCGGCACGAAGGCCTGGGGCGTGTGCCTGCTATGAGCGGCCCATGAGTTTGCGCGAGTACTGGAACAACTGGCTGCAACACCGCGACGACGCCTTCGTCCACGGCGAGATCGTGCACACCCTCGTGCATGTCTCGCCGTTTGACGTCGACGATCTGCACTTTGCGCTCGAGCGCGGCATCGACTTCAACGCTGTGCAAGACGGCGGCCTCACCAAAGCGCCGTTGTGGATGTTGATGCTGCCGCGCCGGTTCGACGTCATCGACGACGTCGACGACCGCAGCGCTGCGGCGTTGACCATGCTCGAGATCGTCGAGAACATCGACTTCGCTGCACGCACCGACAAAGGCGACTCGGCGCTGCACGTGCTCGACAAGGGCGCGTCACTCGCGTTGTTCACGGCGCTGGTGTCGCGTGGGTGCGATGTCCATGCGGTGGATCGTCATCAACGACCGCTGCTGTTTGCGTGGCTGTCGCGGCCCGACATCGTGCGCGTGCTGCTCGCAGCTGGCGTCGCCATCGACGGCTACGACCGACCTGTGATGCACCGCCTGCTCGACATGCAGGGCAAGGGCGGTGACGTCGTCGGCGTTGCCGAGCTGCTGCTGGCCGCCGGTGCTTCGCTGGCGCCATGGATGGACGCAGGACGCCAGGTCGAAGGCTCGCCACCTGAAACGCTGGTGCAACGCGCATTGCGTTCGGCGAACCCGGAGCTGGTGCCGTGGTTGCTGGCCCACGGCGTCGACGCCACGGTGCAGGAGCGGCTGCGCTTTGCCGCGAAACGATTCGAAAGCCGTGCCGACGGCGACGAGCTGCTCGCGATTCTCGCCGACGCCCTCGCGGTCGACGACGAGGCGGCGAACATCCAGCTCTACTGGCAGCTGAAGGTGCTCGCCCATGCGCGCAACAACGAGCGCATCGAGGCTGTTGCTGCCGGCGAAGAAAGCCTGCGCCGCTTCGGGGTTCACGACGTCATCTTCGATGCGCTCCTGCCCAACTGGCTGCGCGTGCCAGGCAAGCTCGAGCTGGCGTGGTCGACGTGGCAGGAGCTGCAGCAGCGCTTCGATCCAAAGGGCGAAGCGGCCGCCAACATCATCGCCCACCTCGTGGTGCTGCACGTCGAGACGAAGCAGCTGCGCGCCGGACGATCGCTGCTCGCCTACGCCGACGATGC
Organism: Myxococcota bacterium; assembly: GCA_044349155.1. Lineage (GTDB taxonomy): Bacteria > Myxococcota > UBA727 > UBA727 > VGSZ01 > VGSZ01. The sequence continues at coordinate 2,036 of JBIKRQ010000239.1, forward strand.
GCGCGGCACGAAGGAGTCGCGGCCCGGCCTGATGGACTTCAACCTCGCCTGCTTGTGCGCCCTCACCCATGACGTCGACGGCACCGTGCACCACAGCACCCACGCGTTGGGCAAGGACTACACGGCGAAAGACTTCAACGACGCCGACTTCGACGCCGTGCGCGACGAGCCCGCCTTCGCCGAACTGCTGGCCGAGCACGCGCGCAAACGACGACGTCACGAAGACTGAGCGGCGACTACCGCACCACGACCGGCGCCAGGATCGCGCTGCCGAAGACGCCCGTGGCGTCGTCAACACTGCTGAGGGCCAGGCTGTGAATGCCCGCCACGTCGGGTGAAAAGTCGAGGACGAACGCACCAGCGTCGTCGACCTCGTCCAACAACTGCGCCTCCACCTCGCCCCCGCCGTAGGGGCTCAGAAAGACCGCGGCGCGCTGGTTGCTGTCGGTGACATGTCCCTCGATGTGCAGCGTGCCGTCGATGCTGAAGGCGACCACGTCGTTGTCGAGCTCGATGTTGTTGTCGGCAAACAGGTCGCGCGGCAGCGTGCTGCGCGGAAAGCTGCCTGGGTCGGCAAGCGGCGAATCCACCGCGTCGACGACGTCGTTGGTGTCGGGCACGAGGTCGGGCGCGAAGCACGCCGGCAGGCTCTGCATCGTGGCGTCGACGACAGCGAAGTGCAGGTGCGGGCCCGAGGTGTAGCCCGAGTTGCCCGACTTCCCGAGCAGTTCGCCGCTGTCGACGGTGTCGCCCACCTCGACCACGATCGAGCCCGCCTCCAGGTGCAGGTAGCTGTCGAAGGTGCCGCCGCCGTGGTCGACGACGACAAGGTTGGCTTCTTTGGCCTTGTTGATGTCGTCGCCACCATCGAGGAAGCCATCGACCACGAGCACCACGGTCCCGCTGCGCGCCGCAATCACGTCGGTGCCTTTGTCGACGTCGAAGTCGAAGGCGTGGGCGTTGATGCCGGTGTGCGAAAACGCGCCGCCGGGCCCCTGACTGACGGTGTAGCTGCCGGGTCGCACGGGCCAGCCGACGGCAACACCACCGCCCGGGCAAGCATCGTCGACGACGTCACCCGCCCCTGGTGTCACGTCGAAACACCCGGCAGCAGCAACCACAGCACCCAACACGAGCAAGCGACGAGCAACACGCATGGGCCAACCGTGACAGCAACGCGCGCTTCGGCCATCGCCCTCACGTCGGACCTGTGATCTGCGTCGTGTAGGCAGATGTCGGCACATGGAGGCGGCGGGGACCGGCAAGATCTGTTGGCGGTTTTCTGGCGCTGCCCTGCCCCGTGGCCCCACAGTGGGCCCATGCACAACATCGCCGCCGCGTCTGCTCCCCTCGCCGTCCCCGAATTCCAGCAGATTGTCGAGGCCTTGTGCCGCTCGGCCAGCGACGAATTCGCCTCTGCGCGCGCCCGTCTCGAGCGCCTGCGCCGCGAAGGCCCCGAGCACACCGAGCGCGCGCCGGTCGACCACGATGCCTGAATCAGGCAATACGATTCGGCGTTCGTCTGGTTTCTTTGTACTTTTCAAAGGACCATCTGTCTCGCCTGTGCTTTCCTGAAGATTGCTTTGGTGTTGATCCTGCGGTACAACGCGCGCAGGGGGCCGCGTTCATGCGCCGTGCTCCACACACCAACTGTTCTTTCAAGCACTTGGCGCAGGTCGAGTGGTCAAAGCACGCACCTCAGGGGGACACGATGAACGCACACGCCTACCGAAGCCAAAAAGAGAAGACACTCTTCGTCCTCGCAGCCATTTTTTCCAGCGTCGTTTGGCTCGCCGTTATTATCTCGATTGTCGGCCTGCTCTACGCACCATTTGTTGCGCTGGCCACCCTGGTTGCCCACGCACTTTTCATGGCCCACATCGCCGGCAATGGCGTTCGCCTCGGCTCGCAGCAGCTGCCTGAAGTGTACAAGCGGGTGCAGTCCGCCGCGCACCTGTTGGGCATGGAGTCCGTCCCCGAGGTCTACGTCGTGCAGGCCGGCGGCGTGCTCAACGCCTACGCCACCAAGCTGTTGTCGCGGCAGTTTGTGATCCTCAACGCCGAGATCGTCGACGCCTGCATGGCCGCCGACGCCAGCGACGACCCCACCCGCAAAACCGCCCTCGACTTCGTCATTGCCCACGAGCTTGGGCACCTGGCCCTCGGCCACCTCGCCTGGAACGCGTTCTTGCTGCCCGCACAGTTGGTGCCGCTGCTGGGCCCCGCCTACTCGCGCGCCCGCGAATACAGCTGCGATGCCTGCGGTGCGGCCGTCGTCGACAACCTCGAGACCTCGTCGCGCGCGTTGGCCGTGTTGGCGGCGGGCGGTCATCAGGCGCGCCACATGAACCTCGACGCGTTCGTCGACCAGCGCCACGACGCTGGCGGCTTCTTCATGGGCTTGTACGAGCTGAACACGTCGCACCCGTACCTGACCAAGCGCATCGCCGCGTTGCGCCAGGCCGTCCGCCCCGGCAGCGCGCCCGCCCCCGGCCGCAACCCGTTGTCGTACGTGTTCGCCCCGCTCTTCGCGATGATGATGGGCGGCCCCGTCGGTGCGGCCATGATCCTCGTGATGTACATGGGCATTTTCGCCGCCATCGCCATCCCGAACTTCCTGAAGTTCCAGGAGCGCGCCCAGGCCGCCAGCCAGGCCCGCAGCGCGATCGAGTCCGCGAGCGCCAACACGGCCCTCGGTGAGCCGTCGACAGTCACGGCAGACTGACGGGTTCGTGCGGGTGGGCCTGGTCCCGCCCGCTGCGCGATCAGAGCTGAACATCTGAGCAGACACGGGCTGGCAGACCTGCTAGCACGCGGGCTGAACAGGAGATCAGTCATGAACGAAGCCGCCGCCCCCGTCGCCAGCGAAGAGCTGATGGAGCCCACCCTTTGGAAGAAGTCGGGGTGGACGGCCCGCGTGATCAAAAACGAAGACGACGACGGCTGGGCAGTCGAGATGACCCGCATCGGCGACGCCGAGCCCGCCCTCGTCGGCCCGTGGACCATGGGGCGCGACAAGAAGAACCCCAAGCCGCTCAACCCCAAAGACTTCAGCACCCTCGTGAAAACGGCCAACGAGGTCCTCGAGCGCGCCGTCGCCCACGCCCGGGCCAAGCTGCACAAGAGCCTGTACGTCACGCTGCCCGACGGCACCCGCCTGCGCGTGCACCTCGACATCATCGCCGACGAAGACGATCCGTCGGCCACCGTCACCGCCTTCGACGACGCCACCAACGCGGAAATCTGGAAGAAGGACGTGCCACCGAACTTCGCGCTCACCACGAAGTCGGTCATCGCGCTCGCCCCCGCGGCCTGAACGTCAGCCGTCGACGACCTTCGTCAGCACCACGCCGTCCACGGTCATCTGCACCTTGCCGTCGACCACGGCGGCGGGGGCGCTCACCACGAACTTCGTCGTCAGGCCGAACACGCCAGCCTCAAAGCCAGCGGCGGTCACGTTTTGCACCTGCACGCCGTTGATGCTGGTACCGCCGCGGCGGTAGTTCAGCGTGCCGTCGGGCGCGATGCGCAACGTCATCTCGCCGCCCACCCACGACCCCACGAGCGCTTCCAGGGTGCCCGCGGTCGGCAACGTCGCCGGGGGTGCCGCCGGCACGGGCGCAGGTGCTTCGACGGGCGGTGCTGCTTCGAGTGCTGCATCAACAGCGCTCTGTTTCGTGAGCACCGCGCCGTCGACGGTCATCGTCGTCGTCGAACCGGTGGTCGCGGGCACGGCGTTGATCACGAAGTGCGTCGACAACATGCCCACGCCCACGTCGAAGCCGGTGCTGCTCAGGTTGCTCAGCGACAGGCCGCTGAGCTTCGACGACGTCGTGCCGGTGCGCTCGTAGTGCACAGTACCCGTCGGGTCGATGTCGAGCTTGACGTGGTCGCCGCGCCACGAGCCAGCCACCGTCGCCACGTCGAGGGCGGCACCGGGTGGTGGTGGGCTGCTGCAGGCAGCAAGAGCGACAAGAACAGCAGCGAGGATGGGAGTGCGCATGGGCCACGCTCGCTTGAAGTCGGCTGCACGACAAGCGGCGATGCAGAAGACGCGGTGGCGCAGCCTGCATGGTGCTGATGGTCCTCGAGAAACACGGGGAAGCCACCTGGCAGCGCATCATGGACGATGCCGGCTTCGCCAAGCACACCCTCATCCTCGCCATCGGCGACATCGACGACGCGCAGGCGGGTCGCCTCTTTTCGTCGACGACCACCGTCCTCGGCATGACCCCCGAGCAGGGGGCCGACGCGTTTGGCGAGTACTGGTGCTGTGCGTACGCGCCGCGCGTCTACCCGCGCACGCTGCAGCGCTTCACCAATGCCCGCGACCTGCTCATCGGGCTCGACCAGATCCACGTCGACGTCACCCGATCGATGCCCAACGCCGCCCCGCCGCGCTTTACCTACGTGTGGAAGAGCAGCAACGTCCTCGAGGTCACCTACACGTCTCACCGCGGCATGATCGACATCTACATCGGCCTCGCCCGCGGCGTGGGCACGATGTTCAAAGAAGCACTCGTGGTGCGCAAGCTGTCGAGCACCCTCGTCGAGATCACGTTTCCTTGACGTCGTGAACGAGAAGCACTCCGTAGTGCTCTCCCCGAAGCGAGCTAGCGGCGCGTGCGCAGCGGTACCAGGCTGCCGTCCTCGACCACCCAGGTGCCCGCAGCGACGTCGTCGGGCAGGCGCCGCAACAGCGAGCTTGGCGCGGTCACCACGCGCACCCCCGCTGGCAACGCGCGCCCCGCAGCGAGCGACACCTCGGCCCCCACGTAGGTGTCGGCGCCAAAGCAGGCACCGCACGGCAACTCGCCCACGCTGCGACGCGCGGTGCCGTCGACGACGAACACGGGACCAGCCGGGCGTCCGTCGTCGTGCAGGGCGGTGTCGAGCGCGCGCACGAAACTCGTGAGCCCTGCGCGCGGCCCCACCACGCACGCCTGCAGGTTGTTGGCGCACGGGTCGGCGTCGTCGAAGGTGACGCAGGCCTGCATCGACGAGTTCAAGCTGATGAAGTTGCGACGGCCAATGGTGCTTTGGCTGATGTGCGCACGTTGCTCGATGCGCGTGCCGGCCCCCACGATGCTCTGTAACACCATCGAGCCAGGGCCGATGACGACGTCGTCGCCGATGATGCTGCCCTCGACGATCGCGGTTGGATGAATCTGCGCGCGCTTGCCCACAAACACGAACTGCCGTTTCCACGCCGCCTCGCGCGCCGACGACGACGTGCGCAGCCCCAACAGCGCGCGCCACGCGGAACGCACGGGATCGCGCAACGCGCGCTCCAGCAGCCACACCTGCGGCGCGAGGTGCGAGGCACGCAGCACATGCAACCAGTGACGCACGCGCAGCACCACCGTCGACGTCAACGGCCAGCGCGCATCGTGGGTGCTGCTCACCAACGTGCGTGGCACGGGCAACGTGGTGAGCAGCTCTTTGTACGGAATCGTTGTCGCTGCGGCGGCATCAAGCGCATCACCCGCGCGGATCGTGTGGCCCGCGGGCACAAAGGCACACGCAAAGGTGGCGCCGTGTTCGTCGACGACCACGTCTTGCAGCGGCAACGTGAGTTCGAGCAGGCGCGATGGCGGCAGGCGCAGTCGTGTTGGCGCGATCGATGTGCGTGTGGCGCGCAGAAACGACGCCAGCGCGCGGCGCGTGATCCACAGATCGTCGGCCACCACCAGCGCTGGCCCCGTGACCATGTCGTCGTCGCGGTGCTTGTGTGCGGGTGGGGTCAAGCCGCAGCGGCGCAGGGCGTCGGCGCGGGCGTCAGCGAAGGTGCCATCACCAAGAGCGCACGCGTCGACGACGAGCCCAAGAGGAGCCAACACCGGCGCGCGCGCAACAACGACAACCTGCATTCCGTCGTCGTAGCAGGACGACGACAGCGTGTGCACTGACTACCGCACGCCGACAGCGACGCGCGTGCGGCGCACGGCGTCGGCGCGCAGGTCCATGTAGAACAGCTGGTACTCGACGGGGTGGAAGTTGTGGCCACCCATGATGCGCAGCAGCACCGCGTCCATCACGCCCCGTTGCGGCAACGGCGCCATGTTTGTCACCTCGAGAATCCCGTCGCTGCGGCATCGGCTCGCCACAAACATCGGCAACAGTGCTGGCGTTGGTGCGTCGAAGAAGACGGCACCGCCGTGGTACTCGCGCTGCACGGCTGTCGTCGTCACGGCTGCCGCGGTGGGGTTGGTGCACAGCAGGCCAGGTCGCTTGAGGGCGGCGAAATCAACGCCAACGTCGACGTGCTCCGCACCCCGCGCGTTGAAGGTCACCACGCACCCTGTGGATGTTGGTGAAGCACACAGCGGCACGCCGCCGATGTCCTCGAGCACGAGCGGTGCACCGACGAGGTAAGCCGCCACCAGCAGCGGGCGCTCCGACGACGACGAAATCACCTCGCGCACCAGCCGCGCCGACAGCACCGCTCCCTGACTGTGCGCAGCGATGATGAACGGCCGGCCTGCCGTGCGTCGACGAAACTCGGCAAACGCCGCAGACACATCGGTGAAGGCGACGTCGATCGCGCGATCGCCGTCGACACTCGGGTTCACAAACGCAGCCCCCGTCGCCTGGCGATACTCGGGCGCGTACACGGCTCCCGCGGCGTTGAAGGCACTCGCTTGAATGAGCGTGCCGCCGTGAATGCTTGCCGCGCGCACCTCGGGGTCGTTGGTGGCGGCGTTGAAGCGTGGCGCAATGCTCGACGTGGAATGCACGTAGAACACGTCGACAGCGGGATTGGGTGCTGCGGGCGATGCCGGCAACGCCACATCGGCCTCGTCGGCGCGTGACGGCAGCGCGAGCCACACCGCATCGTCGCGATAGTCGGGCGGGGGCGGCACGTCGTCGACGACGAAGGCGGTGGTTGGCGCCATCGACTGCATCACCAATGCTGAGAGGTTGCAGCCCGTCGACAACGCACCAAGAACGACACCGAACAACACGCCATGCGCACGCATGCTTGTGCCGTAGCACACCCGCATCTGATTGCCCTGTCGTCGTCGATCTCGTAGGCGCACGCGCATGCGCAGCTCCACCGTGTTGTTCTCGTCGTTCCTGGTCCTGCCGCTCGTGGCGTGTGCATCAACGCCTGTTGGCACCGCTCCCGTCGCTGTTGCCGAGCCCGCAGCACCAGCGCCGCCGGCCGACGTCGCAGAGGTCCCCGCGGCAGCACCTGGCGACGACGACTGCACGCGCGCCAATGCTGCCACCGGCGAGGGCGTCGTCGATGCGAAGGCGACCGGCTATCGCATCGATCGCCAAACGAAGGAGCGAGCGCTTGTTGAGTCCTTCGAGTTCGAGGGCTTCAAGGTCACCTCGACACAGGGCGGATGTGCACACGCGAGCCACGTCGTCGTCATCGCCGGCAAGGTGCCGCAGAAGCCAGCAGCGCTCGCCACGCTGCTGTCCAGGATGCCCATCAAAGCTGAAGCCTTCGTCGATGCGTTGCGCAAGCCCGAGGAGTGCGGCCCCGCCGTCGACGGCACGCTCACCATCGCCTGCGGCGAGTTCGGCTCAACGAGCGTGCAGCTGACCCAGACTGCGGCAACGCTGGCCTACGACTTCGCGCTCTAGCAGGTTGCTGAAAAAGTCGGCAGTCGGTTCTCGACGAGAAATGAGGTGTTCGTCGTCGAGAGCTGCGCCAAATATCGGGTGTTCCGGATCTACCTGTCATGCGTGGTGAAGATTCGAAGCA
>JBIKRQ010000643.1:0-2596 GCA_044349155.1 Myxococcota bacterium
TCGCGTTCACCGGCGAAGGTGAGGGCGAAGGCGAAGGAGAGGGCGAAGGCGAAGAAGTTCCAAATACGGCGCCCACCATCAGCATGAGCGCCCCCAGCGGCTCGGTGATCGCCTCGCGCGACGTCGACGGCAACATTGGCTTCGACGTCGGCTACGCCACCGACGACGCCGACGGTGACGCGGTCTCGGTCGACGTCTACTTGTCCACCACCAACGACAGCCAGGACGGCGTGCGTGTGGCGCGCGGGCTGCTCGGCTCGGCGGGGTCGGCGCGCGTGACGTCGTCAACGGTGCCGGCGGGCGTGTGGTTCGTGTTCGCGGTCGCCTCCGATCCGCGCGGCGGCATTGCCTACGCGTCGGCCCCCGGCACGGTCGAAGTGCTCGGCGACGACGACGACGATGCGAGTTTCCGCCTGCTTGAGCCCGACGGTGTCGACGATGTCGATGCCGGGGGCATCGTGCTCATCACCTGGTCTGCCGACGTGCCCACAGGCGAAAGCGGCTCGATCGCCCTGTTCATCGACGACGGCAGCGGCGAGCAGGCCATCGCTGGTGGTCTCGCGGTGGTGTCGGTGGTCGAGGGTGTTGACCCCGCGCGCAGCTTCGCCCTCGACACCAACACGCTCGCGCCGGGGCAGTACACCGTGCGCGGAGTGCTGACGCACAGCGGCGGCGAGATCAGCAGCGACGCCGACGGTGTCATCGTCGTGAGTGCTTCGGGCTGCAGCAGTGTCCGGGTTGTCTCCGGAACAGGTGTGGGCTTGCCGGGAGCCGTGCTCCTTGCGATGCTCGGCGTCCTCGTCGCGGCGCGTCGTCGTGTGCGTGAGATTTCGACTGCTTCTTCGGCTGGCGCCGCGGAAGTTCTGATGGCTTCTTCGGCTCGCGCCGATGTGGCTGAAGGCGGCTAGCCCGGTGCGTTACGGGATCATCAGCGATATCCACGGCAACATCGAAGCCCTGACCGAGTCGCTGAAAAGCCTCGAGAAGGAGCGCATCGATGCCTACATCTGCCTCGGCGACATCGTCGGCTATGGCGCCAACCCTGAGGAGTGCGTCAATGAGGTGCGCAAGGTGGTGAAGGGCTGCATCGTGGGCAACCACGACGCCGCCGTCGCCGGCCGCATGGACTACTCCTACTACTACGACGCTGCGCGCCACGCCCTCGACTGGTGCAAGCAGAAGGTCACGCCCGACAACATCGAGTGGCTCAAGGGCTTGCCCTACAAGATCACCGAGGGCGACATCGACTTCTGCCACGGCAGCCCGGTGTGCCCCGAGGAGTTCGAGTACGTCTTCACGAAAGAGAAGGCCAAAGAGCTCCTGCGCTTCCGCGAGCAGTTGAACTGGGTGACCTTCATCGGCCACTCGCACCTCACGCGCAGCTTCGCCCTCTCCGCCGACGACGCCTACAACGTCAAGGGCCCCGAGTTCGTGGTGCGCAAAGACTTCAAGTACATCATCACCGTGGGCTCGGTGGGCCAGCCGCGCGACTACGACCCCCGCTCGTGCTGTGCCGTCTTCGACACCGAAACCTGCGTCTTCAAGTACGTGCGCACCGAGTACAACGTCGAGGCGCAGATGAAGAAGATCATCGACGCCGGCCTCGCCTACAACTTCGGCGCCCGCTTGCTTGTCGGCATCTGAGGGGCGCCGACGTCGTCACTGCTCGCTGAACGCGGCCGCCTCGAGCGGCCGTTTTCGTTTCTGCACAGCGAAGAGCGGACTAGTCGAACCAGCCCTGCAAGAACGTGTCGCCGGCTTCGTCGTCGACGAGGGCCAGGGCGCGGCGGCCATCGCGCAACGTGAGCACCGTGTAGTGCCGACGCCACGGACCGGCCGCGTCGCCGCCTTCGAGGTGGGCAAACAGCGCGCGCTCGACGACGTCGACCTCGAGGATTCCCAGCGGTTGTGGGCGGGGCAGCAGGCGCAGCGGCCACGGCCAGCCGGCCATGAAGCGGCCACGGCGGGTGCGCGCGTCGGTGGGCACGGGCCGCAGTCGACGTCGACGGGGCACGTCATCGCTCGACACATCGGGGGCTGGCGGCCACGACAACGTCGTCATCTGCTCGGGCAGCGGCTTCTGCGTCGTCGTGAGTACGCCCACGCGGCTGGCCCCGTGCTCGGCGGTGAGCTCGGCCAGCAGGTGGGCGATGTTCTCGGGCACGCCGGCACTGTCGTCGTGCAGCAGGCCAAGCTGTAGCGCTTTCGCCTTCGCCGTTCGGCGCGCCACCAGCGTGAGGCGGTCGAAGCCATCGACGAGCAGGTGCGGTTCCACGTCGTCAATACGGCCCGCGAACAGCGCTTCCACCCGCGTTTTCAGCACGCGCACCAGCACGGTGATGTCGTCGGTGGCGTTGGGAAAAGCGATCGAGAGCACCACCGGCTCATGACGCCGACGGCCCAGCAGCACGCTCAGCTCGATCAAGCGTTCGGCGCGCGCGCTCAGGCGACGCACAATGCTCTCGACGAGGGGACGCAGCACAAACAGCAGCGGTTCCACGGCGGTGATCGGTTCTTCGAGGTCGCGGCTTGCCCCCACCACTTCGCTGGGGCGAAAGGGTACCACCCCGTCGTTGTCGGCGGAGTGGTCGATGGC
>JBIKRQ010000240.1:0-9733 GCA_044349155.1 Myxococcota bacterium
GGCGCCCACAAGGCGCCGTTTGCTTTTGGTGCGCTCGAAATGACGGACCGCGGTTGTCCGAACCTCCTTCGTCTGCCGGCCACCTGAGTTGACATAATACGCATTATCGAACAATTCGCTGACCGAGCGCGGGGAGGGTGAATGGCTTTCATCCCGTGCCCCGCCACGGCGTAACCGGCTGTTTTTCTGTCAGATCGTGGCAATCGCCCGGCGCGCCAGGCTGGCCGCCGTGCTCATGATCGTGACCTGCGGGTTCACGCCCAGCGTGCTTGGAAACACCGAGCCGTCCATCACGAACAGCCGCCGCACGCCATGCACCTGGCCGTCGGCATCGACCACGCCGGCGTTCGGACCGTCTTTCGGACCCATGCGGCACGTGCCGTGCGGATGGCTGCCGTACGGCTGACCCAGGCGCTCCATCGAGGTGAGCTGCTCGATCTGCTCGAACGCCTCGGCTTCGGTTTTGCAGAACCGCACCGGCTGCACCCCAGGTGCCACCGACACAGCACCCGCAGCGAACCACGCCCGCACCACGGCTTTGGCGCCGTTGCGAAACGCCAGCAGGTCGCGGTCGGTCATGTGGATCGAGAACTTCGGACGCACCACACCGTCGTCGTCGTCGAGGCGGACGCTGCCGGTACCGCTGTCGCGAATCATGGCGCCGGCCAGTGCCAGGTGCTTGAGCCGGTGCATCATGTCGACGTCACCGGCCTTCACGAGCAGCGAAAACAGCTCGCCCGGGCCGACGTTGGCGGTCTCGAGCAAGGCGCGATCGTCGTCGGGGGCGTAGGCGTAGTAGCCCTGCGGCACGCCGTCCCACATCACCACCGGTTCTTTGAACTCGCCGAACACGCCGATGCCCGGGTGGATCGCCAGGTGCTCGCCGAGGTGCGGGTTGTTGATCCCGCTGCGCTGCAACACCAACGGCGAAAACAACGCGCCGCCGGCGACGACGACGACGTCGGCTTTCACGGTGAGCTCGCCGATGGGCTGCTCGGTGTCGGGATCGATCACCTCGGCGACAACGCCGGTGGCGCGACCGCCTTCGATGACCACCTCGCGAACGCGCGCACGCGTGAGGATGCGCGCACCACGATCGACGGCCTCGGGGAGTATCGCTTTGTCGACGGAGGCCTTGCCCCCCGACGGACAACCGAGTTGGCACACGCCGCAGCCAACGCAGCCCGGCGCGTTTCGGTCCATCCACGCGTGCGTGTAGCCGAGGGCTTTGCAGCCGGCCTCGAACAGCAGGTTGTTGCGTCGACCGATGGCCGCGTGGGTGGGCGCGATGCCGACGCGTTCCCAGATTTCGTCGACGACGGGGTCGAGGTACTTGGGGTCCCACACCGACGAGCCGGTGAGCTGCTGCCACTCGCGCAAACGCTGCAGCGGCGGGCGAAAACAGATGGCGGAATTCAACACGGTGGAGCCGCCGACCACCCTGCCCGACGGCACCAGCATCACCGGCATTGACGACGACGTTTGCGTGCCTTTGCTGGCCCACACCTTCGTGAGCGACCACGCCATCGATCGCTTCGCGAAGTCGCCTTTGCCGTAGGCACCGCCGGCTTCGAGAAACACCACGCGACGGCCCGCGCGCGCAAACTCGGTGCCGGCGATGGCACCACCCGCACCGGTGCCGATGACGACGACGTCGCAGGTGATGGTGCCGGGCTGCGCGCGCTCACAGCGGTTGGCGACGGAGCGCGCCACGGGGGCCACGCGAACGAGTGCGTCTGCCATCAGCCAATCCCCATGTCGTCGGCGACGAGTTCAGGCAGCGCGCAGCCGTGGCGATGGCCCAACGCCTTGAGCACGACGTCATTTTCAAGCAGCGGCAAGAGGCACACCTGGCGCAACAGGGTGGCGAGGGTGCGGCGCTCGGCAATCGTGGACTCGTCGAAGGCGTGCAGCACCGTGACGCGCTGCGCGACGGTCAGCGACGTAAACGACCCGCCCGCACCGCTCAGCTGCGGCCAGCGCTCGAGACCACGCAGCAGCGCGCGCAGCCCACGACGTTCGCGCGGGTACATGCCGCTGATCCACGCATCGACCGGTCCGCGCACGTCGATGTCGACGGCCGCGACGCCAAACGGGTTGCCTGCCGGGAAGTAGGTTTCCGCGACCGCCTCGACGACGCGGGCCTCGTCGTCGGACAAGGTGTGCAGTCCAGGTGCTGCGGCGCGCGCACGCAACAGGCCCCAGCCTGCGGCGCCGAGGGGCACACCAACGAGCCCAGCCCCCAGGCCAGCGATGAGCAGCCGTCGACGGGAAAACGCAGCGCGAACGTCGAGTCCAAGCATCGCGCGCACGGTAGCGGTGCCGCCGCCTCCGGCAAACCTCGAAGAGAATCCCTCGTGGTGGTTTGTCGCCGAGGCGAGTTCCCGAGTCGCCGTTGTCCGGGGGCGTGTCCGCGTCGATCCAGCGGTGCCTCGTCGAGGGCCACCGTTGGACGGCACTTTCTTGCGGGTGCTACAGCTGTGGGGTCTCGTCGTCGGCGAGGCGCCGAGGTGTCACGATGATCGAGCTGTACAACTTCCTCGAGAACAACCGCGCCCAGATCACCACGGCGCTGCTCACGCGCATCCCCAAAGACATCCCGGCGTACAGCCGTGTCGCCCGCAACGACTTGAAGCAGTCCCTCGACTACCTGCTCGAGGCCTACACCGACTTGCTCGTCACCGGCGACGACGACAGCCAGCGCACCTACTTCAAGTTCCTCGCGAAGCTGCGCGTGAGCCAAAGCTTCAAGCTCGGCGATGTGCTGCACAAGCACCTGCTCATCCTCGCCGTCGTGCGGCCCATGCTGCAGGCGAAGTTCCGCGACCACGCTGGCGACGGCATGGGCCTGTACAACAAGGCCATGGACGTCATGGAGCGCACGCACTTTCAAACCATCTCGCTGCTGTGCCAGGTGTGGAGCGACTACATCAAGTCGCGCGCCGACCAACACGGCGAGTACGTCGACGAGGAGAACAAGCAGCTCGGTGTCGACATGTCGAAGTTCATCCTCTTTCGCGGTTGAGCCTCGAAGAGAAACCCGCTTTGGGGTTTGTCGCCGAGGCGAGTCTCTTGAGGGGTGGGCGGGGACACGTCCCCGCCAATCAACCCGAGTCGTGCCGTTGCGCCTGCCTCCCCCTGAAGGTCATCCGGGATGATTTGTCCGAAGTGTGGTCGCCCCGTCGAGGAAGCCGCGGTCATCTGCCCGGGGTGCGACTTCATTCTCGACACCCGCTTTTTGGGCGGCGACATCCTCGACGAGGAGCATCAGCTGCGTCCGGGCCAGGGCGGCGTTGACCCGGCGGTGTTCAACCTCGCCGACGCCGTCATTCTCGGCAACATCGGCGACGACACGTCGAGCTTCGAAACGTCGGACTCGGGGTTTCACATCAAGCGCGACATGCAGGCGGCGCGCTTGTACGTCTCGGGCCGCAGTCAGGCGGTGATGTCGCCCGACGCCGTCATCGCGAAGATCGGCACGGCCACGAACGTGCGCCTCACGCCGTTTGAAAAGCACGTGCTGCGGTTCATCGACGGCAAGCGCCCCGTCGAAAGCATCCGTCGACAAGCAGGTCTCGACGAGGCCGAAGTCAAAACCGCCCTCGCCAACCTCGCCGACAAGGGCGTTGTCAAAGTGGTGGGCCGCGCCCTCGCCGACGCTGGCGAGTTCGACGCTGAAACAGCCCCGGGCATCGCACCAAAGAGCAAACCGCGACGCATGCGCGGCACGCTGGTGGGTGCTGTGGTCGTCGTCGGCGACGCGGCCGATCAGGCGATCGACGACGCGTTTCGCACCCAGGTTCGCGTTGCGCCACGCATCGACGTCGAACCCAGTTTGTCGCGCGACAACGACGACGACGTGTTCTCGAGTGCCGACAGCCGCGAGGGCGCCGAAGATCCCGCGGGCTTCGACGACGATGACGCGCTGTTTGAAGCGGGCACGTCCGAAGTCCCGATGCGCCGCCAGCAGACGTCGTCGACGAACACGGTGCGTCCGGCATCGGTCCGCGAAGCCGTGAATGCGGGCCGTGGCACGGGGCGGGTGGCCAACGTCGTCGACGCTTCCGATGGTTTCGACGAGTTCGGTGACGCGGCGGAACTCGCCACCGCGATGGTGCAGCAACCGTCGTTGTCGTCGTCGGGCGACAGCAGCCTGCCGGGTGTTGCGCCACCGCCGCGTACCGGCGTGTTCGCCGATCCGGGACCGGGCTTGTCTGACCTCGACGACTTCGATGCCCCCGGCGTCGACGACCTCGCCGACAGCCGTGTTGAACCCCGGCCGATTTTGCCTCCGCTGCCACCCGCACCGATCGCGCCGGTCGCACCGGTCGCTGCGCCGCGCATCGCGCCACCTGCCGTGCCGTCGTTGTCGTCGGGAGCGCTGGCGTCGTCAGAGCCGTCGATGAACGACGATGAGCGCGCCGCGTTCTCGGGCGGTGTCTGGGAGGACGGCAGCGAACCCACCAACATCCGCGAGCCGCAACAACGGCCGCCGACGTCGGAGCGGTCCACGTCGTTGTCAGCCCTCCTCGACAGCGACGAGAGCGAGGAGAACGACAACAGCGACGCGAGCCTGCCTGCGCCCACAGCACCAACGAAGCCGGTGGCGGCACGTCCCGCGAATCGCCCGCCGCAATTGGTGTTCGATTCCGCCGAGGAGAACACCGCGTTTCGCCCGCCGCCGCAGCCGATGGCGGCCCCGATGGGTCCGTTTCCGAACCCTGCAAAGTCGCCATCGACGCCGTTCGATCCGTCGTCGGTGTCGTCGTGGTCGGGCCATGCGATCGCCCCGCCACCACCCGCGCCAAAGGCGGCGCCGCCACCGCGCATTGCCGAAAGCCGTGGCGCTGCCGACGACCTCTTTCCCGACGACGACGAGAGCGAAGAAGCAGCGATTGCCGACGAGAGCGACCTCGAAGGTCCGACGGCTGCGGTGGCGTTGACGCCGCTGCCTCCTCCTCCGCCTCCTCGCGCGCCGCCTCCGCCGCCTCCGCCACCTGCTCCGCGGGCGCCGCCTGCTCCCATGCCCACGCCGCCGGCGCCACCGCCCGTCGACGACGATCCGAACAAGACCGGTTGGTACGAGCCCGGCCAAAGCGCGTTGTCCGATCTCGCTGGTGGCTTTGGCGACGACGGCACCGACCAGCACGCGCTGATGTCGGCGCCCGCATTTGCCCCGGTTCGTCGGCCCATGAACGACGAAACGATGCCGCCGTCGGAAATGCCCGTCGACGACGAAAGCAGCGCCTGGAGCAACTCCGTGCCGCGCCGTCCGCAGCCGCCACCGCCCGAGCCGTCGCGGTTTGAGTCGCGCGCACAAGACTCGATGTCGCGCGGTCCGGTGATGGCCCCCGCCGCTCGCCCCACGTCGGTGAACGCCCTCGATTCGTCATCGGTCGAGGCCCTCGATTCGGCGATGGTGATTCGCCCGGCCATCAAGGCCACGCCGCTCGTGCTCGCCGCAAAGAAGCCAGCTCGGCCTCCGGCAGGTGCGCCGCCCGTCGAGGACGACGACGACCTCATGGTCGACCCCGATGCCACCATGAACCTGCCGCCCATGCCGCGCAGCCGCGAGGGCGAAGCACGTCGACAACGCGGGCAGAATTCCGAACCGTCGGGTGCTGTCGCGGTGGCCGAGCCGTCGGTGCGCGCCAACGCGAACCGTCGCCCGCCCACCGAGGACATGCGGCGCAAGGCACGCAACCTGATGGAGCAGGCGCAAAACGATCACGCCATTGGCCGCATCGGCGCTGCGCGCATGAACGCGAAGCTGGCGACGATCTACGACCCCGAAAACGAGACCTACCGTCGCATTCTGGCGGCGTGGGAAGACCGCCCCAAGGCCGGCAGTGGCGACAGCTCGGCGATGACGGCGCGCCCCGAGTACGTGCAGCTGTACGAAGCCGCACAAGACCTCGAGGACGACGACGACATCGACGGTGCGCTGGCCATGCTCGAACGCGGCTTGCGCATCGCTCCGAATGCGGCGGCGTTTCACAACCGCATCGGCGTCATCCTGGCGATGCGCAAACGCGAATACGCCCGCGCCGCCGACGAGATCGAAAAGGCGATTTCGCTCGAGCCCGACAATCCCCACTACCGAAACAACCTCGGCAAGGTCATGGCGAAGGCGAACAAGCGCCAGGCGCTGAGCGGCTGACCACGTCGTCGCCAGCTCCAACTGTGGATGTGCCGATGACCCATGCGAACGTTTCAGAGGCCGGCGATGTCGACGACGTCGTCGATGCCCGCACGCTGCGGCTCCCTGGTCTGGTCAACGCCCACAGTCATGCGTTTCAACGTGCGTTGCGCGGGCGGGTCGAGCTGCGATCGGCCGAGCACCCCGACGACGACTTCTGGTCGTGGCGCGAGGCCATGTACGGCATCGCCAACGCCGTCACCGTCGACGACGTCGAAGCGCTGACCGCCTGGGCCTACCTCGACATGCGCCGTGCGGGCTTTTCGGCCGTGGGCGAGTTTCACTACCTGCACCACGACGAAAACGGCCGCCCCCACGACGACGTGCTCGCGATGTCGCGTGCCCTTGTGCGTGCTGCCACCAGCGTCGGCATGCGTCTGGTGCTGCTGCAGACAGCGTATGCGCGTGGTGGTTTCGATCGGCCGCTCACGTCGGGGCAGCGTCGTTTTGGCTTTCCCTCTGTGCACGAGTACCTCGACTTTGTGGCGCAGGCGCGCGCGCAGTTGACGTCGTCACACACATCAGTCGGCTATGCGGTGCATTCGGTGCGCGCGTGCTCACGCGACTGGATCGAGGCCATCGCTGGAGCCGCCAACGACGTCGAGGCGGTGTTGCATGTGCATGCATGCGAGCAGACCGCCGAAGTCGACGCGTGCCTGGCGGCCACGGGCATGACGCCGATCGGCCTGCTCGACGCGTGCGGTGCACTCGGGCCGCGCACCACGATCGTGCACGGCACGCACCTGCGTGACGACGACATCGCCACCATCGCGGCGCGCAATGCGATCGTGTGCATCACGCCGTCGACCGAGCGAAACCTGGGCGATGGCCTGTGCCGCATCGCCGACCTCGCTGCCGCGGGCGTGCGCCTGTGTGTGGGCACCGACAGCCACGCACGCATCGACGCTGTCGACGAGTTGCGTTCCCTCGAAGACCACGAACGCCTGCGTCTGCGTCGTCGCAACGTGCTCACGGCACCGGGCGGTCGCCTGGCCCAGGCACTGCTGCCCGCCGGCACGCGCAACGGGCGTGACAGCCTTGGCCTCGCCGACACGCTTGGTCACGTCGACGTGCGCATGCCCATCGAGGGGCGCTGCGGTGGTGCGGCCATTGGCCTGGATGCGCTGTTGGTGGGCGGCAGCAGCGCCGACGTGGTCGACATGTCGCACGCTGTCGACGACGACACCGCCGAACGCATCCGCGAACGCGCCGCTGTCGTGCTGAAACGATTGGGGAGCCGCTGATGCTGGTCGATGCTGCTGCGGCCCTCGCCCACCTCGACGAGTTCCTCGAACGCGCGTCGCCCGGCTACGCCGACAGCGCATCGCTGGCCGCCGCCGCGCGCCGCATCTCGGTCGACTACACGCAAACGCGGGCCATCGACGACGACGCTGCGGCCTCCCTCGCCTACCTCGCCCACTTCGGTCCGCGCGCGATCGTGGCGGTGGCGCATGCGCTCGCCAGCACGCCGTCGTCGTCGCTGCGGCACGTGGTCGACCTCGGGGCCGGCTCGGGTGCTTCGGCGTTGGCGTGGTGGTTTGCGGGGGCGAAGAAGGTCACCCTCGTCGAGCGCAGCGCCAAAGCCCTCGCCCTCGCGCGCCAGCTGCACGCGGGCCGCAACATCGAGCTGAAGCAGCACAGCGTGTTCGACGCCATCTCCATCGCCGACGCCAGCCACGTCAGCGCCGCGTTCGTCGTCGGCGAGCTGCCGTCGGAAACCGACCTCACCGCACTCCTGCGGCGCCTGGCCCCTGCGGCGGCCACCACCGTACTCGTCGATGCCGGCGACCAACCGCGCGCGCGTCGGCTGCAGCAGCTGCGCGACACCCTGGTGCTCGACGCCCATGTCGAAGTCCACGGCCCATGCCCCCACCGCGACGCCTGCCCCGCGCTGGTGCGCGAACGCGACTGGTGCCACGACCGGGTGCCCAAAATGCTTCCGCCGCGTCTGGCGCGGTTTGCGCGGCTTGTGGGGCGCGACGATGCCGCCATGAGCCTGTCCTGGCTCAGCTGGAGCCACGGCGTGCCGGCACCGGCCCAGGCCAACGGCATCATCGTGGTCGGCGAGCCACGGACCGAGAAGGGCCGCGTGCGCGTGCCGGTGTGCGGCCCGGCCGGCGTGCGGTTTGTGCAGGTGCTCAAGCGCGACAAACCGGCCTACCGCGTCGCCGAAGCCCTCGAGCGCGGCCACCGCCTGCCCACGCCTGCGACGATGCCGCCGTCCGACACGCTGCACCTCGCCGAGGTGGCCCAGTTCGGTGCTTTGCCATCTGACGAAGTGAACGCCGAAGACGCATCATGACGCGCCCGCTGCCGATCCTGGGCCAGGCAGACCCGCCGCCCGAGCATGTTCCGGGGGCTCGCGAGCGCGCACTGACGGCGCTGTGGACGCAGCAGAGTCCTCAGATCTATCAGTTCAAGAACTGGCGTACCGTGCTGAAATTACAGCGCCGTTTCAACCTGAAGCCGGCGTCGCTCACCGGCCTGAAGGTGGCTATTCCCACCGGCAAGGTGCCCGACTGCGACAACTGCCTCGACGTGTGCTGCACCGGCGAAAACGCCGTGGTCAGCCTGCGCCTGCAAGACATCGCGCGCCTGCTCGACCTCAACAAAGCCGAGCTGCTGTCGTGGGAGCGCCCGCAGGTGCCCGCGAAGGAGGCGAAGAAGAAGCACTCCTGGGCCCGCCGCGAAGCCGACGGCTCGATCTTTCACCGCGCCTTCCCCGTGCTCGCCCGCGACGCCACAGGCACGTGCAAGGCCATCACCGAAGACCGCCTGTGTGGCCTGTGGCCGTCGTGGCCGCTGTCGTGCGCGCGCTACCCGTACGCCCTCGACATCAGAAACAACGTCGTCTTCTACGCCGCCGGCTGCACGAGCACGCGCATCGCGCCGATGTCCGCAGCCCCCGTCGTCGTGCGCCGCCTCGTGCGCGCCACCCTCGAGGCCTACAACCAGCGCCTGCGCGACGTGTGGTTGCTCGCGTTGGCGCGCCCACAGCTCGAGGACCTCGGCTTGCTGTCGTGGGTCAAGGTCGACGAACTCGGCTTCTGACGGGGGTGATCGCTGCGCACTTTCCCGCGGGCCGGGTGGTGGCTACTGTCCGGCCCATGGCCATTCCACGTCGTCTGATCGCCGTTGCTGTTTCTGCCGTCGCTGCCGGCGCCATGTTCTACGTCTCGTCGCGCTTGAAGCAGGCGCAGAAGGACCAGAACAAAAAGCGCGGCGCGGTGGATGAAACCAACGATGCCAAAGAGACCGCCGAGCAGAACAAGAAGCAGGAGCAAAACGCGACCGCCGAGGCCGCTTCGTCGACGTCGAGCACCGGCCCCATCGCTGAAGGGGCGCTGCGCGAACTCTCGCTCTTTCTCGCGGGCGACGCCTGGCACGACGAAATCGGTTGGCAGGCCCTGTGGGAGAAAGACGGCATCGCTGCTCCCGACACGTGGCTGAAGGAACTCGGCCGCACGGTGCTCGTCAAGGAGCGCCAGAAGCTCACCGAGCACCCAGCGTTGCTGGCGGGGTGTCGTCGTCGTT
>JBIKRQ010000644.1:0-2590 GCA_044349155.1 Myxococcota bacterium
GTGCAGGCGGCACGTCGGCGAGCAGAGCGTTGATGCCAGCGTCATCGCGCGCGACGATCCACGCCGGCAGACCCACACGCCACACCTTGTGCGTTGCTGTGGGCGCTGCTCGCACCCGCGCCGCCACCTCGTCGTCGCTCAGCGCCGTAGCGCGGCCATCGGGCCCGGCGTAGTGCCAGCTCGACGACACGGGTGGGGCACTCACCGACACCGACGGTGCTGCGGCCGTGGGCACCGTTGAGCCGACCAGGGCCGGGGCGGGCGTGTCGAGGTCGACGCGCAAGCGCGGGAACGACCGCTCCACCTCGCCCAACGCACTGCGGTTGGCGATGTAGCCGATGATGCCCGGCAGCGCGGTACGGGCCGCGTCGAGCAGGCCCCACTCGAACTCGCGGTCTTCGGCGCGCAGGTCGAGCGACGACGGCGACGGACGCCCCGGCAGACGCGCCACCGGCCGTGCCCACGTCGTGAGGGTGCTGGCGGCTTCGGCCACCTTCGCGGCGAGTTGTGCATCGCTGAGGCCGCTTTTGAGGCGGGCGCGATCGCGCAGCTCGCTGCGGATTTCGTTGACCGCTTCGTTCTCGACGGAGCCGACGATCTCAGCACTCTGCCCCGACGACAACGCGCGGTCTTTGTGCACCGGGTAGATGCAGTGAAACACGTAGTCGGCGAGGAACAACGCTTCGCCCCACAGGCCGCGGCGCTCGAGGTCGTTGCGCGCTTCTTCGACGTCACGCGACAACGTGGTGAGCAGCTGCCCGTCGTCGGCCAACCGGTGGATCGCCGCAAGCTCGGGCCCCAGGCTCTCCCAGCGCTGCTCGAAGGCCGAGACCTGACGACGGTAGACCCACGTGAAGCGGCGCTCGTCGTCGGCTGCGGGTTGGTCGGTGCGCAGCCGGCCCAACATCACGCCGAGGATGAACAACTTCCACGCCTGCTTCAGCTGGCGCACCGCGCCGTCTTTGAGCGGCAGCAGGTCCTGGAACTGGTGGAAGTCCTGGTGGATGTGCAGCGGCGTGCCCACACGCACGGCATCTTCATAGTACCGCTGGAGACCATTATCATCGTACAACTCTGACACGTAGGCAGCCGGAAATGCGGCACTCTCGGTATAGAAGATAATCTCGGAGGGATCGTTGACGCGGACGCGGCGGGCCTTGAAGCCCTCGGCACCCCTGCCCTGCAACACGGTCATGATCCGCTGGCCCATGCGCGGGTCGCCCTCGTCGGAGAAGCCGACGAAGCAGTCCTTCGGGATGTCGGCGTCGTTCAGGCCCATGCCGGTGAGTGCTTTGGGCCGGACCCACGGCAACCCCTGCGAATAGAGGCGGTCGATGGTCTCTTTGAACTTCTTTTCGTCCCCCGCTTGTTCCGCCAACATTTTGATTGCGGAATAGCGGTTGATGAAGCCCTCTTTGACGTAGTCCTCTTCTTCGCTGCGGCGAAACGCGTTGGTCACGCCGGTGTCGCCCTTGAGCGCGAGGAAGCAGAGGCGAAACAGCCGCGAGCGAAACACGTCGGGCTTCTTGCGCAGCATCTCTTCGAGTTCGCTCAGCGTCGTGAGCTTCATCTCGCGCAGACCACGCGCCATGAGGGCGGTGAGCCGTGCTTCTTTCTCGTCGTCGAGATAGCCGAGGTAGTAGCCGAGCAGCTGGCCCTGCAGGTGACTCGGCACGTCGAGTTCTTGAATCGCCGTGGTGCGCACGGGCTTGCTGAAGAAGTCGCGGTAGCCCTCGAAGACGGCGCGCATTTCGAACATCGACTCGCAGATGCGGCGCAGGCGATCGCTCTGCTCCTGCAGCACGCGCTTGAGCTCGGTGAGCCCTTCGATCGCCTGATCAGCGACGTACTCCTGCACCGCGGCCTTCCAGTAGGCGCGGAAGGCGTCGGCGGCCATCTTGACCTGCTCGCGGTGGTTGCCCGCACTCTTGAAGAAGCCCGAGCCCGCTTCGACGGCGTGGTCGACGTGCTTCGTCCACTTCGTGTAGGCCGCGTTCTTCTGCTCGCTCTTTTCGACCTTCTTCTGCTTGAACCACTCGAGGTACCAGGCGCGGTCGGCGGGCTTTTCGAGCTGCAACAGCACCTCGCCCAACAGCTGCGCCACACCCGACGGACCCACCTGCGGCTTGTTGCGGAAGTGCTCGACGACGTCGGGCAAGCGCTCGGCAACATCCTTCACAAACGCGCGCTTGTTCTCGCGGATCAGCGTGGCCCAATCGCCACCGCCCTGGGCCGACCACGGATCGCCCAGCAGGCTTTGCACCTCGCGGAAGCGGCGGTTGAGGTCGTCGCGGCTGGTGCCGTTTTCAAACATGCCCGGTGATTCGTCGATGACCTCTTGCGCGAGCGTGTCGAGGTGGTCGTCGAAGGTGGAGGCCTGGGTGCGGGCCCCGCGCAGGGCGCGCAGCTTGTCGACGATGAGGTGAAACGCCTTGCGACCACCTTCGCCGTCGGCGCGCTCGCCTTGAAAGAAGCCCGCCTGAAACGCGAAGTCGTCGCGCAGCTCGGTGAGCGATTCGTTGATGCGCCCACCGCGGCCCGGGTCCATCAGCCCCATCATCTGCGAGGCGAGCTCGTAGCTGGCGTAACT
>JBIKRQ010000645.1:0-2583 GCA_044349155.1 Myxococcota bacterium
GCCGTTGCCCAGGTTCAGCCGGATGCGCAGCGTGTTGGCGGTCAGGATGTACACGTCGAGCAGGCCGTCGCCGTTGAAGTCGGCCATCTCGAGGTTGTCGGAGAGAAAGCCCGCACCAATCGCGTCGACGGGCACCGACACAAACCGGCCGCCGCCCACGTTTTTGAACAGCTGGGTGTTCGTGGCGTCGGAGCGCAGCAGGTCGATCTGGCGGTCGAGGTCGATGTCGACGAAGCGCGCGTGGGCGAGTTCGTTGCTGTTGTCGAGCCCGAAGTCTTCGCCCAGCGGCAGCTCAGCATCGGCGTTGAGGAATTGCTGCGCGCGCCAATCACCGCTGCCATCGTTCACGAGAAACGTGGCCGCCTGCGAGTTCAGCAGATCCACATCGCCATCGCCGTCGACGTCGAGGGGCTGCACAAACGGCGAGTTCAACGCGAAGTCCACCGAGGCCGACAGCGCGCTCACCGTCGCCGCACCAAAGCTCTGCCCGTTTTCACCACGAAAGCCCAAACGAATGCGGTGCGCCTGACCGTCACGCGACTCGAGCAGGTCGGGGATGGCGTCGCCGTTGAGGTCGATGAGGGTGGCCTGCCGCGCCTGCAGGTTGACGCCGGTGTTGCCGAGCTCGAGCAGCTGCGGACTGCAGCGTCCGTCCACGTCGCAGGCGCCGGTGCCGTCGAGGGCGCGGGCGTAGCCGAACGTGGGCGTGGTGTTCAGCAGGCCGCCGTCTTTGCCGAACTGCTGGATGCGCTGCAGGCGCGAGCGCCCCCACGCGGTCTCTTCGTCCTCGAAGGTCAGCTCGTAGCGCCGCACCACGGTGGTGCCCGACAGCACCTTCACGGTGCGCAGGCGATGGGCGAGCACGTTGTTGTAGCCGCCGCGGGCATCCGAAATCAGATCGGGGCGTGCTTCGTAGACAAACTGCAGCTGGTGCTGGGGCGCGTTGTTCGCGAACAGCCAGCCAATCTGGCTCAGCAGGGGTTTGGTGCCCTGCACGGTCCAGGTGTGGTGCATGTGGCGGCCAAAGGGGTCGACCACGTCGACCAGCAGATAGCGAAACACGCCATCGGGTCCGCGTTCCAGCGCATTTTGGTCGATCACCCCGTCTTTGCTGGCGCCATAAAAGGCCACCAGACCGTCGCCGGTTTCCACCGTGAAGTAGCCGTCGTCGCCAGTACCGCGTTCAAACCAGCGCACGCGCGAGAAAGCGCCCTCGAAGCGTGCACGGTATTCGGCCGGTTCGCCGCCCGCGATTTGCACGAGCTCGGCCCCGTCGAGGGCCATGCGGTCGGCGTCGGTATAGGCGGGCAGCCCGCGGTTGGTGAGGCGCTCGATCGACGACTGCGCCAGCGACCAGCCGATCCCCAGCACCGACGCGCCCGCATTGGAGGTGTAGGCAAACGACAGCGCCGGCGTCAGGCCGGCATGGCCCTGGGGCACATCGATGGGGAACGCCGCCGTGAGCGCCCCGGTCGACGTGTCAACACTGGCGCGGCCGCTGCCGCCCACCGAGCCAGCACCATCAGGCAGGGTGACACGGTCGTCGCCGGTGCCATTGGCCAGGGCCGGGCCGCTGAGCAGGGCCAGCAGCAGCAAGCGAGCGAGCGTGAATCGGTGTGCCACGCGCGGACCGTAGCACCGCCTCGCAAGATTTCACTACAAATCCGCACTACAAGGTTCCACTACGGGCGAACGCCAGAGATTTCAGGGGTTTGGGCGCAGGCGAGACAGGGTGAGACAGCCGGTCGTGCAGAGCTTGCGAGCGAGCGCCCAGCCGGGTGAGGGTTGAAACGAGTGGTGTTGGCCGCTCCGCGTTCTGAAAGGCCGGTATGAAGTCCCCAACCGCACCCGGATATCTCTTCATGCAAAAACTTGGAGAAGGTGGATTCGGATCGGTTTTCCAAGCAATGCGAGGCGCGGAGCCCGTCGCGGTTAAGTTTCTCAATCGCGCCGATGAAGAGGCACTGAGTTTCTTTGCCCGCGAAGCGCGAAATCTATACAGACTTATTTCAAACCCACATGTTGTGCGCCTAATTGAATACAACGATGCCAACACCCCGCCATTTATTGCAATGGAGTACTGTGTTGGTGGATCACTGATCTCATGGGTAATGAACGTTCGTCCGTGGCCTGAAGTCGTCGCTGCGATGCTTCACGCGTGTGCAGGTCTTAGTGAAATTCATCGCCTCGGCGGCTTTCATCGAGACATAAAACCGGAGAATATGCTCCTCAGCACCGATGGAAACGCTTGGATAGTAAAGCTGGGTGATCTCGGCCTTGCTCGCATTCCGACTGATGATAGCTCAATGACGCAACGCGCTGCAGGAACTCGCGCCTACATGGCTCCGGAATTATTCGCGAAACAACCATATACATCCGCATCTGATATCTACAGTCTTGGGATTACCACCTGCGAGCTATTGACCGGGTCCCGTGATCTCGATTCACTCTCTGCGTTGGCAATCCCGGAGCCACTTCGAAAGCTCATACAGCGCTTCTTCCATCGATCGATCGACCGATCCCATTCGCGATCCGGCGTGATCTGACTGTGTGATGCCTGCTCCGCTCTCCCTCGACCTTCGT
>JBIKRQ010000241.1:0-9668 GCA_044349155.1 Myxococcota bacterium
GTGGAGCCCCCGCTGGCCAGCCGGGGTGGAAGATCTCCCACCCGCGAAAACACATACAGGGGTCTTGGGGGCCGCCGCGCACAGCGGCCCCCAAGTCGCGCCGAAGGCGTAGTCCAAAGCGAGGACGCACTGATCGACGATCAAGCCGTTCCCACGAGAACAACAAGCAAAACGCAGAGCGAAACGCAGAAGAAGCGAAACGCAGAGCGCAGAAGAAGCGAAACGCAGAGCGCAGAAGAAGCGAAACGCAGAGCGCAAACGCAGAGCGCAGAAGAAGCGAAACGCAGAGCGCAGAAGAAGCGAAACGCAGAGCGCAGAAGAAGCGAAACGCAGAGCGCAGAAGAAGCGAAACGCAGAGCGAAACGCAGAAGCAAAAGCGAAAAACGAAGACGTCGCCGCGGAAGACCACGACGACGTCAAAGTCGAACAAGAAGAAGCGTCAGCTGTGAAAGCGGCGACCAGAGCGCGCGTACTCCACGAGCATCTTCGCAGGCGTGAAGCGAGGCCCAAAGCTGTGAGCGAGGCGTTCCAACGTCGAGACCACCTGCGACGCCCCGACGGTATCGACATAGCGAAACGGCCCACCGGTCATCGGCGGGAAGCCAAGCCCAAACACCGCACCGACGTCGCCATCGGTAGCGTTTTCGAGAATGCCGTCTTCGAGGCACTGCACTGCTTCGTTGACCATGCGGAGCAACACGCGCTGCTGGAGCTCGCCCTCGTCCTTGATCTTCGTGCTGCCAGGCTTCTTGCCGTGGGCCGCCAAAATCGCGAGCGCACCGGGGTTCAGCGGCTTGCCCTTGTGCACACCGAGCGCACCAAGTTTGTCGCCGACAAACGGCAGGTACGACGCAGCCTTCTTCGCCTTGCTGACGGCGTCGGTGGGCTGCTCTTTGCCGTAGAGAAAGAAGCCCTTGTTGCTCTTTCGACCAAGGAAACCCTGCTTCACCATCGCTTCGAGGGCGGCGGCGTCGCGGTAGCCGAAGCGCGGCGCGAAGAAGGGGGCGAGGTCTTTGGCGACGTGCACGCCGACGTCGATGCCCACTTCGTCCATCAACGTGACGGGCCCGACGGGGAAGCCCACCTCGCGCATCAGGCGATCGATCTCGTGCAGGTCAACACCGTCGAGGGCGAGGATCGCTGCTTCTTCGAGCACCGGCGCCAGAATGCGCGTGGTGTAAAAGCCCGGGCCGTCTTTCACGACGATGACCGTCTTGCCCTGCTGCAAACCCACCTCGACGGCGAGGCCAGCGGCGCGCTTGCTGGTCTGCTCGGTGACCACCACCTCGAGCAGCGGCATCTTCTGCACGGGCGAGAAGTAGTGCATGCCGACGACGTTTTCGGGATGTGCGCTGCCTTTGGCGATGTCTTTGATCGGCAACGCCGACGTGTTCGACGCGATCACGGTGTCTTTGCCCACCGCCATCTCGACTTCTTTGATCACCTTGTGCTTGACCGCGAGGTCTTCAAACACCGCCTCGATGACGACGTCGACGGAGCCGAAGCCCGCGTAGTCGAGCGTGCCCACCACGTTGCTCAGCACGCGCTCGCGCTCAAACGACGTGATGGCGCGCGACTTCACGCGCTTGTCGAGGCCCTGCCACACCGCCTTGTGACCACGGGCCAGGCTCTCGGGGCTGATGTCTTTCATCAGCACGCGCAGACCGCGGTTGGCGCTCACGTCGGCAATGCCCGAGCCCATCAAACCTGCACCGAGCACGGCGATGGTCTCGGCCTTCTTCGTCGGCGTGCCGTAGCGGTTCTTCTTCAACGACGTCTGCGCGAAGAACAGGTGCATCAACGCTTTGGCTTCGGTGGTCATCGCCAACTCACCGAAGCGCTTGCTCTCTTCGGCGTAGCCGCGGCTCTCGCCGTGGTTCTGCCCCGCCTCGAGCACGTCGAGGATCGCGAGCGGTGCGGGGTACAGGCCAAGCGTCTTGTCCATCACCGTCGAGCGCGCCTGATGAAACAGCACCGCACGACCAGCGGCCGTGTCTTCGAGCGCTGCCTCGACGAGCTTTTCCTGCGTGTCCTGACGCGCTTCGCGGGGAATGCGCTTGAGCTCACCCGTCACGAGCCGCTTGCACGCCGTCACCGCGGCATCCTGCAGGCCGTAGGGAATGGTGAGCTGGTCGACGAGCCCGAGGCGCTTCGCTTTGGCGGCGCGCACATTTTTGCCCGTGAGCAACAGGTCGAGGGCGGTCTGCAGGCCAAGCAACTTCGGCAGGCGCCACGTGCCACCACCGCCGGGCAACAGGCCCAACATGACCTCGGGGAGCGCCAGTGTCGTCTTCGGGCTGTCGGTGGCCAAACGCCAATGACACGCGAGGGCGACCTCGAGACCACCACCCAAACACGCGCCGTTGATCGCCGCGACCACGGGCTTCTTGCTCTGCTCAATCCGCGCCAGCTGCGTTTGCATCTCGTGCGAGAGGGCCGACGCCTGCTCCGCCGTGGTGCACTCCTGAAGCGTTGAAACGTCAGCGCCGGCGATGAAGTCGGCCTTGCCCGAGATGAGCACCACGCCGGCCACGCTGTCGTCGTGCTCGACCTGGGCGAACGCGTCGCTCAAGGCCTTCGCCGTGCGCTGCGAGATCGTGTTTTGTCGCTCGCCAGGCACATCAAACGTGAGCACGGCAATGCCGTCGACGACGACGACGGTGACAGCAGACGGGGGCGGCACAACAGGAGCAGACGATGGCGTGGCAATGCTCATGGCAAACCTCGAGGCAAAGACGAAAGCGAAAGCGAAAGCGAAACGACGACGACGACGACGGCGTCAGGCGTCTGGTGCTTCCAGCAAAATGGCCGAGCCGTGGCCGCCCGCAGCACACCCGCTGACGATCGCAAAGCGCGCGCCCTCGACGGCCATGCGGCGCGCCGCGGTGCTGATCAAACGCCCACCGGTGGCCCCAAACGGATGCCCCAGCGACAACGACCCGCCCCACGCATTCACCTTGTCGAGCGGCAGCTCACCGATGTGCATGTCGACGCCCACGCGCTCCTTCAGGAACGTGTCGTCGGCGAGCAGGCGCAGGTTGGCGACCACCTGGGCAGCGAACGCTTCGTGGATCTCCCACACGCCAATGTCGGCGGCGGTCAGCCCGTTTTTCTTCAACAACTTCGGAATCGTGAGCGCTGGGCCCGCCAACAGCTCCTCGAGCGGGTCGCCAGCGGCGTACACGGCGTCGCGGATGATGGCTTTGGCCGCAAACCCAAGGGACTTCGCCTTCTCGCGGCTCATGAGCAGCACGGCCGAGCCACCGTCGGTGAGAAACGACGACGACGCCGCCGTGAGCACACCAAAGTCCTTGTCGAACGCCGGCTTGAGCTTGCCGATGCCTTCGGTGGTGGAGTCGCCGCGGTAGCCGTCGTCGCCCTTGACGAGCTCAAAGCCCGGGGGCACCGCCACAGGAGCGACGTCGTCGGCGTAGTGGCCATCGCGCCAGGCGCGGTCGGCGAGCACGTGGGAGCGCACCGCAAAGGCATCGCTGTCGTGCCGCGACACGCCCAACCGGCGCGCCAGGCGCTCGCAGCTTTGGCCCATCGTGAGCCCGGTGGAGAATTCCGCGGCCGACGGGATGTCGGGCGCCAGATCCGCCGGCGACAACTTCGACAGCACGGCCAGATAGTCCTGCGGCCCCTTCGCCTTCTGCAGCTTCACCAGCGCCTGGCGCAGGTTCTTGCTCAAGCGAATCGGCGGATCCGAGAAGCTCTCAGCACCACCGGCCACCGCGACGTCGGCTTTGCCGAGCGCAATCTGGTCGGCGACGGTGGTGATGGCCACGTTGGCGGAAATGCAGGCCAGCGTGGTGGTGAACGCCGGGATCGTGTTGGGCAGGCCAGCGCCCAGCATGGCTTCGCGGGCCAGGTTCGACGTGCGCGGATCCTGAACGACTGTGCCCATGGCCACGACGTCGATTTCCTTCGGATCGATGCCGCTTTTGGCCATCAGCCCCTTGATGGCCTCGCGCCCCAGTTCCCACGACATCAGCGAGCGAAAGCCGCCGTTGGACTTCAAAAACGGGGTGCGAACCGCCTCGACCACCACCACATCGCGCGGTGACGGTTTCGTCGTCGCGGCAGCCTGGGATGCGGGTGCGGTCGCGTGCTTCTTGTCGTGCTTGGCCATGGGCGTCCTCCGGATACCCATGAGGTGCGATGTCTGCCGCGCCGTGTCAAGCGACGATTGACTTTTTTGTCAACGGCATCGCAACGCGCAGATCTGGCCGCCAAAACGAAAACAGGCGCCCTCGCGAGCGCCTGTTCCATCAGTCTGAGACGCTCATCCCTTGAGGTTACGGATGGCGTTCATCGCCGTTGCGTCCAACGCGTTCAGCACGCCCGACATCGCCTGCTGCATCTGCGAGAGCTTCTGCATCTCGTTCTTCAGCATTTCGAACTCGATGTTGCGGCTCTCGCCCGACGAGGAGCTGGCGCCGTTTTCGGCCTTGCCCGAGACGCCACCGGTGACGGTGTTGACGATGCCGGAGATGAAGCCGCCGCCCTTGTCGCCAGCGGTCTTGCCGGCGTTCTGCGCGTTCTGGCGCAGGCCGTCGAGCTTCTTCTCGATCTCGTTCTGCTTGTCCTTGACGAAGTCGACCATGAAGGCGGCGATGATGTCTTCAAACATGGCGGGCTTCGGGAGTGCGGCAAGCGCCGAGCTCGGGCCGCCCTGCGTGCGGCTGGCGCCGAGGAGGGTCTTGGTTTCGATGCCGCCACCGGGACCGCCAAAGCCAGCGAGGTCGAACAACATGTTGCCGGCCTTGCCACCAACCGCCGCCATACCGAGACCAGCGACCAGGCCGAGGATGCCCTTGGTCATGCCCGAGAGGCCGCCGAGAGCCGTCGACGCCACCGCGCCGCCCGAACCAAGGCCACCAACGAGAGCCGCGCCACCAACTGCGAGTGCTCCGAAGCCTGCAACCTTGGCGACTGTTCCAAGGATGGACGACGGACGGTCGACGCTGTTCGCCTGGCCAGCCTGACCACCGGTGAGGGCCTGCAGGAGGGCGGGGCCGGTCTTGAAGAGGGCCGAACCGATGTTGCCGTTCTTGACGTCCATCACGAGGCCGACGGCCGAAGCGACGCCCTCGGGGAGACCGACGAACTTCAGGGCGTTGCGGGTGATGTTGCCCATGGAGAAGCCAGCGGCGCCTGCGATGTTGCTCATGATGCTCATGGTGTGCTCCCTGATGTTGTCGGTCTGTTGAAACCCAACGTTCCAGTTGGGACAGGCAGTGTATCGCAGGTCTGCCCACAGTGGTTGCGCCTGTCCGACCCGTCCGCCGCAGATCCGATGCAGATCCCGTCGATTTCGGCGCCAAACGAGCGATGTCGAGGATCGCGGCGTTTTCCCACCCGGGTACGCAGGTTCGGCACCGCTTCGGTACGCCACGACAGCCGTGTCAGGCCGACTGCCGGCTTGCGGATGCGGCACAACGCATTGCGTCGACGGCGCCATGACAGCGATGTCGCGGTTTCTACGATTTCCGGCACCCCGAAGAACGATAACACCTTGTTTTTCCACGAAGTCGTGATGTTGGCTCAAAGCCTGCTCATGGTGTTGTCGCTGAGATGGAATGTCGCCTTCGGGCCATGACGTACTTCTGGAATAATCAAACGAAACGCGCGCCCACCGGCGCGCGTTGTCGTTTGTGCCTCCAACCGGCCGCTACTGGCGGGTGCGGGTGACGCGGACCGCTGGCTCGGGTTTGCGCGGCGACACCGCGTTCACGATCCGCTCGACGCTGAAGCCAACCGCCGAGAACAACGCCGCTGGCGCCATCAACGTTGCGCCCAGAAGCCGGCCGAGCGCTCCGGGTGGTGGGCGCTGACGGGTGCGGGTGTCTTCTTCGTCGTCAGCCGACGCGGGCTGGGGCGGCAGGCTGATGAGTGTGGGGGCCGATGGCACCGGCGGATCGAGCATTTCAAAGCCCGAGGCGAGGAAGTCGTCGGGCACGGGGCGCGTGACCGTGCGCGAGGCGTACTCCGCGACGGTGCCGTCGAGCTCGGCGGAGATGTACTCGCCCACCAACACCGCGTTGCTGGCCACCGGGTACTGGCGCAGTGCTTCTTCGACGGCGAGGTGGAATTCGCGCGCGGTGCGGAAGCGCTTCTCGCGGTTGGGGTGCAACGCCCGACGCAGGATGCGGTCGATGCCCTTGGGCACCGCAGGCCGCAGGTCGGACGGATCGGGGTAGTTGCCGCTGCGGATGGCGACGACGACGTCGTCTTCGCTGGGGGTGTCGAACAGGCGGCGGCCCACCAGCATCTCCCACAACACGCAGCCCACGGCGAAGACGTCGGCGCGGCGGTCGAGGGGCTCGGCGTTGAGCTGCTCGGGCGACATGTAGCGGAACTTGCCCTTCACAATGCCCGCGCGCGTCATCACGCGTTGCAGCTCGCTCTTGGCGACACCGAAGTCGCACAACTTCGCCTGACCGCTGCGCGCCACCAACACATTCACCGGCGAGATGTCTCTGTGGATGAGCTTGAGGGGCTGGCCGTCGTCGTCGTGGCGCTCGTGGGCGTAGTGCAGGCCGGCGAGAATGTCGGCGGCGATGCGCAGCGCGTGCTGGATGGGGATGGGGCGGCGCACGGCGTTGGCGTTGTCGATGACCCAGCGGACCGTGCAGCCCGCGATGTACTCCATGGCGAGGTACCAGGAGCCGCGCTCCTCGCCGAAGTCGTAGATCTGCACGATATGGGGGTGGTCGAGCAGCGCCTGCACGCGGGCTTCGTCGACGAACATCGCTTCGATTTCGCGATCGCCCAGCAGCTTTTTGTGGATGCGTTTGACGACGAGGGGCTTTTCAAATCCGCCGGGGCCGGTCTTTTTGCCGATGAAGATCTCGGCCATGCCGCCGGCCGCCAGCAACTCGGTGACCTCGTAGGGACCAATGCGCTCCATGGCGCCGACCATACAGGGCACGGTGGTGGGCGGGGAGTCGACGTGCATGGCGTCCGCCGACTGACGTACACTTCGGGCATGAGCCATCGCTCCGACACGGTCACCGACGGCATTCGCGTCCGCGTGGTGGCCTCGTTTCTCCCCGAGCAACGCGCCGATGTGCCCGAGGCCGAGCGTCGCTGGGCGTATTCGTACACGGTTACTGTCACCAACGAGGGGCGCGCGGCGGCGACGTTGTTGGCGCGGCATTGGGTGATCACCGACGCCGCGGGCAACGAAGAACACGTGCGCGGCCCGGGCGTGGTGGGCTTTCAGCCAAGCCTCGCTGAGGGGCAGTCGTTTACGTACTCGTCGGGGGCGGTGTTGCGCACCCCTGTGGGCACCATGCACGGCGAGTACTTGATGGAGCGCGACGACGGCACCCGCTTCGACGCTGCCATCGCTCCCTTCGCGCTGGTGCAGCCCGACGCTGTGAACTGAACTGACGCCGACACCGACGATGTGGCAAGGTGCGCGCTGCCGAGGTGTTGCGTGTCTGTGTTCATCGACGACGACGTGAAGGCTCGGGTGGCGCGGCTGCTGCTGCCCTTCAACGACCACGGCTACGACAAATACGGCACGAGCCGGCACCACCTCGAGATCTTCTTCTCGATCCTGGCGCCGCTGTACCGCCGCTACTTTCGTGTCGAGGTTGTTGGCAGTGAGCATCTGCCCGACAGCGGGCGCGGCATGATCATCGGCAACCACTCGGGCGGTTACGCCATCGATGGGTTGATGACGGTGGCGTCGGCGTTTTTCGAGCTCGAACCACCGCGGTTGGCGCAGGGCATGGCCGAGAAATTTCTGTCGTCGTTGCCCGTGACGGCGACGTGGACGTCGAAGCTCGGGCAGTTGCCGGGCTTGCCCGAACACGCCGAGCGCCTGCTCAACGACGACCGCTTGTTGATGGTGTTTCCCGAAGGGGCTCGCGGCACCGCCAAGCTCTACAAAGAGCGCTGGAGCCTGGTGCGGTTTGGCACGGGCTTTTTGCGGCTGGCGCTGAAGACGAAAACGCCGATCATTCCGATGGCGTTTGTCGGCGGTGGCGACGTCGTGCCCACGGTGATGAACCTGTATCGCCTGGGCCGCATGCTGGGCGTGCCCTACATCCCCGTCACGCCGTGGGGGCTGGCGCTGCCGGCACCGCGGCCGTGCAGCATCCACTACGGCGCGCCGATGGTGTTTGAAGGCGACGGCTCCGAGGACGACGACACCATCGAAGCGATGGTGCAGCAGGTGCAGCACAAGATTGCCGAGATGTTGGCGGCGGCGCGGCCAGCCCATGAGCGGCGCGTGCATCCCCTGCCCTTTCTCGACGGAGGTCCGCGATGAAGTTGTTGATCACCGGCATCTCGTCGCAGCTGGGGCGACTGGTGGCGAAGGCAGCACTCGCCCGTGGGCACACCGTTATTGGCCTCGACAAACGCCCCTGGCCGGCGGCACCGCGCGGCATCGAAATGCACGGCGTGGAATTGCAAAAGCGCGCCGGCGAAGACGTGTTTCGCACCCGCCGCCCCGACGCCGTCGTGCACCTCGCCACGGTCGGTCACAGCACCACGAGCGCTGAAGTCCGCGAAGACCGCCACCGCTTGAACCTGGGCGGCACGCGCGCGGTGTTCGAGCACTGCGAGCGCTACGGCGTGCAGGCGTGCGTGTTTGTCGGTCGCCACACTTTTTACGGCGCTGCGGCCGACGTTCCACTGTATCACACCGAAACCGACCCACCGCTGGCGGTGTCGACGTTCCCGCTGCTTGCTGACCTTGTCGCCGCCGACCTGTTTGCGGCCTCGGCACTCTGGCGCACACCGGCATTGCACACGGTTATTCTGCGGCTTTGTTACACGATTGGTCCATCAAAGAAGGGCACCCTCGCCCACTTCCTCGACGGGCGCCGCGTGCCGATGGCGATGGGCTTCGACCCGCTGTACCAGCTGATGCACGAAGACGACGCAGCAACCGCAATTGTGCTCGCGGCCGAGAAGGCGACCACCTCGGGCTTGCGCGGCGTGTTCAACGTGGCGGGGCCGCCGCCGTTGCCGTTGTCGTCGGTGATTCGCATTGCAGGCCGAACCCCGGTGGCGATCCCCGAGCCGCTGTTGCCGATGGCCTTTGGCCGCTTCGGGCTCACATCGCTGCCGCCGCAATCGATCGAGCACTTGAAGCACCCGGTCGTCGTCGACGATGCCGCCTTCCGCACCGCCACCGGCTTCATGCACACGTGGGACGAAGGCGAAGCGCTGCGCTCGTTCCGCTACGCCTGACCGCTTCTGCATCGCCCGCACAAAAACAGACCCCCGACCCGTCTTCGCAGACGTGCCGGGGGCGTACGCGTTTGAGATGATCCGTAAGCCGGGTTCTGTCGACGACGTTGTTGCCGCGGTCGTCTGACGCCCATTCCTCCAGTGACACCATCGCTGGTGCCCTCCAGCGGCTCTTCGAGGTCACGCGGGCAGCGCTTCGTCTCGTAGACGGACCTCTCGCCTTGCTCCGGGTGGGGTTTGCCCTGCCATCGACGTCACCGCCGACGCGGTGCGCTCTTACCGCACCGTTTCACCCTTTCCCCGCGCTTCCCCTGTGTGACGAGGAGAATCGGACGGGGTGGTCTTGTCTCTGTGGCACTTTCCTTCGAGTCACCCCGACAGGTCGTTCTCCTGCACCCTTGCCCTGTGGAGCCCGGACTTTCCTCCCGTCGACGACGCCGCAGCGCCTCGACCGG
>JBIKRQ010000242.1:0-9660 GCA_044349155.1 Myxococcota bacterium
GAGAAGCCGGCGAGGTCGATGGGGTCGGGGCTGTGCACGCAGCGGAAGTTCCCGGACGTCGCCAACACGCTCGCGGGGTACGACACGATCGGCGAGTTGCCCGGGTCGAGGATCGGCAACATCGAGTCGATGATCGAGCCACCACCAGCAGCGGCGATCACAAACAACAGCTTCGTGTCGGCGGCGGCCTGGGCGCGCGCACGCTGCGCAAACAACGACGGCGGCACAGCTCCAAGCGCTGCTGCAGCACCGATGCGCTTCAACAGACTGCGGCGGGTCGACTGCATGGGTCACTCCTGACACGGACAAAAAGAGACGTTCTTTCAATGACTTGCGGTCTGAGCGCGACGAAACAGGCGCTCAGTAGATGACCGTTTCGGCCATCGTGCCCACCGCCACGCACGCACTGATCGCAAAGTCGCGGGCACCGATCGGGTTGCCGTCGTCGTCGTCGACAAGGCTCGCCACGATGGTGCGCTCCACCTCGAGCAAATCGCGCCCCAGCAGGCGACGGCCCAGCAGATCGGCCGTGGCCAGCGCCTCGCTGTCGTCGACAGACGAGGCCCCCAACGCCAACGTGGTGAACACCACCGCCGGGCCAAAGAGGTCTTTGTCGACGCGCGCAATGCAGCCCGACAACACCACCCGCTCCAGGGCGAACGGGGAGGTCACCGTCGGCGACGCCAGTGGCTCGTACTGCGACTTCACGAACGGCTCGTTGCCACCGAGCGCGACGGTGTGCACGAAGTCGACGCACGAGTAGAGGCCCAGCTCGTTGCACAACTCTTCCTTCTGCAACGCGAGGGCGTTGAGCAGGTCGTTCTCGACGGCGCGGTGCCGCTTCCAGGCCACCGAGGCCTTCGTGCTGGTGGCAAACGCGGCCTCGCCTTCGCCTTCGCCTTCGCCTTCAGCGGCTTCTCCTTCGCCTTCGCCTTCGCCGTTTCCGTCGACGACAGGCGGGTCGGTACAGGCCGCAGCAGTGGCGACGACGGCCAGGACCCAGGAGCGGACCAGTGTGGACGCGCGCATCACGGCACCCCGAAGGCGTTGGTATCGATCAAGCGATGAAGGAGGGCTTCGGCGCGGTAGTTGTCGTCGACGAAGCGGTCGGCGAGCTCTTGCAGCTCATCGAGTTCGTCGGGCCGCACCGCACGTCCAAGGGCGTGCACCAAAAACATCGTCGCGATGTTTTGGCGGAACTGTGCGCTGTCGGCAGCGACGTCGGCCCACTCGGTCACACCCTTGAGGGCGACGTTCGTGAGGGGCTGGTCGAGGATCGCGGCCTCGACGTCGCTGGCCCGCCACGTCGGACGACCCGGCCGATAGGCACCCGTGCCGCCAGGACCACCGATGCCGTTGTAGTAGGCGAAGGCGTAGCTGAGGGGGTCGAGGGTGGCGTGGCAGTACGTGCACGTCTCTTGATCAACACCGCGGTTGTCGATGTCTTTGGGCTCGCCCTCGACGGGGAGCAGGCCTTCGGAGCGCGCGATGTCTTGCCCGAGATACGCGCGGTAGGCCTGTGCGGCCGTGGTGCGCGGCAGCTCGCTGAACATGGTGTTGATCATCAAGAACCACTGCGTGGTGATCATGCCGGCGCGCTTTTCGACGGCGGTGGGCTGCCCGCCGACGGCGTCGCCGCCCACACCATCGATGACGCCCTCGACGACGTTGCCCGCATCGTCGATGTGGTAGTCGGCGCGCAGCAGGTCTCGCGCATCACGCGTGCCGCTGAGCGCGTAGACCCAGAGGCGGTAGTCCCAGCGGTAGTCGGCCAACGGGATCTGTCCGTCGACGGCGATGGCCTGCAGCGGACGAATGCGTTTGTCGGCGAGGTGCGCGAGTCCTTCCTGCAACCAGTACGGACTCGCGAGGCACGCATCGAGTGCCGTGTGCAGCGCAGCGGGCTTGTTGGTCGACGACGAGAAGGCCTGCTGCTCGTCGTAGGTCGGCGAGCGACCGCAGTACGCAATGTGCAGGCGGCGAAACGCGAAGGCCGGATCGTAGTGGCCGACGTCGAAGCGCGGATTTGCTGGCCCCGACGGCGACAACGGTGCGGTGAAGTGGCTGGCCGCATCGCCCGGCCGCGTGCCCAACACGAGTTCTTCCAGGTTGCTCAGGCCATCGCCGTCGCTGTCGTCACCTTCGACGGCGACAAGGGCCTCGTCGATGGTGTCTTCGTAGGCCCCAGTGAGTGCTGATGCGACAGCGCTGCCGTAGTCGTTCAGCTCGGGGGCTGCGGTGTGGCAACCGGTGCAGGCGACGACGGCGCCCCGGCAGGCGGGCACGTCGGGGTAGTGGCTGCAAAACAGGCGCGGGCCCACGGGTTTGGCGTGGATCAGCGACGCGCCCAGCGACAGACACAGCACAACGAGCAGTCGCAGCGTGCTGTGGAGTGTGCTTCGGAGGTGGCTCATGCGCCATTGGACACCAGCCACGGCGAAAATGAAAAACGACGGCGTCAACGAACAGATCGATGGCGTGCGTGGGCAAACACCGAACAGCGTGAAAGAAGCCGGGCCGTCATGCCTGCTGCGTCTGCCGACCTGTTTCGCTGCCCCGTGTGCGCCCTGCCCCTGCAGGAGGTGACGTCGCCGTCGATGACGTGGCGCTGCGACCGCCACCACAGCTTCGACGTGGGCCGCGATGGCACCGTGCACCTGTTGCCCGCGGGCCATGGCAAAACCCGCGTCGTCGGCGACAGTGCTGAGATGCTGCAGGCGCGTCGACGCTTTTTGCAGGCGGGCCACTACCGGGCACTCACCACAGCACTCGCCACGTCGACGGCCCAGGCACTCGACGACACAACGGACGGTGTTGTCGCCGACTTCGGCTGTGGCGAAGGCAGTCACCTGGCAGGTGTGGTGGCAGCACTGAGCGAGCACCACGTCGTCGTCGGGCTCGACCTGAGCAAAGATGCCGTCAAGCTCGCGGCCCGCACGGTGAAGCGCGCTCGCTGCGTGGTGGGCGACTCGCGGCTGGCGATCCCGCTGCGTGACGGCGTGGTCGACGTGGGGCTCGTGGTGTTTGCGCCGCGCGGGGTCGGCGAACTGGCCCGCGTCATCGCCGTTGGTGGTTCGCTGCTGGTGGCGATCCCCGAGCCCGATCACCTCGTCGAACTGCGCACCCGCTGGGGCGGCATCGGCATCGCCGACGAGAAACGCGAACGCACGATCGAAGAACTCGCGAGCGGCTTTGCGCTGGTCGATGAGTGCGTCGTCGACGACATGCTCACGCTCGATGGCGCAGCGACCGCCGACCTGCTGTGCATGACCCCCAGCCGTCGCCACCTCGACGACGACACGCTCGCAGCGGCCCGGGCTGGATCACCGCTTTCGGTGGGCTTGCGTGTCCGGCTGCTGCGGCTGCAACGGCGCGGCTGATTTCGCTGTCTTTTCAATGCATTACGTCGTCCATGCGGACCGCGTGGCGGTGGTGGACGGACACCTCGTCGGCGGTGTGCATGGCTGGTCGAATCGTTGACACCGCGCCGCACGCCGCTACAACGGCCCTTCACACGCCCGTCACCCCAGGCCCGCCATGATTTTCAACAGCAAGCAGCTCGAAGAGCTTGAGAACATCCACGACTCCACCGGCGCCTTCGAGGAAGAGGGCGAGGATGAGAGCGGCTTTGACGAGGTCGGCGAAGCGGCCATGGACTGGCGCCGCGGCCTGATTGAAGAAGCGGCCGAAAACATCAAGCGCGCCAAGGGCCGCCCCGTCGAGAGCCATCTCACGTACCCGATCGGGTCGATGCTGTTTGAGCGCGACGCCCGCCGCTTTGCTCGCGTGCAGCGTTCGGTGCCTGGCTACCTGAAGATCGTGTACCTCTCGGGCGGCGACCGCGAGTTCGGCACCCTCGACGTGCAGGCGTACTTGCGCGACTACGGTGCCGACAAGCGCCTGTCGGAGTTGTCGGAGCA
This sequence comes from Myxococcota bacterium, assembly GCA_044349155.1. GTDB lineage: Bacteria > Myxococcota > UBA727 > UBA727 > VGSZ01 > VGSZ01. Next base: position 3,921 of record JBIKRQ010000242.1, read on the forward strand.
GCTCGGCATGAACGACGGCGACGTCGCGATTCAGCTGGAGCGCATGGGCATCACGCCCCTTGAAGAGCCCGACGCCCCCGAAGAGCCCCAGATCAGCGAAGAAGAAGCCGCCGCGGCCGCCGCTGCTGCTGCTCTGCAGGCTGCTTTGAGCCGCAAGAAGGGCGCGCCCGCGGGCCCGCCCGTCGAGCTGCCTGCCGCCATCGCTCCTGTGGTGGCCGCCAAAGCCGCCGCCGCGAAGGGCAAGATGCCGCCGGCCCCGCCAGCCCCAGCCCCTGTGGTGCGCAAGGCCGCCGCCCCCGCCCCTGCTGCTCCTGTGAAGGCCGAGAAGGCTGCCCCGGCAAAGGCCGAGAAAGCGGCGGAAAAGCCCGCCAAAGCCAAGGCCCCGGAAAAGGCTGCCGAGAAAGCCGACAAGGCTGCGGACAAGAAGGCCCCGGCGGCGGCGGCAGCGGCCAAGACCGGCAAGGCGATCAACCCGATCGACGACCCGAACAGCTACATCAAGGCCAACTACTCCGAGATGTCGAACCGCGAGTTGGCGCGCGTGACCGGGCTGTCGGAGCACACCATCCGCCGCAAGCTCGGCGAGTGGAGCTTGAAGCGCAAAGTCGGATGACCGCGCCCCGGGTGGCGCTCCTCGCCGCCTGCTCCGTCTGCGCATGTCAGGCGGAGCCTTCGACCTGTGAAACCCTCGAGCCTGTCGCCGACGTCAACAGCTGGGCCTTTGTGAACCCGGCCGACGACGCGGTCTGGCCCGCCCCCGCAGACGCGCTGCTGTGCACCGTTGACGACGTGCAGGTGCAGCCCATCGGCGATGCCACCGCCCTCGAAATCGACACACGCCTTGGTTGCGGTTGGGCCACGGCGACGCAGCCGCTGCTCGTCGACGCCCACGCCGGCGACCTGTTGCGCCTGCAGATTTTCTACTTCCCGCAATCGAGCTTTCCCGAGGCCGTGGCCAACGTGGGCTTTGCCGTCGACGGCGACGTGGTGGTCAGCCTGGATGTGCCGATCCCAGCCGCTGGCGGGGTGCTGGGCCCAGAAGTGGTGCTGACGCGCGACGTGCCCGCTGGCGCGCCGATCGCGTTTCACGTGGGCAACCACGGCGACAACTCGTGGAACCTCACCCGTGCTGACCTGGTGCGCACCAGCACCTGCGAGTAGCCGTTTCAGCAGGCAGCTATGGGTCGAGCAGCAGCTTCGGCTTCTTGGGCTTCTTCACCTTTGGCTCGGGCTCCACCGGCTCCAGCGGCCCAGCGTCGACCACAACAGGCGGCGGCGTTGGCGTGGCCACCACGGGCGGGGGAGCGACAGGTACGGCCACAGGGGTGCCTGTAGGCGCAGGTGTGGGTGCTGGCGTGGCCACCGGCGTTGCAGGTGAGCGCAGCGCCAGGACCACCACGGCGATCACCAACACCACAATCACAACCGCGCCAGCGATGGCGGCGACCGGCGTGGTCTTTGCGCGCGGGATCACCACTGTGGGCGGCGTGACGTTGGCGGGCGTCAGCTGCGTTGGCGCAATCGCGAGGTTTGGCTGCGACTGAAAGTTCGTCTCGGTCTTCTGGTCGACCAGGAGGTCTTGCGCGGTGCGCAGTGTCGACGTGGCGGGCTCGAGGGGGTGGTCGGCGTCGTAGATGAGCGCCTGCAGGTGCTTGAGCAACACGTCGGCGTTGGCCGGCCGGCGCTCGGGCGACTTCTCGAGCAGCTGCACCACCGCCGCCTCGACGGGGGCCGGCACAGGCGTGAACGGACGGATCGCGTTCACGCGCGGTGCCGGCTCTTGCACGTGCTTGAGCGCCAGCGCGAACGGCGTGGGCGCATCAAACGGCTTGCTGCCCGTGAGCATCTCGAACCAGACGACGCCGAGGGCGTAGAGGTCGCTGCGCGGATCGTCGGCAGCACCGCCCACGATCACCTCGGGCGCGATGAAGCCCGGGGTGCCCACGACGAGGCCGGTGCCGGTCATGGTCATCGCCTCGGCGTCGACCTGCTTGGCGATGCCGAAGTCGAGGAGCTTGACCAACGGGCCCGTTGGCGTGTTCACCAGCATGACGTTGTCGGGTTTCAAGTCGCGGTGGACCACCGACTGCGCGTGGGCCGCCGCGAGGCCGTCGGCGATCTGCGCCATGATCACCAGCGACTCGCGCCATGGCACAGCACCGGTGGCCGCAATGCGCTCGCGCAGCGACGAGCCTTCAAGGAATTCCATCGCCAACCAGCTGATGCCGCCGAAGCTGCCCGTGCCGCGAAAGCCAACGATGTTGGGGTGGTTGAGCTTGCCGACGGCGACGGCTTCGCGTTCGAAGCGCTTGACTGCCGAGGCGTCGTCGAGCAGCGCGCTCTTGATGACCTTGACGGCGATGGGCGATGCCTCGGGCGTGCCCTCGAGGGAGAGGTCGTCGGCGAGGTACACCGCCCCCATGCCGCCGCGCCCCAATTGGCGCAGCAGGCGAAAGCGGCCCGCCAGGGTGGTTCCAGAGAGGTCGTCGACGTCGGTCACGGTGCGCTGATGCTCCATTCGAGCTGCCATGAGTAGACTTCACCGTAGAAGCTGTCGACGACGACGTAGAAGGTCGAGAGCACGCCGCTTTGGTTGGTGAACGTGAGCGTCTCGGGCGTGCCGCGACCGTTGTCGTCGACGCCGGCAACACATGACGTTTCGGTGCTGTCGCAGTCTTTCAGCACGTAGACGGCAAGATCGGCCTCGCCGTCGTTGATGCCATCGTTGTCGGTGTCGCTGTCGAAGCCCGTGGCGAGCAACTCAAGGCTCGCGCCTGGTTCCAGCTCGACGGCGAACACCGTGTCGCGCCCTGGCTCTCGAAACCCGGTGCAGTCACCGAGCACCACCGCGTCGATGTCGGCGGAGAAGCGGGCGACGTCGCCGCTCAGTGTGCCGCTCTGTTCGGCGTTGGTGACGAGGGGCAGCGCGTTGTCGCAGACGTCGCCGGGTTGGAGGGCGGCGAAGTCGACCGTGCGCACGTCGTCGTCTTCGCTGACACCGATGCGCATCGCGATCGGTTCCGTGAGCACGCCCAGGTCGACGAAGCTGTCGAACAGCGAACGCGGATCGGGCACCACCGCGAACGCGAGCGGCTCGCCAAGTTCACCGTTGGTGATCGAGAAGAACTCGATGCTCGTGTCGCCTGGCTCGTCGGAAATGCGCAGCGACATGGGCCCCGTGTTGCCGTCGGGATTGATGATCAGCGTGTCGCGGTCGGCCGCCGCGCAGAAACGCAACACGGTGTCGTCGCCAGGCGTGAGCGTCTCGGCGAAAGCAACGTTGGCGTTGTCGAGTTCGGGGATGAACGAGTCGCCTCGATCGCGCTCGCAGGTGCTGAAGTAAAACGCGCTCCACTCGATGAAGTCGACCTGCGACTCCGGGCCAGCAAGCCGCGCCACGTAGGCACCGGCAGGGGCGTCGTCGAGGTCAGCGAGCTCGTCGCCGACCACGGCGCTGGCCACGGGATGCCCAGCAGCAACGCTCGCATCGACGTCGATCACCGCGCGCTGAAACACGATCGAATCCGCCGGAACGCCGTCGATCGAGATGCCGTCGCCAACGCCGCGCTCGAAAATCAAGTTGTCGACGTCGTCGGGGCACAAGCGCCCAGCAGCCCCCGGCTCGTCGCCAACGCTCAGCACCACCAACGTGGCGCCGGCTGGCGTGTCGTCGACCGGGTCGGAGGCGTCGAGCGGACACGTCAGTGGCGGACCAAGCAGCACCGTTGCCGAGAAGGCCGCCCCCTCAAACGCCGCCCTGTCGTCGTTGCGGTCAAAGACGGCGTGCTCGAAGACGAGGGTGTAGTCGCCAGCGGGAAGGTCGCCGGCAAACAACGAGAGAGTGCCGTCGCTGTCGCCGCAGGCGACCTCTTCGTAGGCAAAGCCAAGGCCGCTGTCGTAGATGTCTTCGCTGTCGTCGGTGCACTGGCCGCGCAACAGCACAAGACGATGGGCATTGCCGAAGTACGTGTCGTCGTCCGTCATGTCGACGACGCGCAGGGAGCCAGGTTCGGTGAGCGTGAAGCGATAGAGGTCGTCGCGCCCGTAATCGACGCCGCCGGCAATGCTGGAACAGCGATCGCTGCGGAAGACGTCGGCAAGGCCTTCGGTGCTGCCGGCGATGGTCGTGCTCTCGGTCAGCGGCGTCGAAAAACACCCCGGGACGTCGACAACGCGCGCGGTGCGACCAACCAGTTCGAGGCGTTCAACGATCGCCGTCGCCGTGCCGTTGATGCTCCCGCCGATGATCGTGACCGCCCCCTCAGCCGTCGCCAAGCGGGCGCCTGCGCGGGCAGTGACACTGGGTGAGCGAAACTGTTCACCCGTTTCAGGATTCATCAAAAGAGGGGTGGCTTCGTCGCCGACAATCAACACAAGATCGCCCACCATCGTGGCGCGCGGGTTCGTGAGGTCAATCGGCAAGGGCGGCATCTTCTCAACACGTCGCGTCGAAAAATCGTACCGTTCAACCACCCTGGAAATCGCTCCATCGGACTCGAGCCCACCCAGGATGAGCACCTGCTGGCGGTTTGGAGCCACGAGCGCCGCGTTGCTGCGGTCTTGCGCCCCTGTAACCGGCCGAATGTTAAACGAATCGCTGCTGATGCTGGCGATGGAAAGCGGCCCAATGCGCGCCCCGAAGCGATCGGTCATTGCACCCGAAATAACCACCAATTGGTCGCTCGCTGCAATCATCGAAAGACCGCTCGAAAACACCTCGGTCGATTCGGACTCCCTATTCACCTCAAAACCATTGCAATTCTCGCTACACAGCACTTCACCCAGGAACGTGCCACCGACATAACTCAATCCGGAGTCGCCGATCTTGTTTGCCGCGGAAAATACGCTGTCGCCGACACGGACGGCGACCACTGTGCTGTCGGCGAGGTGGGAGTCTCCCCGCTGCTCGGCCACACCACTGGTCCGCGCATCGCGAAAGGCGGCGATGTCGAGGATCTGCGCTTTGCCCCGAGCGCCGCCGAGGATGAGGATGCGCTCGTCGTCGAGCAGCACCGACGCGTGCTCGGTTGTTTGGCCGCCCAGCGCCAGACTGCCAAACGCCCAACGCCCCGAGGTGTCCACGCTGCGTTGCCACCCATCACAGGTGATGCCCGCGCGTTCATTGCCGCAGCGCGCACCGCCCTTGGCGACGGCAAGCTCGACGACGCGATGGCCCTGGCCCGCGCAGCGCTGACCTTGTCGCCGACGAACGCCTCGGGCTGGGTGGTGGTGGGCGACGTGTGCGCGGCCGCCAACGACCTCGCCGGTGCCCGCGATGCCTGGCAGGAAGCCATCAGTCTCGACGACAAAGACCACGCCACCGCCCTCGCGTGTGCGCGTGCGCAGCTGCAGCTCGGCGATGTGTCGACCGCGCGCGCGCTGCTGAACTACCTCGTTGCCCGCACCGCAACCCCGTCGGTGCGTGCTGCTGCCGAAGCCCTTCTCGACGCTGAGCGTGCTGCGTGACGACCATCAAACCCACACCGGCTCGCGTGCCAGCAGCGCCGCCCGCGACGCCAACGACGCAGACGACGCAGACGACGACGTCGGTTCCGGTCACCACGGTCTTTGGCGTGGTGGCGCCCGTTGTTCAGGCTGACGTGATGGATCGCTCGACGCGGCTGAACGCACCATCGACGGCGACGCCTGCGACCGCTGCCACGGCTGCGGTTGTCGCGTCGGCAACCGCCGCTGATATCGAGAGTGTTGTTGAGACGAGTTCGTCGTTGGCGTCGTCGGC
>JBIKRQ010000243.1:0-9590 GCA_044349155.1 Myxococcota bacterium
GCGCGCGGGTTCGCCGCGAGCTGTCTGAGCGCTGACCACGTCGTTGCCTGCAGGAGTCCGCCGTGGTCGCCGTCCCAGAACGCTTCGTCGATGCGCTGAGCGCGGAGGTGCTCTCCGCACTGCTCGACGCCCTTGGGCCCCCAACAGCGCAGCGGGCAGCCGTCGCCTTCGACGTCGAGGTTGAGCTCCAACGCGAAGGCACCTTCATGCTCGGCTACGACCACGGCGTGCTGCGCGGCAAGAAGGGCTTCGCCAAACGGCCACTGTTGTCAGCACGGCTCGACGTCGCCGCCTGGTCTTTGTTGCGTGAAGAGCTGCAGGCCGCCGTCGATGGCTTTCCGCGCGCACCAGCGTTGCAGCAGCGGGCGTCGTCGTTGAAGGCGCTTGCGCAGAAAGATGCCGAAACCGCAGCGCGCGCCGTGACGACGATGGCTGAAGGTTTGTGCGTCCACTTCAAGATTGCTGGCGCTGGCAGCATCAGCGTGGCGCGGGGCCCCGTCGACGAGGCCACCCGCGAACTCACCGTGAACCTCGACGCCACACAGATCCGCGGGCTGCTGGCTGGCGCACCGTTGCCGTCGCTGCAGTGGTCCATGAAGGGCGACCGCAGCGTGGGCACCGCGATCGTCGCCGCCCTCGGCCCGATGATGCGCATGCTCACGCCCTGAACGACGTCACGCTCGACCGAAACAACAACGCGCCCCGATGGGCGCGTTGTCGTGTGGCGTTGTCGACGCAACGATCAGTCTTCGGCTGTCAGCGCCGCAATCGACGCGAGATCTTCGAGGCTCGTAACGTCGCCGTCGATGCGGCCCTTCGTCGCCAACTCGCGCAACAAGCGCCGCATGATCTTGCCCGATCGCGTCTTGGGCAGGGCGTTGGCCCAGCGAATCTCGTCGGGGCGGGCGAACGAGCCAATCTCGGTGGCGACCTGCTTCGCGAGCTCCGTCTTCAGCTCGGGCGTTGGCGTCTGGTTCGCCTTCAGCGTCACGAACGCGACGATGCCCTGGCCTTTCACCTCGTCGGGGCGACCGACCACCGCGGCCTCGGCGACTGCAGGATGCAACACGAGCGCGCTTTCAACTTCCGCCGTGCCAAGGCGGTGGCCCGAGACGTTCACCACGTCATCGACGCGACCAAGGATCCACAGGGCACCATCGGCATCGAAGCGAGCGCCGTCGCCGGTGAAGTACCAGGGCTCGCCCGTGACCGGGTCTTTCATCTGGACCCAGTAGGTTTCTTTGAAACGCGCGTCGTCGTTCCAGACGGTCTGCATCATCGACGGCCACGGCAGGCGGCTCACGAGCAGGCCCTGCTCATCCGGACCGCAGCGCGAGCCATCCTGGCGCACGACAGCGAGGTCGACGCCGGGCAGGGGCGCCATGCACGAGCCCGGCTTCGTCGACGTGTGCCCCGGCAGTGGGCTGGCCATGATGCTGCCGGTTTCGGTCTGCCACCACGTGTCGACGATCGGGCAGCGCTTGCCGCCGACGAGGTCGTGGTACCAGCGCCAGGCCTCGGGGTTGATGGGCTCGCCCACGCTGCCCAGCAGCCGCAGCGACGACAGATCGTGCCTGGTGACGTGGTGGTCACCCATCCGCATGAAGGTGCGGATCGCCGTGGGCGCTGTGTAGAGCACGCTGATCCGATGACGCTCGATGATGTCCCAGAAGCGATCGGCCTCGGGGTACGTCGGCGCGCCCTCGTAGAGAAAGATGGTCGCACCGTTGCTCAGCGGCCCGTAGGTCACGTAGCTGTGGCCCGTGATCCAGCCGATGTCGGCGGTGCACCAGAAGATGTCTTCGTCTTTGTGGTCGAACACGTACTCGTACGAGCGCGTCACGCCGGCGAGGTAGCCCGCCGTTGAGTGCACCACACCCTTGGGCTTCCCCGTCGTGCCCGACGTGTACAGGCTAAACAGCGGGTGGTTCGCGTCGACGGCTACGGCTTCGCGCACGGGCGTTGCTGCAGCCACAGCGTCGTCCCACCACACGTCGCGGCCTTCGACCATGTTCACGTCGTGGCCGGTGCGCTTGAGCACCACCACGCTCGTCACACTCGAGGTGCGCGAGTCGCTGAGCGCGTTGTCGACGGTGTCTTTCAGGCGCACCACCTGACCGCGACGGGCACCACCATCGGCGGTGATCACCACCTTGCACGCAGCGTCGTGGATGCGGTCGCGCAGCGCTTCGGCAGAGAAGCCACCAAACACCACCGAATGCGTCGCGCCGAGTCGCGCGCACGCCAACATCGCGATGACGGCCTCGGGTACCAGCGGCATGTAGATGGCGACGCGATCGCCATGCTCGACGCCGAGGTTGCGCAACGCGCCGGCGAAGCGACAGACCTCCTCGTGCAGCTGCCCATACGTGAGCGTTCGGACCTCGGCGGGGCGACCGCCGGTCATCGGCTCACCCTCCCAGATGATGGCGGCCTTGTTGCGTCGCCACGTCGTCACGTGTCGGTCGAGGCAGTTCTCGCTGGCGTTGAGGGTGCCGCCCGCGAACCACCGGCTCGTGGGGGCATTCCACTCGAGCAGCGTGTGCCACGGCGTGCGCCAGTGCAGCGCTTCACCAGCACCCGACCAGTAGTCGAGGCGGGCATCTGCCGACGACGCCACTTCATCAAGCGCCAGCGACTTCCAGGTGTCGCTGTTGATGCGGGCGCGGGCAGCGAATTCGGGCGAGGGGGCGTAGCGTTCGTCAGCCATGCCGCATGAGGTACTGCGCTGATGATGCTCGTGTCATGTCGGTGACGACGACAGAGACAGCGCGCAACGCGTCAACACAGGTGTCGCAGTCACGCGTTGTGCAACACGTGTCGCAGCCCGAACACCGCCGCAGTGTGCATGCGTGCACGCGAGAAGAGGCCCCAAAAGCAGAGCGCCGACGTCGACACTGAGCTGTGTCGTCATCGGCGCGTGGGCAGAGCGCTGCAGCGCGTTGAAGGCGTGCTCAGCGACCGACGAAGGCCACTTCTTTCGACTTCGCGAGGAACGCATCCACGCCAATGCGGCGATCTTCCGTCGAGAACGCGAGACCAAACGCTGTCTGCTCAGCGCTGTTGGCCACACGCAGATCGGCGTTTTCGCCTTCGCGCAGCAAACGCTTCACAGCACCAATCGCCAACGGGCCCTTGGCCGCCATCGTCTCGGCGGTCTTCTTCGCCGTCGTCATCAAGTCGGCGAGGGGCAGCACTTTGTTGGCGAGGCCAATGCGCAACGCTTCGTCGGCCTTCACCTGGGCAGCGCTCATGATCATCTCAGCTGCCATCGCTGTGCCCACACGACGAGCAAGGCGCGCCACGCCACCAAACCCGGGGATGAGCCCAAGGTTGGCCTCGACGAGACCGAGGCGTGCGTTGTCGGACGCGTAGATGAAGTCGCAGGCGAGGGCGAGTTCAAGACCGCCACCGAGGGCGAAGCCGTTGACCGCGGCGATGACGGGGATGTCGAGTTCGGCCACCGAGGCGAACACGTTGTGGCCGATGCGCGAGTAGGCGCGCGCCTCGTCGGGCGAGAGGCTGTTGAACTCGGTGATGTCAGCACCGGCAACGAAGCTCTTTTCGCCGCCGCCCGTCACGATCGCCGCGCGGATGCCGGGGGCGTCGCGCAGCTCAGCGAAGGCGCGCCCGAGCTCGAGCATGGTGGCCCGGTTGATCGCGTTGAGCGCGGCGGGGCGGTTGACGGTGATGACGCGGACAGCGCCGGCGTCTTCGACGAGGAGGTTCTCGAATGTCATTGCGCGGCAGTAGGACACGGTGCTGGCGCCGGGAAGGGGTTGTTGATCCGGCTCGGGCAGGCGGGTCAGAAACTTTGCGGGTGCCATGTGGCTCCATATGGTGCCTCCATGGGCCTCACACCGCTTGACATCCAGCAGCAACGTTTTCGCACCCGTTTCGGCGGCGGTCTCGACAAGGCCGAGGTCGATGCGTTCTTGAACCTCGTCGCTGGTGAAGTGGAAAAGCTCACGCGCGAGAACAACGAGTTGCGTGAAGACCAACGCGCGACGCGACGCCTCGTCGAGGACTACCGCAGCCGCGAAGAAGCCCTCAAAGAAACCATGATCACCGCGCAGCGCGTCACCGACGAGATCAAGCGTGGCGCCGAGAAGGAAGCCGACATCATCCTCGGCCGCGCCGAACTCGATGCCGAGCGCATTCTCGAGCGCGCCCAGGAGCGTCTCACGGAGCTGCTGCGCGACATCGGCGAACTCAAACGGCAGCGCGCGCAGTTCCTGTCGTCGACGAAGGCCGTCATCGACCAGCACCGTGCGCTGCTCGCGGTCGCCGAAGACGACGAAGGTGCTCACCGCCTCGAAGAAAACCTCGCCGTGCTCCGCAAGCGCGGAAGTGCTGGCTGAAAGTCAAGTGGCGCCGCGGCAGCACCAGTTTCTGTCGCGTTTTTGAGCCAGTGGCAGATCCGTCGACCGCGCCAACGTGTCTCGCTTCAGTCGGCGGCCACGTGGCCGATGCCTGACCGCGATGACTGCCACTGCTGAACTCTCGTTTCGTCTTCGTCAGGCTCTGTCCTGGTCACCTGTGCCGTCGCTCGACCCGCCGCTGCGCCTGTCGACGATCCGCACCGACATGAGTCCGCGCGCGGTTGCCCGCCTCGACGAACTCGAGAGCCGGTACGACCTCGAGCCCCTCACGCGTTCGTCGTCGCTCACCGGTGCCCGCGAAGCGTTTTGGGCCCTCAACACGCTTCACACCGTCCTCGGTGACGCCGCACTGCCCATCGGCCGCTGCCTCGACGTGGGCGCCAAGAACGCCACGCACCTGCCGGGGCAGGCGACGTTTCGCCCGGGTCCGTGGGACCTCGTCGAGGTCGATGCCCACCGTCGCTACATCGACCTGACCACGCGCGGTGCCCATGGCCGAGCGATGGCGGCCCGCTTTCGCGGCACGCGCTACCTCCCGCTCGACGTGCGCAACCTCATGGGCCGTTACAGCGTGATCACGTGGTTCCTGCCCTTCGTCGTCGAGAAGCCGCACGAATCGTGGGGCCTGCCGCGCTCGCTGTTCGCCCCGGCCGAAACCCTGGCGCACGTGGTTGGCCTGCTCGACGTCGACGGCGCGCTCGTGATCGTGAACCAGAGCGAAGCCGAAGCCGATGTGCAGCGTCGCCTGCTGGCCGACGTCGCTGGCGACCTCGACGTCACCGACTGCGGTCCGCTCTCGATGGTGGGTTCGCCGTACCGTCACGAGCGTCACGCCTTCGTTGTTCGTCGTCGCTAAACCATCCTGCGCTGCGTCACGGCAAAAGGTGCCGTCGAGGTGCACAGAAGTGCCGCTCTCGACGCGGGTGCTGCTACGCTGCGTCCTGTGACGTCGCCGGTTTCTGAGCCCTATCGCCCCGAGTCGCGCATCGGGGCCACCCTGTGCGGGCGCTATGCGCTCACGAAGGTGCTTGGCAGCGGCGGCATGGGTGCGGTCTACGAGGCCACGCACACCACCACAGGCAAAAAAGTCGCCATCAAGCTGCTCGCGCCGCACTTGTCGAAAGACCTGAAGTTGGTCGCGCGTTTTCGTCGCGAGGCGTTGGCCGCCAGCCGGCTCGATCACGAAAACTGTGTGCACGTCGACGACTTCGGCGAAGACAAAGACGGCACGTTCTACATCGCGATGGAACTCGTCAGCGGCCGCGGCCTTGGCGACGAGCTGCGCGCGACGGGGCCCATGACGCCAGAGCGCGTCGCCCGCATCGGCGTGCAGCTGTTCAATGCCCTCGACGCCGCCCACAGCGCGGGGGTTTTGCACCGCGATCTCAAGCCGCAAAACGTCATGCTCGCCGACAAAGCGGGGCGCACCGACATCGTCAAAGTGGTCGACTTCGGCATTGCCAAGCTCACCACCAACGATCCCGCCGACGTCGCCCTCACCGTGCCTGGCACGATCTTCGGCACGCCCGAGTACATGTCGCCCGAGCAAGCGCGTGGCGAGGTGCTCGATACCCGCAGCGATCTCTACTCGGCGTCGGTCGTGCTGTGGCACATGTTGCTTGGCCGCTCGCCGTTTCGGGGCACGAGCATTCGCGACACCCTCGTGAAGGTGTTCTCGGAACCTGCACCGTCGCCGTTGAGTGAGCGTCCAGGCCTCACGCTGCCGCCCGGTTTCGAAGACGTGCTGCGGCGAGGTCTGCAGAAAGAGCGCGATGCTCGCTGGCCCGACGCCGCCAGCTACGCCTCGGCCCTGGCGCCGTTCGCCGACGGCATTACTGTCGACGTGCCTCGACGTGCGCAGCCCGGCATCTTCGCCGACGGCACCGCACCGCCAACGCTCGACAAAATGCCTGCCGTCAGCCGCGACACGCTGCCTTCAGTGCCCGTGTCGCCAGTGGCAGCCACAACACCTCAGGTGCAGCGCCCGCGCGCCGACGTGAACGCGCAAACGATGTCGATGACCGTGCCGTCGACCGCGGTGTTGTCGTCGACGGCGATTCCACCATCTGCGCCGCAACAGCCGCTGCCTGTGCAACCCAGGGTGCCGGTGTTGCCTGCGCTGCCGCAACAACCGGCGCCGCAACCTGCAGCGCGGGCTGCACCACAAGCGCCGTCGCCACCGTCGCCAATGCCAGCGCCAGCATCGCCACTCGTTGCGCGTGTGCTCACGCTGGATGGCTTCAACCGCCAAACGGTCGAGCCGCCGCCGGCCGCCGAACCGGCAGCACCCCGTCGTCGACGTCGAACGCCGATCACGCCAGCCGCCGTGATTGTGATTGTGGGCGGTACGGCGCTGTTGGCGGGGTTTGTTGTTGTGGCGTACCTGGCGTTCTCGGGGAGCTTCGACGGGTCGAGCGAGTCGGCACCGGTTGCGCCGGCCACAGCTCCCATTGCTGAAGCGCCCACAACGCCCCCAGCTGCGCCAACAGTGCGCTTCGACGGCGACCTGCCGCTCGACCCGCAGGCGCGTGACGCAGCACTTGGGCGCGCGGAGCGGGCCGTTGCCGAGGGACGCCGCGCCGACGCCCGCCACGCCTACGAAGAGGCCGTTGCCGCCGACCCAACCGCACCACCGGCGCTGATCGGCCTCGGCACCCTGGCGATGCAGCAGCACGATTGGGTCGTCGCCCGCGACGCGTTCGAAAAGCTCGTGTCGCTCGACCGCGCCTACCGCAAACAGTTCGGCCCGATGCTGGCGCGTGCCCGCAAGCTCGCCGCCGACAACGCCGAATAACAAGCGCCCCCGTCAGTGTTTGACGACGGGGCGCTCCACCAACCCGGTCGCGGTCATCACATCGTCGTAGTTGTCTTCGGCGAACGACACGAGCGTGGTCACCGCCGTGGCCGTGACGTCGTCATTCAACGACGCGAGCGGCATATGAAACGAGTACACGAGCACATCTTTGTCCTCGAAGTCTTGATCGAGGCGCAACTGCACGTAGCCGCCGCCAGCGAGGCGAATCATCGACAGCCAGTCGGTGTTTTGCGCGTCGATGCCGACGAACCGAAACGGGTAGACGTCAAAGACCACCAGGCCATCGTCGTCGACGGGGAGGTGGACCAGCATCGGCAGTTCGAGCTGGCGCGTCTTCAAGCGCACCGCGATCCCGCGCTCTTCGGGCACTTTGACTTCGCGCGCTTCGGGACAGCGACGCAGGCGCTCGGCGAGCTTCGCGGTCGCCGGTGACGTCGACGCGGCGGCGGCAGCGGCGCGAACAGCAGGTTTCTTCGGCGCTGCCTTTGCGGCGATCGGTGGTGCTTTCACCGTCGTTTTCGTCGGCGTCACGACGCTGGCGACCACCTTCTTCTTCGGCGCTGGTGTCGCGTTTGCCACGGTAGGCGATGGCTTTTTCGTGGAAGTTGACGAGGTCGGTGATTTCTTGGTGGCCATCGTGTCCTTCTTGCCGCAGGGTGGCGGCGTCACCTTTTTGCCCGACAAGCAGTATCGACCCTTTGCGGACGACAACGGCGTGCTAGGCGACCGTTCTCGTCGAGGAAACCCATATGGCAGGCCCACACAAGATCGCCGGCACCGTTGAATCGTGGTGCGGCAAGTGCAAGTTGATGCTCCACCACACCATCGAGACCCTCGAGGGTACCGAGCCGGCGCGCGTGCACTGCAACACGTGCAACTCGCAGCACGCGTTCAAGCCGTACAAGCCCGGTGAGGCGCCCCGTCAGGTGAAGGCCCGCGAAGCAGCAGCCGAGCGTGGTCCTCGTGCGCCGCAGCCCGGCAAGGTCAAGGCGAACCACTACGAAGACCTCATGCGTGGCCGCGACGTCAACCTCGCCCGCGCCTACGCGCCGACGTTGAAGTACGTCACCGGCGACATCGTGCGTCACCCGTCGTTCGGTCTTGGCGTTGCCACGGCGCTGAAGGACGGCACGAAGATCGAGATCCTCTTCGCCGAAGGGCCGAAGGTTCTCATCCACGGTCGGTGAGATCGAGCCGACGACGTCGGCGGCTCGGCGGGGAGGTTTCCCCACCCACCCCTCAAGAACATTCGCCTCGGCGACAAAACCGCAAAGCCGGTTTTCTCTTCGAGGCTCAGCGGCGGGGAAGTTTCCCCGCCCACCCCTCAAGAACACTCACCTCGGCGACAAAACCGCACAGCCGGTTTTCTCTTCGAGGCTCAGGCGGGGAGATTTCCCCGCCCACCCTTCAAGAACATCCACCTCGACGACAACGCCGCGAAAGCTGGTTTCTCGTCGAGAGCCTGGGAGGCAGCACATGGTCATCTCTACGATTGGTGTGGTCGGGGCAGGGCAGATGGGTGCTGGCATCGCGCAGGTGGCAGCGCAGGCTGGCTTGCAGGTGATCGTTGCCGACATCGCCGATGCAGCACTCGACAAGGGCAAAGCCAGCATCAGCAGCAGCCTCGCGCGACTCGTGAAGAAAGACGCGCTCACCCAGGCCGACGCCGACGCCGCGCTTGCACGCGTGCGCTTCACGACGTCGACGGCGGATTTGTCTGCTGCCGACTTCATCGTCGAAGCCGCCACCGAGAACGAGGCGCTGAAGAAGAAGATCTTCGCCGACCTCGACAAAGTGGCGCGTCCCGAGGTCATTCTCGCGAGCAACACGTCGAGCATCAGCATCACGCGTTTGGCTTCGGCCACGTCGCGTCCTGAGCGCTTCATCGGCATGCACTTCATGAACCCGGTGCCGGTCATGAAGCTCGTCGAGCTCATCCGCGGCCTCGCCACCAGCGACGAGACCTGGGCGGCAACGAAGGCGCTCGCCGAGAAGATGGGCAAGGTCACCACGGTGTCGAAGGACTACCCGGGGTTCCTCGCCAACCGCATCCTCATGCCCATGATCAACGAGGCCTTCACGGCGTTGATGGAAGGTGTGGGCAGCGCTGAAGACATCGACACCACGATGAAGCTCGGCACGAACCAGCCCATGGGGCCGCTCACGTTGGCGGACTTCATCGGCCTCGACACCTGCTTGGCCATCATGCGTGTGCTTCACGACGGCCTCGGCGACAGCAAGTACCGCCCGTGCCCGCTGCTCGTGCAGTACGTCGACGCCGGTTGGTACGGCAAGAAGTCCGGCCGCGGCGTCTACAAGTACTGAGGACGACGTCGCCAGCGACAAAGCAACGGGGACCTCGCGGTCCCCGTTTGTGTTTTCGTGGCGTGTTG
>JBIKRQ010000648.1:0-2550 GCA_044349155.1 Myxococcota bacterium
CTGTGCCCTGGCTACACCGACATTGGCGCACCGAAGGCGGTCAACATCGCCGTCGACGACGCTGCTACGCCCGCGCGCTTGTTCATCACACAACCTCTGCGCAACACGATTGCCGAGATCGATCTGGCGACGCGGATGCGAAATCAGCTGTCGGTGCAGGCTGGCCCTGAGCTCACTGCGCACGGCGGTCGGGTCGTCAGCTTTGGTGCGGATGCGCTCTCGGTGCACAACCTCGACAGCGGTGGTGTCGACACCGTCAGCATGAGCGATATCGACGAAGCCGCAGAGGCCATTATCGCTGCGACGCCCGCACCCGCTGACGCGCCGGGGCTTGTCGTCGTCGTCGAGCGCGGCGGCATCGTCCGTGTCATCGACCCCAAAACGGCGCGACAGGTCGGCAGCGTCGGACATGTCACGACGAATCCTGGGGACGACCAGCGCTACCACCCCAAAGTGGTCGTCGAACGCGTTGGCGTCGACCGTTTCCTCGTCGCCACCAGCAGCGAAGTGGCCCTGTTCACGGTGAACGGGGCGGTGTTTGATGGAAGCGCAGCGACGCGATTCACCGTGCCAGACACACCGAGGTCAACCAGCAACGTCGCGGAGCTCGTCGTGGTCGGCGAGGACTTCTGGCTGCTCGACAATGCGATTGGCGCGCGCCTGCTCACCGGCTCGATGTCGTCGCAGGCGACGACGCTCGACCTGGTCAGGAGGTTGCGGCCGGGGCGCGCGGCGGCATTGAAGCCCTTCGGCACCGGGTTCGTCGCAGCGGTGACAGACTACGACACAGGTTTCGTTTTTCTCGATGTGCTCGCTGCCGATGGCTCATCGCAGTTCGAGGTTCCTGTTCGAGCCCGCCAGGTTGGCGACATGATCGTCGAGGATGCCACCGGCCGAACCCGAATGTGGCTGTTTGAATTCCACACTCACAACCTGCGCGTCCTCGATCTGTCGGGATGCGTGCCGTAACAAACACGCGAGTCGCGCGCGAGCGGTGTCGTCGACAACGGCGTCTTTGTGCGCTGAGGTGTCGCGCTTCGAACGTGCGGATGCGTGCGATTTCGACCAGACTCGCGCGCATGTCCTGCAAGCCACTTCTTTCCGCCATCTGCGTGCTCATCTGTGTGGGCGCCGCGTGTCCTGCACCCGCTCCGCCGACTGAGGGCGAGGGCGAGGGCGAAGGCGAAGGCGAAGGCGAGGGTCCAACGGAAGGGCACGCGGACCTTGCGGGCTTCGAGCTCGCTGTCACCGGCGCGCTGCTGCCGGGCGCCACGGCAGGGCAAACCATGGCAGTGCTCGGCATCGTCGATCGCAACGGGAGTCTGCTCGACGAAGTGATGGCGATCCGTCTTGACGACGATCTTGAGCTTCGATTCGGACCAAGCGCGACGTGGACCGACGCCAGCGACGGCTATTTCTCACCACGAACGCAGAGCGCGACCGCGTCTGTTGGACACGTCCCGTACTACGTCGTCGGCGGCGGCACTGTGCGCTGCGCGTCGGGCGACGTGCCCTGCACGACGTTTCAGCAGACCATGTTCGGCGACACATTTGTCCCCTCCTTCCGTGCGGCGGGATCGCGTTTGGCACTGGTGGAGATGAGCTCCCTGCAGGTGCCGCGGGTGCTCGCGGGTGCAGCAGCTGGACGCGACGGCTGGCCAATCGTGACGGCAGGAGGTGTGACCTGCCCAGAGCCCGCTGATGCCAACCGCACAGTGACGTGTGCGTTGGACGAGCGCGTGTTGGCGACGACCGTCGAGACCGAAAGCAGCAGTGTTGCCATGGCGGTCCCGCGACACGGAGCGAGCGTGTTCGTGTTGGGCCTTGACGATGACGTCGTCGTTGTCGTTGGCGGAGACAGCGCGCTGCCCACACAAACGCCAACCCCCATCGCCCGTGTCGAGACGTTTCGCCTGTCCGGCGATGTGCTCGCGGAGGCCGATGCCGGCGTCAGCGTCCCCGATCTGAACGTGCCACGCGCGCAGCACACCACGGTCTTTCCAGTGGTGGCGGGCGGCATTGGTGCAGGCGCAACAAGCTTCGAAGTCTTGAAGGTCGACAACGGCACACAGCGGTGGGTGCTTGCACCACTGCTCGAACCGCGTGCCCAACACGCCTCCGTACCGTTGCCCGACGGGCGGGTTCTGCTGGTGGGTGGTGTCGACCCCACGACAGGGACGCCGTTGTCGTCGACGGAGATCATCGATCCGGTGAGCATGACCACGTCTCGCGGCGCCTCGTTGAACGTGGCACGGCGCTCGCCGTTGGTGGGCACGATGCTCCCGGGTGTGTTCGTGGTCGCGGGTGGCGTCGATGCTGACAACACGGTGGTGCGGCAGGCCGAGCGCTTCGACCTTTCGCAGCCATCGGGCGAGGGCGAAGGTGAAGGTGAAGGTGAAGGTGAAGGTGAAGGTGACGATGAGGACGTCGAAGCACGGCTGCTGTGCCCTGGCTACACCGACATTGGCGCACCGAAGGCGGTCAACATCGCCGTCGACGACGCTGCTACGCCCGCGCGCTTGTTCATCACACAACCTCTGCGCAACACGA
>JBIKRQ010000662.1:0-9552 GCA_044349155.1 Myxococcota bacterium
GGCCAGAACGCTCCTCGCTGCCCAGCTCACAGGCAGCGCGTACAACCTGCTGCGGATCGCCCGGTTGATGACCGCATAGACAACAGCGAACGAGCCGAGAGGCACGAAATCGAGCGCCGAAACGGCGATGACGTCGTCGAACACAAGTTTGACGACGTCATCGTCGCGCCCAAAGCGCCATTTTTCAGCAACCTGCTAGTCCAGCGAACAACACACACGACGGCCCTGCCTTCCCGAGGCGGGGCCGTTGTCGTTCAGGGGTGCGGTGATCGCGACTGATCACGCGACTGATCAGGGAGGTCGATCTCCTACAGAGGTCTGCCTGTCGGTCGATGCAGTGAGCGATGCAAGCCGAGCCCCGCAGCAGTCTTGAAGACGACTTCGGCTTCAACGACGCCGACTTTGCCTGGGTCTGTGACCGTGCGCTGCGCTGGGCGGGCCTGCAGTTGACCCCCACGAAACGCAGCCTCGTGCACAACCGTCTCGTGCGCCGACTGCGTGCGCTCAACCTGTCGTCGTTCATGGCGTACCGCAAAGTGGTCGAGGACGACGCTGTTGAACGGCAAGCGTTCATCAACGCACTCACCACCCATGTCACCTCGTTCTTCCGCGAGGCCCACCACTTCGATGTGCTCTCGAAGATCGCTGCGCGCGCCACTGGTGGGCTGAAGGTGTGGTCAGCCGCCTGCTCGTCGGGTGAAGAGCCCTACACGATTGCTGCGGTCCTGGCGGAGCACCTGCCCTCGGCGGCACGCGCGAACTCTTCTGTGCTGGCCACCGACATCGATACCGATGTGATTCGCACCGGAACGCAGGGCGTGTACCCGCTGGATGCCGTCGAGGCGATCGACGAGCCGTACCGCCGACACTTCGAACGTGGGCTTGGCAAGAACAGTGGCTCGGCGCGCGCGAAGTCGCATCTGCGCCAACTCATCGCCTTTCACCAACTCAACTTGTTCGAGCCCTGGCCCAACACGATGTCGAACCTCGACGTCGTCTTCTGCCGCAATGCCTTGATCTACTTCGACCGCGATCGACAAGAGGGCCTCGTGCGGCGCTTTGTCGACGCGCTCAAAGTGGGCGGCACCTTGTTTCTGGGGCACTCAGAGAGTCCGCCGGCGAGCGAAGAACGCATTCGGCCCAGCAACCGCACCACCTTCACGAAGGTGTCGTCATGAGCATCGCGCTCGTCAGCGGCACACAACGTCGGTGGTCCGAAGTCGACAACGCCTGGGGCATCACCATTGGCCCAGGCGAGCTGTATGTCACCACGACCAACGAGGTGATCATCACCGTGCTGGGCTCGTGCGTGTCGGCTTGCATCAAGGATGCGATCGCCGGCGTGGCAGGCATGAACCACTACATGCTCCCAGGCGACTTTCGAGCCGACAACGGCTCGTCGGCTCGCTACGGCGTGTACGCGATGGAAGCGCTCGTCAACGAGATGCTTCGCCTTGGCGCTCGTCGTCAGAACATGACGGTCAAACTCGTCGGCGGCGGTCGTATGTGGGCCGATGGCACCGACATTGGTGCTGGCAACATCGCCTTCGCCAAGTCTTTCCTCGCCGAAGAAGGCCTCGCACTGGTCGGGCTCGATGTTGGTGGCAACCGACCGCGGCGCGTCCACTTTCGCACCGCCGAAGGTGTGGTGCGCGTGAAGGCCCTCGGCGAAATGACCCGCGACCTTGATCAGCGTGAGGCGTCGTACCGCGCACAACTCAAAGCGCCGCAAACAGGCAACGTGGAGCTGTTTTGAACGACGAACCCCGTCCTCCCCGCGTCGTGATCGTCGACGACTCGGCTGCGATGCGTCGCATGCTGTCGCTTGGTT
Source organism: Myxococcota bacterium (assembly GCA_044349155.1). Taxonomy (GTDB): domain Bacteria; phylum Myxococcota; class UBA727; order UBA727; family VGSZ01; genus VGSZ01. Next base: position 1,832 of record JBIKRQ010000662.1, read on the forward strand.
TGGAGCGCCGAGGTGTCGAGGTCGTGGGCGAAGCCGCCAACGCCGATCAGGCCCGCACGCTCATCAAGGAACAATCTCCCGACGTGCTCACCCTCGACATCGAGATGCCGGGCATGAACGGCCTGCAGTTCCTCGAGAACCTGATGCGTCTGCGGCCGATGCCGGTGATCATGGTGTCGACGCTCACGGCCGAGCGCGCGCCCGCCGCCCTCGCCGCTTTCGAGTTGGGCGCTCTCGACGTGGTGTTGAAGCCCACATCTGCCGCCGAAGTCATCGCGTTTCACGACGAGATCGCCGAGAAGGTGCTGTGCGCGGCCCAGGCGAAGCGGCCACACCGTCGTGTCGAGCCCGACGTCCAACCTGCGTTGCGCGCGCCCGCGTTCCCCGCCGGAGCCGTGATTGCGATCGGTGCATCGACAGGCGGCACCGAAGCGCTGCAGCAGATTTTTCGCGCCCTGCCCGCCGAGGTGCCGCCGATTGTCATCGTGCAACACATCCCGGCGTATTTTTCGACAGCGTTCGCAGCGACGCTCGACAAGCTGAGTGCTGTGCGCGTGAGCGAGGCCGCCGACGGCGATCTGTTGGTCGCGGGCCACGCCTACGTCGCGCCCGGCGGCAAACAGCTGCGTGTGCAAACCAAGGCCGACAAGCGACGCCTGCGCGTCACCGACGAGGCGCGCCACAACCACCACGCCCCCAGCGTGGATCTGATGTTTGAGTCCCTCGTGCCTTCGGTCTCAGCAACGACGCCCGTGGTGGCGGGTCTGCTCACCGGCATGGGCGCAGACGGCGCTGAGGGCCTCCGTGCGCTTCGCCAGGCAGGTGCCCGCACCTTTGCTCAGGACCAGGCGAGTTCGGTGGTCTGGGGCATGCCTCAGGCCGCCATCAAGCTGAACGCAGCCGACGAAGTCGTTGGCATTCGTGACGCGGCGGCCTGCGTGTTGCGACTGCTCGGTCATGCGGTCAAACGTCCACTTGCGCGGTGATCTGCGCTTCAGCGACGCCGCGGCGCGACGATTTCCAGTGCACTATGTCGCAACAGCCCAATCGCCTCCGTCTCCGCGGCCAGCTCGTTCTGACGATGGCGTTGGCCGGTGGCATTCCGCTCCTCGTGAGCGCCGTTGTCGCGCAGGTCGCGAGCAGCAGTGCACTCAGCGACGCAGCGACGTCGCGCGTCGAGGCGATTCGCTCCGCGCGGGTTGGAGCGATTGAAAACATCTTTGCCCAGGTGGGCGCGCAGGCCAGCAGTCTCGCCGAAGACGAGATGGTCGTGCAGGGCGCGCCTGCACTGATCGAGGCGTTCGCGAAGATCGGCGACGGAGAAAAGCCCGCCGCCATCGAAGCCGCGCGCGCCGAGGTCGCCACCTACTATTCGGGCACCTTTGGTCCGAAGCTGCGCGAAAACGGCGAGGCCCGTGCTGCCGACGTTGGATCCCTGGTGCCCACGGCGCGCGCGGACGTGTTCGCGCAACAGCGGTTCATCGCCAACAACCCGCACCCGGTTGGCAAGAAGCACCTGCTCGATACCGCCGGCACCGACAGCTACGCGAGTGTGCATGGCCGCCTGCACCCGATCTTGCGCAGCTACCTCGATCGCTTCGGCTACTACGACATCTTCGTCATCGACGTTGCCACCGACACCGTCGTGTACACGGTGTTCAAAGAGATCGACTTCGCCTCGCATCTCGACCCGCTCCAGGCTGCAGGCAACGGCCTTGTTCGCGCCTACGAGAAGGCCAAGACGCTGGCGCCGGGTGTTGTGCACTTTGAAGACTTCGCGCCCTATGTCGCTTCCTACGACGCACCGGCGGCATTCGCCTCGATGCCCATCGTTCGCAACGGTGCGGTTGTTGCCGTGCTCGTGTTTCAGCTGCCGGTCGATCGCATCAACGCACTCGTCAACGACGAAGCGGGGCTTGGCACCACCGGCACCAGCTACCTCGTGGGCGCCGATGGCTTGATGCGCACGCAGTCGCGTTTCACCACCACGCCGACCATCTTCAAGTCAAAGATCGCCACCGACGCCGTTGCCGCGGCCCTCAAAGGTGACCGCGGTGTCGGCCGCTATGTTGGCCCAGCAGGCAAGCCCGTGTTGGGCGCGTGGTCGCCGGTGAAGCTCGCCGGTCTGCCCTGGGCCCTCGTCACCGAAGTGGACGAAGCCGAAGCGCTGTCGTCGGCGACCACCATGTCGTGGATTCTACTCGCGGTGTTCATCGCCGCCGTCGCCGGGCTCGTTGCGATGGCCGGTCGCTTTGCCAGCAAGCTCACGTCGCGTGTGCGCGTGGCCGTGGACCATGCAAGTGCGGTCGCGCGTGGCGAACTCGACGGCGAGATTGTCGTCGACGGGCAGGATGAAGTCGGCGACCTGCTCGAAGCGTTGCGCGTGATGAAGACAGAACTCTTTGGGCGCATGCTTGCTGAAAAGAACGAAGCACTCCGCATTCGCCAGGCCCTGGACACGGCAGCGGCCAACGTGGTCGTGGCGGGCCCCGATGGCGTGATCGTGTTCGCCAACCGCGCCGTCAACGACCTGGTCGGCCGGTACAGCAGCGACTTCCGCAGCAGCTTCCCCCGCTTCGGCGGCGCTCTGGTCGGCGAACCGTTGGCCAGCCTCGAGGTTGCCACGGGCGAGCGAGAACGGAGCATTGGCAAGCGCACGTATCGTGTGGTGTCAGTCCCGATCGTCGGCAGCGACGGCAAGAGCGTGGGCACCGTCGTCGAGTGGCGTGACCTCACCGAGGAAGTCGACGCTGCGGCACAGGTCGAATCGCTCATTCAAGCCGCGAGCGACGGCGTGCTCGATCGCCGCCTGGATCCGCAACGCTTCCATGGCTTCATGCGCCGCATCGGTGCTGGCATGAACCAGATGCTCGACGCGCTGGTCGCGCCGCTCACGGTGGCCGCACAGAACCTCGAGCGGCTGTCGAAGGGCGACGTGCCCCCGCCGATCAACGCGCAGTACAACGGCGCCTTTGAAAAGCTGCGCAACAACGTCAACAGCTGCAGCAACGCTGTGCGCCAACTCGTCGAGGACGCCGAACACCTCTCGCACGCCGCCGTCGCTGGCGACCTGCATGCGCGCGCCGACCTCGGCCGTCACGCGGGCGACTTCCGCCGCGTGATGGAGGGCGTGAACCACACCCTCGACGCGCTCGTGGCACCGGTTGAAGAAACGAAGCACATGCTCGGCTTGCTCGCCGACGGCGACTTGACCGGCCGTGTCACGGGCAACTTCGTCGGCGAGTACGCCGCCCTCAAGGATGCCGCGAACCGGTCTGCCGAGAATCTGCAGGCGTTGGCGACCGAGATTCGCTCCGTGGCGTCGGTGATCACCTCAGCGTCGAACGAGATCGCCGAAGGCAACGCCAGCCTGTCTGACCGCACACAGCAGGAGGCCGCCTCGCTCGAGGAGACCTGGGCCTCGGTGCGCGATTTGACGACGACGGTGCAGCACAACAGCGAGAGCGCTCGTGATGCCCGCCGTATCGCTGATGAGTCGAGCGCGAAGGCCGATGAGGGCCGCACCATCGTCGCCAGTGCGATTGAGGCGATGCAGGCGATTGAGCGTTCCTCGAGCCGGATCGACGAGATCATCGGCGTCATCGACGAGATTGCGTTTCAAACAAACCTGCTCGCCCTCAACGCGTCTGTCGAAGCAGCACGCGCAGGTGAGCAAGGCCGCGGCTTTGCCGTTGTCGCCTCAGAGGTCAGAAACCTCGCTCAGCGCAGCGCGAAGGCGGCCCGTGAAATCAAGGTGCTGATCGCCGAGTCGTCGTCGCGCGTGGCGGATGGTGCGCGCCTGGTGAACGCCTCGGGCAAGACCCTCGAAGGCATCGTGGGTTCGGCCCACGGCGTGGCGCAGTTGATCGCGAAGATCAGCGACGCTGGCGACGAACAAGCCGCAGGCATCGTCCAGCTGCAGCGCTCGATCGAAGACCTCGAAGCGTCGGTGCAGCAGAACGCGGCCCTCGTCGAAGAGGTGTCGGCGGCGTCGAATTCTCTGCGCGAGCAGGCCCAGCACCTCGACCAGCAGATGGCGGTGTTCAAGACCGACGATGGTGCGCCTGGCGTTGCGGCACCAGCGCAACAACAGCGGTCCAGGCGCTCGCGTCGATCGACAGCACGCGCGCACGCCGCGGAGTAGGCCGCGACGGCGACATCGACGGTCGAAACTGCGGACATGTCAGAGCCCGTCGCACTTCGGCACCGCGGTACCGACATCAACACACATCTTCCCGCGCGCGTCATCGTGACGCGCGCGCGGTCGTTCTGGCTGTCGCATCGCAGCGCGACGACGACGACCGCGGATCTCAAGTGTCGTGTCGGACACCCGATGCGAGGGGTGGCTGGCCCACGCGTGTGGGCTGTCCACGCAGCGAGCCGGACGACTCGCCTGGGCTGGAGAAGACATGACCGAAGAGCGCGACCCGGAGACCCTGGAAATCTTCATCGAAGAATCCATCGAAGGGCTTCAACGCATGGAGCGGCTGCTGATGGACGCAGAGTCCGGCAATGCCCGCCCCGACGCGACGACGGTCATCTTCCGCGACTTCCACACGATCAAGGGGACCTCGGGCTTCCTGTCGTTGCCGCGGATCCTCGAGCTGTCGCACGCCGGCGAAGACCTCCTCGCCGTCATCCGCGACCGCCCCACACCCGTGCCCCGCAAAGCAGAGGCCGCCCTGTTGGTGCGCGTGCTCGATGCGCTGCGCACGATGATCGAAGTGGTGCGCCAGACCAACGACGAAGGTGAACTCGACGTCAGCGCCCTGGTCAAAGCACTGCACGAGGCAACGCACGCCTCGGGTGCTGAACCTGAACAGGTCACTGACGCCGACATCGTCTCGCTGCCAACGCCGCCGCCAGCACCGCCACGTTCGCTGTTGGAGCTGGTGCCGCCTCCTGAGCACGCACCGGCAGCGGTGCCCACGCCGCCGCCGTCGCTGATCGCGCCACCTCCTGTGCCTCCTCGCCCCGTCGTCGCCGAAGCGCCGCCCATGCCGCGCGCTGAGCTGATGCCGCCGCCGGTGCACCCACCCGTTGTGCACGCACCACCGCCGGTGGTGCAGGCACCTGTCGCGCCGCCACCAGCACCGGCGCCGATCGTGCCCGCGCCAACGTTGGTCGCCGTACCGCCGTTGCCCGCACCAGCGCCTCCTGCACCTGCGCCTGCTCCCGCAGCACTCGCGCCCGTAGCACTCGCGCCCGCAGCACCCGCACCCGCAGCGCCTGCACCGGCAGCACCTGCAGCACCGGCAGCACCGGCCGCAAATGCTGCGGCTGAAGCCACCGATGGCGGCACCGTCCGCGTCAACGTCGGCGTGCTCGATCGCTTGATGAACCTCATCGGCGAGCTCGTGTTGGCGCGCAACCAGCTCGTGCAAACGGTGAAGCAACCTGGCGATGCGGGCGCGACGTTGCAGCGTCTGAGTCACGTGACATCGGAACTGCAAGAGCAGGTGATGAAGACCCGCATGCAGCCGGTGGCCCGCGTGTTCGAGCGCCTGCCGCGCATGGTGCGCGATTTGTCGGCGACGACGAAGAAGCAGGTCTCGGTCCACATCGACGGCAACAGCACCGAGATCGACCGCGCCCTTGTCGAGGCGATTCGCGATCCGGTCATGCACATCATCCGCAACTCGATCGACCACGGCATCGAAACGCCTGCTGAGCGTGAAGCCGTTGGCAAGCCTGCGATCGGTCGCATCAACGTCCGTGCGGCCCACGAAGGCGGCATGGTGTTGATCGAGATCCGCGACGACGGCCGCGGCATCGATCCGCGCAAGGTGCGCGACGTCGCGATTCGTCGTGGCGTGATCACCGCGCAAGAAGCGGCGCGCCTCACTGACCGCGATGCACAAGCCCTGGTGTTTCAGCCTGGCTTCTCCACCGCCGCCGAGGTCACCGACATCTCGGGCCGCGGCGTGGGCATGGACGTCGTGCGCAGTCACGTCGAACGCGCGGGCGGCAAGGTCGACCTCGACTCCTCCGTCGGCGTCGGCACCGTCATCCGCTTGAAGATGCCACTCACGCTCGCGATCGTGCCGGCGTTGCTCGTGCGCAGCGGTGGCCATCGCTTCGCGATCCCGCAGGTCAACCTCACCGAGCTCGTGCATATCCCCGAGGAGAACGCCGAGCGCGCCGTCGAGTGGCTGTGTGGCGTGCCGGTCTTTCGTCTGCGTGGCGAGGTGCTGCCGCTCGTGTCGTTGTCCGACACGCTCAAGATGCCAAAGCCCTCAGGGCTTGGGGTCAGCATCGTGGTGGTGGCGGTGGGCGACCAGCGCTACGGGCTGCTCGTCGACGAGATCAACGATACCGAGGAAATCGTCGTCAAGCCGTTGTCAGGCTGGCTGAAACGCTTGCCCTGCTACGCCGGCGCCACCGTGCTCGGTGATGGCGGCATCGCGCTGATTCTCGAAGTCACAGGCATTGCCACCATGTCGGGCATCAAGACGCGCAGCAGCACCGCCGCCCTTGTCGCGATGGAAGCCACCACGGCCCTGCAGCCTCACGTCCTCGTCGAGTGTGGCGAAGGCGAACAATGTGCCGTCCCACTGGGGATGGTCGCTCGCCTCGAAAACGTGGCGACAACGCAAATCGAGCGCGTCGGCGGCGAAGAGGTCTTGCAGTACCGCGGTGCGGTGATCCCGGTGATTCGCGTCGAGCGGTTGCTGCCGATGGGCCAAACGCCGCCGCCAGGCACACACCAAAGCCTGCTGGTCTTCGAGTTCGCCGCCCCCGTTGCCGTCGCCGTCAACCGCGTGATCGACATTGCCAACATCGCCGTCGAAAACGCGAGCGGCATCGGACCTGCTGGCAGCTTCGGCCGTCAGGTGGTGCTCGGCCGCGCAACCACCCGCCTCGACATCTACGCCCTCGTCGAACAGCTCGCGCCCTCGGCCATGAACCCGGTCGTGCCGCCGTCGAAGAAGACCGTGCTTGTCATCGACGACAACCTCGCCTGGCGCGGTGGTGTTGCCGACCAGCTGCGCGCCATGGGCGCAACGGTGCTCGAAGCACGCAGCATCAAGGACGTGTTGCGCGCACCGCGCACGACCTACAACAACTGCGATGTCGTCATCTACGCCAGCGGCGAAGAAGAACAGGACACCGTCGTCAGCAGCCTGAAGTCGGTGATGGCCATCGAGCCACAGTTGCTGTTCGTGGCACGTCCGGGGCGCAGACCGGTGGCCACAGCGGGTGCTGTTGTCGTCGAGCGCAGCGACCGCGCCAGCATCGCAGCTGCCGCCCTCAGTCGACGCGCGGCGTAGCGCGTGGCCGTAGTGGCAGCAGCATCTCGTCGATGAACGGTGCTTCGTTCACACCGGCAACACCCACGGGCTCGTCAAAGACGCGCTCGTCGGGCCACACCGCGGTGCGAAACACGACGTCGAAGAGGGTGAGCACCGAGCCGTAGTTGCCGCGCGCCGTCGGGCTGTGGTGCACGCGGTGATACGCCGGGCTCACGATGATCCGATCAAGGACGCGCCCCAACGACAGCCGACTGTGTCCGTGCTTGTAGAGGTTGGTCGCGAAGTACAAGAGCAAGAACACGTCGACCGAGAACTTCGTAAACCCGCACCACAGCAACACCGCCGACATCGCCGCACCGCTCACCACCACGTCGACGCCGTGCGTGTGCAGCGTGAGGGTGCTGTCGTAGTGGCGACTCACGTGGTGTTGCAGGTGAAACGTCCACAACCATGGGTGCACGTGCTTGA
>JBIKRQ010000649.1:0-2542 GCA_044349155.1 Myxococcota bacterium
CACGTCGTAGTCGCTGGCGCGCACGTCGTCGGGGTACTCCACGACGATCAGCGGTGTCTGCGACATGTCGAACGTAAATGCAGCCATGCTCGTGTTGTCAGCCAGCTCGCTTGGCGTGCGCAAGCGGCCGACGATCTGACACCGCGCTCACAAGCCGTCCGCACGTGCGCCAACAGCGCTCACCGGCTTGCCCTGACAGGCATCGGGAGGCGACACGCCCATCATGAACGCCAGGCTGGCGGCCACGTCGCGCACGTCGACGGGCTCGGCATAGTTGCCGCGACGAACCCCGGGGCCAGCCACGATCAGCGGCACGCGACGGTCGTAGGTGTAGGGCGTGCCGTGGTCGGTGCCGGTGACCTGTCCGCGCTCTTCCATGAGCACCACGCGCGGCTCGAGCCGCACAAAGATCGACGCGGCGCGCTCGGGTGGTGCCGACTGCCGCATGAACGTGTGAAAGGCATCTTCGTCGGGGTGGCCGGGGCGCATGTCGTACACGTGGGCCACTGCCGGAATCGCCATCAACGCTTCGCGCACCACCAACAACGCGCGGTCGCGGCCGGCCTCGTCGAGGTCAGCCGTGTCGATGAACAGCTGCGGCGAAAAGAAGCCCTGCACGCGTGTGGCGGCGCGCGGAAACGCCTTCCTGAGTGCGGCATCGGCGGCGTCGACGACGTCGGGGATAGAGATGGCGGGCACGTTGTAGCCCGCACCAACGATGGTCTGCGGCAGCTCGGGCGCGCCGTGGTCTGACGACAACGCAAACACCACGTCGCCTTTCACGCGCTCGCGCACAGCACCAACGAACTTGCGCACGGCGAGGTCGGCGCGACGAAGGGTGTCGAGGGCCTCAAGGCTGTCGCCGCCGTAGGCATGGCCCACCACGTCGGTCGTCGACACGCTCACCACGAGCAGGTCGGTGTCGCCGTCGGCGCCGAGGCCTTCGTTGTCGATGGCGGCGAGGGCCAACGTGTACAGGTCGTCGATGCTGTTGGGCGTGAAGCGGTAGGCGATGCGGCGCTTCTCGTCGTCGGCAACGTCTTTGAGGTCGTGCGGAAACGTGCGCCCAAAGATCTTCACCACTTCGCCCACGCGATCGTCGGCGGGCACCAGGTACTCCAGGCCTTTGGGCACCGGCAGCGGCGACCACGTGGCCGACGTGCGCGTCTGCAGCGGCAGCAGCGTGCCTTGCTCGACGAGCCACGAGGGCAGGGTGTCGGCATAGGCCGTCGACGTGGTGAAGCGCCCAAGGCCGATGTCGTACCAGATGGCGAGGTCGGCGCTGTGGCCGGCGGTCAGGATCGCGGCGCGGTCCTTCAAGCTGATGGTGATGGCCTTGGCTTTGCCCGCACTCTCGATTTTGACGGCGTCACTCAAGGTGGGCACCAGCAACATGCGTGGGCTGCTGCCTTTGCTCAGGCGCGCGGTGGGGTCGGTGGAGGTCGAGGCCAAAATGGGGAAGCGGTCGTCGTCGACGACGTACTGCGGCTTGCCCTCGTGAAACCAGGTGTTGGTGCCAATGCCGTGCACCGCAGGTGTTGAGCACGTCGCCAGCGTGGCGTGGCCGGGGGCGGTCTCCGTGCCCGCATAGGGGTAGTACGCGCTGTACGTGGCGCCATCGAGGCCGCCGAAGCCGCCCTTGCCGAAAAACGGCGCGTAGCGTTCGAGCAACCACATCGGCATCTGGTCGAACACGAGCAGCACACCGAGCCGCGGTTTGGCACCAGCGCCTGTTGCGAGCAGCAGGCTGACGACGACGCCGAGGAGAGAAAGACCGCGCATGCGCGCATCCTGCCTGCGGGTGGCCTCGGAGTGCAAACACCTGCATGAACGCCGGGCGCTACACGCCGCTCTTGTTGCCCCACAGCACCTTGTGCAGCTGCACCTGAAAGCGCACCGGCAGTCGATCCGCCACCACGCGTTCAGCCAACGTGGTCGGCCAGCCCGCAGGCGTTGTCGTCGACGCGGCCGGCGAAAACAGCACCGTCACGCCAGCCGGAATCACACCGCGGCCGACGATGTCTTTGGCGTAGGCGTAGTCGGTGTCGTCGACAATCACGAACTTCACTTCATCCAGCCCCGGCTTCAGCAGCGCCAGGTCGGCAAAGCGGTGCCGCGTGTGCTCGCCGGAGCCGGGGGTTTTCACGTCGACGATCAAGCGCACGCGCGGGTCGAGCCCGGCAATGCCAACCGCCCCCGAGGTCTCGACCAACACGGTGTGGCCCGCATCGAGCAAGCGCGTGATCGTCGTCGACGCCGCAGGCTGCAGCAGCGGCTCACCACCGGTCAGTTCCACCAGCGGGATGTTCCAGGCCGCAACGGCTGTGAGCACGTCGTCGACGCTCGTGACGTTGCCCTCGTAAAACGCGTGCGCCGTGTCGCAGTACGTGCAGCGCAGGTGGCACCCCGTGAGGCGCACAAACACGCAGGGCACGCCGGCCCACGTGCTCTCGCCCTGCACCGACGCGTACACCTCGTGGACCAGGAGCGTGTCGGCAGGTGTCGACGACGCCTGCAGCACCTTGAGCGGGGCAATGCGGGC
>JBIKRQ010000244.1:0-9509 GCA_044349155.1 Myxococcota bacterium
GTCGTCGCCGAGCCCGATTAGGTTCGGGCAATCGCGACGTTCCCGAAGAGCCGGATGTGAGATCCACAAGTCCGGTTCTGTGAGAGGGGCGCCGAGAGATCGGCGCCCCTACTCGAGAATTGCTACGGCACGACATCACCCTACACAGACCTACCCAAACGGTCACTCTTCCGTTGCGCGCAGCTCGGCGAGAAACTCTTCCTTCGTGATCAATCCGCGCCGCGCCAGCGACCGCATCAGCGCCCAGAACTTCCGCTCCAGGGCCTCGAGCTGCTCGTGGTCGGCGGTGCGCGTCATCGCCAAAATGTCGGCGTCGGCCACCGCGACCTCGACAGGTGTGGTGGGCGTGGGCGGGGCCAGCTCGCCGGGCTGCAGCGACGGCATCGCGAACACGCCGGTACGTTGGCCGAGGTAGTCGGGCGGCAGCGCGGGCGCGTCGAACGGGGCCAGCGGCATCACCGCGTCGACGGGAATGTCGGCTTCCTCGTCGAGCTGGATCAACGCGGTGTCGAGGGTTTGCCGACCAACAACGACGCGCTCGCCCGTGCCACCAGTCCCCACGATGGTCATCGGCTCGTCGGTGACAAACGCGGTCGCCTTGTGGCGCGCCTCAAAGTTCAGCGGCGCAATCTCGACGCGCTGGCCCAGGTAGTAGCGGCGGATCGCCTGCTCGAGCGACGAAATCTGCGCGATCGCCGGCTTCACAATCGCACCGGTCGTAAACGCGATCTCGTCGATGACGGTGGCGTTCAGCGGGTCGGCCATCGCCAGAAACAGCAGCTTGCGACCGTGCTGCTCCTTCATGCCAAGCGGCAGCACATCGTGTTGTTCACACATGCGTCGCGACACGAGTTGCAACGCCTTGGGATCGACGACGATGCGGCTCAAGTCCACCATTGGAAAGCCCAGCGACTCCGACAGCACGCGCGTGAGCATGCCTTCGGCCACGAAGCCTTTGGCAACAAGCGCCGTGCCCAAACGCATGCCCCACTGCCGTTGGTGCGAGAGCGCTGAGTTCAGCTGGTCGACGTCGATCAACCCGCGCTCGATCAGGATTTCGCCCAGTCGCTTCTTCATGTGCACTCCATCGTGAACGCTGCGTCGTGTGCTGCGGACTCTGTGCCCGTTGTCGCTGTCGTCGCCGTTGTCGTCGTCATCACGAGCCGCCGGCCTTGTCGATCAGCGCGCGCAGGCGGTTGGCCAACACGTCAAAGAAGCCGTGCATGAGGCTGGCGCGGTCGGCCATCAGGTCGAAGAATTGTTCGCGTTCGACGACGAGCAGCCGCGACGAACCGGCATCCGACACCCGTGCGGTCACCGGGCGTGGGCCCTTGTCGACAAAGCTCACCTGCCCAGCGCTCTCGCCCGCGTGCAGCGTCATGATCTGCCGACCCTGGCGGGTGAGCTCGACGACGCCATCGCAAATCACGTACAGGCTGTTGTTGCTGGTATCGCCCTCGCGATAGAGCACATGCCCCGCGTCGACGACGAGTTCGGTGGCCAACGCGGCAATCGCCAGCAGGTCATCGGCCGACAGCCCGTGAAAAATGTCGACGTCTTCCAGCAGGAACAGCCGCTCGATCAGGTCATCGGCCATGTCTGGTCCCTCGAGTTCAAAGCTGCCGGGCAGCAACGCCGTTTCGGTGGTCGTCGGCGGCACCGACAACGACGACGACGCCAACCGCGCCACGGTGGCCTGCGCAATGCCGCGCAGCAGCGGATCGCGTGAGTGGGTGAGGCGGCGCACGCGCAGCTCGGCGTCGGCCACGGCGCGCGTGTTGTCGGGCACGTCGAGCAACGACAGAAAGTCGCCGCGCAAATGGTCAGCGGTCAACGTTGCATCGAGCAGCTCGATGGCATCCAACCGCGCCTGCCGCCGCGTATCCAACAGGCCAGCAACCACCACGCGCATGCGTTCAATGCCGCGGTGAATGCCCAGCAATTGCAGTGCGATTTCAAGGTTTTGCCGGCGCCGGTCGTCCACAACGCGCTTCAGCAGCCGCAGGCCTTCGTGGGGGCTGCCATCGAGATCGAGGGCCGCTTCGGCATAGGCGGCGTAGGCCACCAGGCGTCGGCCAATCGCTTCGTCGAGGCGTCGTCGTTCCACCACCACGTCGGCGTTGCGCTCCACAATGCGCACGAGGCTGCCGGCGATGCGCGACTGCAAATACGCGTCGTCGCGCGGGTTCGAAAACAACAGTGCGTGGGCGGCAGCGTCGGTGCCGATGCGCTCAAGAAGGCGGGGCACGCGCACGCGCACAGCGACGGGCAGGGTGGTGTCGTCGAGGGCTGCCGACAACGCGGGCACTGCCCCATCGCGAAAGCGCACGAGGGCTGCACCCACGGCGGTGCGCGTGCTGCGTTCACCGAGTCGTGGAATCAGCGCGTCGACGTGGGCAGGATCGCCGCGCCGAGCAGCCGCTTCGATGGCCAGCCCGCGCACGCTGTCGTCGTCGTCGTTCATCAAGCGCAGCACGGCACCGGAGTAGCGGGCATCGCGCAACGCACCCATCAGGCGGGCCAGTTCACGGCGCCAGGCGAGGTCGAGCGTGCCCAGTTGCTCGAGGATCTTCTGCAGCCGTTCGCGCGCCCGACGGTCATTGCGTGTGCGCAACGCGACCTCGAGGGCCGCGCACACCACACCGGGTTCGTCGTCGTCGAGGAAGTCGAGCACCACGTCTGCTGCACGACCAGGCTGCACACGCGCGAGGGCGCGCACAGCTTCGGCGCGAGGGCGGCGCGCACCGGGGGTCCTCGCAATCACCAGCAGGCGTTCGGCGAGGCGGTGGTCGGGCCGGGCCGGCACGCGCGCGAGGGCGGTGGAGCGAACGCGTTCGTCGGCGTGCTCGAGCAGCAGCAGCAGCGCGTCGTCGGCGAGCTCGTAGGTGGGGCCCAGCGCATCGAGAGCAGCGAGCACCACGTCGGCGTCGGGATCGCGCAGCCCGCGCTCCAGGGCACTGCGGGTGTCTTTGTCGGCAGGGTCGATCGAAAACGCACGCCGACTGCTGCTGCGTGTTTGCACGCGCGCTTCAAGGGCCGACACGTACAAGCGACGCAGTTGCGGCAACAGCGCCAACGTCGCTGCGGCGGTGGCGAGCACGGTGAACACCGACACCACGCCGCTGTTGGCCGACAGCAATCCGAGCACGATGCCGGCGGCAGCAGCGCCCATTTTTTTGATCGCCCCGTCGATGAGCGTGCGCGATTGCGAGCGCACTTCGGGAGCAATCGGGTTGTACAAAAGGGCAACGACGACGGGGTGCAACGAGTAGGCACCCGCCATCTCCACACCCTTGAGCACGACGAGCACCGTGAAGGCCCACGGCACGCCAGCAGCGTCGGCGATCGCGTACACGAGCGAGCACAGCACGAGCACCGCGGGCACCACCGCGGCGAACAAAAACACGCCCAGGTGCTGCAGCAGGCGGCCCGTCAGTCCCACCTGCAGCACGACGACAACGATGCCCACCACGGCGTTCAGCAAGCCGAACAGGCCAGCCATGTCTTCTTCGCTGCCGGTGCGTGCTGCTGCTGCACGAAACACGAAGTCCGACGCCGCACCGGTGGCCGCCAACAACACCACAAGCCCAGCTACAGCGCGCGTGTACGCCGAGCCCGTGAGTGCTTGCAGCGACTCGCGCATGCCCACCGGACGTCGTCGCGGTGCGGTGGCCGTGCCCGTCGCTGTGGGATCGACGTCGTGCGACGACGACCGTGACCGCAGGGCGCGCAACAACGGCAGGGCCACCACCCACATCACGGCGGCGAGCATCATGGGCAGCACCACGCCGGTGACGCCGACGGTGAGCTTGAGCATCAGGCCTGCGAGGGCCGACCCCAACATGCCGCCGCCGGCCACCACACCGACGACGCGCTTTTGATCGCGGCTGGTGAAGCCATCCATCAAGCGCGACCAGAACAGCACCGATCCCGTCGTCGCCGTCGCCTCGCCGAGCACGTACAACACCGCGGGCGCACCGGGCACACGCGCCCACACGGCGATGGTGCTCAACAGCACGAGCAGCGCGTTGACGACGATGACTTCGCCAAACAACCGCTTCAGCGGCCGCCGGCTCATGAGCTTCGTGAGCCCACCCGTGACCAGCGTGACGACGACAGCGACCGCCGCGTACAGCAATGGCAGTTGTGCCGGATCGGCGCGCGAGAGGAACAGCGCGTTGGTGCCCGACTTGATGAGCGTGACGCCGCCAACGAAGCAGGCGTGAAACAACGCCGACAAAAACGCCGCCCGCGCAACAAAGCGCGGGAGTCCCAGCACCCGGGCCACAAGGACAGCGACAAAGCTGTTCACGACGTCAGCGGCCTTCGCGTGCGCATGTCAGCCACCCGTCACGGCCTGCACGCGGTCGTACAAGCTGCGGGCGCTCACCCACTGAAACACGCAGCGGCCAAACACGACGGTGTCGCCGTCGAGGATCGGCACCTTGGCGCGCGACGGCACCCGCAGCCCGTTGTGGCGCGTGCCATTGGCGCTGCCGGTGTCGACGATGAACCAGCGCAACGTGGGCTGCGCTTCGCGTTGAAAGTAGGCGTGCAGCTTCGACACGGTTTTGTGCGGCACGCAGATGTCGTTGGTTTCGCTGCGGCCCAAAAACACGCGGTCTTGCGCGGGCGCGTCGTCGGGCTTCTTCACCGTGATGACCCAGTGGCGAATGCGAAACACGTCGGTACCCGGCCCACCACCACCATCGCGTTGCACGTCGCTCAGGCCGTTTTGGTCGGTGACCACCGTCGAGAAGCGGAATTCTTCTTCGAGCACTTCGCGACCAAACAAAAACGGATGCGGATAGCGCGCAGCAAACGCCTCGGGCGTCAACGAACGCACCGTCGTTGCGTAGTCGTGGACTGTCTTGTGGCCGTTCATGCTTGCCCGCTCATCTGGCTCATCTGGCTGCGACTGTACACGGATGATGCAGCGAGTCGACAGCGTCGCCGCCGGGCCACGCCGACGACAAGGCCAGCGCCGCTGACGATGTCGTTCACGATTTCAGACCGAGGTGGGTTTCGATGAAGCCCGTGTCGGTATCGCCGGCAACGAAGGCGTCGTTGGCCAGCACGCGCTGGTGCAGCGAGATGTTGGTCTTCACGCCCTCGACGACGGTGACGGCCAACGCCGCCTGCAGGCGCGCGATCGCTTCGCTGCGGGTGGCCCCATGGCCAATCACCTTGGCGAGCAGCGAGTCGTAAAACGGCGGCACCACCGAACCCGTTTCCACGCCAGCGTCGACGCGGATGCCTTCGCCCGTCGGCCACGTCGCCAGCGAGATGGTGCCGGGCGAGGGAAAGAAGCGTTTGTCGGGGTCTTCGGCGCACACGCGCAGCTCGATGGCGTGGCCGGTCTGCTGCACGGGCAACGACTCGATCACGTCGCCAGCAGCCGAGCGCAGCTGCAATTCCACGAGGTCAACGCCCGTCACGGCTTCGGTGATCGGGTGCTCCACCTGCAAGCGCGTGTTCATCTCGAGAAAGTAGAAGGCACCCGTGTCGTCGGCGACGAACTCAACTGTACCGGCGTTGTCGTAGCCCACCGCGGCGGCCGCTTTCACCGCAGCGGCGCACAGCGCTTCACGCATGCCGGGGTGGCGGTCGACGAGGGGCGACGGCGTCTCCTCGAGCACCTTCTGGTTGCGGCGCTGGATCGAGCACTCGCGCTCAAACAGGTGATGCACATGCCCGTGGCGGTCGGCGAGGATCTGCACCTCGACGTGGTGGGGCCGCTCGATGCACTTCTCGATGAACACGCGGCTGCTGCCGAAAAACATCTCGCCCTTTTTGCGGGCGTCGTCGAAGGCCGAGCGCAGCTGCTTCTCGTTTTTGCACTTCGACATGCCGATGCCGCCGCCACCAGCGCTCGCTTTGAGCATCACGGGGTAGCCAACAGCGTCGGCCACAGCGACGGCGGCGTCTTCGGTTTCGAGGGCTTCGACGGGGCCAGGCACCACCGGCACGCCCGCGGCGATCATCGCGAGCTTGCTTTCGATCTTGCTGCCCATCGCGCGAATGGCGGCGACGTTGGGGCCCACAAACGTGACGCCGAGGCGCTCACACGCAGCAACGAGCGTCTCGTTCTCCGAAAGAAAGCCGTAGCCCGGGTGCAGTGCATCCGCGCCGGTCTGCTGCAGGGCGGCGACGATGGCGTCGACGTTGCCGTAGCTTTCCTTCGGCGGCGGCGGCCCAATGCGGACAGCCTCGTCGGCTTCCTTCACAAAGGGCGCGTCAACATCGGCGTCGCTGTGCACAGCAACGGTGGCGATGCCAAGGCGCTTGGCGGTGCGGATGATCCGGCGGGCGATTTCGCCGCGGTTGGCGACGAGGAGCTTTTTGAACTGAGCCATGGGCCGTCGCTAGCGGGAGCAGGCGGCGGCGTCGAGGCCCTGCGGCAGCAGCGGTGGGTCACTATCCCACTTCTGCATACGTGCATGCACACGCCCGTGCGGCGAGCAGCAGTGGTCAAGGGTTTGAAGTCCTGCCGTCGGCGTGGCTACTGTCCGGGCCGACGCAGCACGCAGCACGCAGCCGACGACGACGACAACGATCGCGAAGGAAACGACATGGTGGCGGTGGAGTCGACGGAAAACGAGCTGCCCACAGGCACGCAGGTTCTGCGGCGCTACTCCGTCGTCGGCAAGCTGGCGCAAGGCGGCATGGCCGAGGTCTACCTCGCGCGTCAGGTGGGGCCGGCGGGCTACCAAAAGCTCGTCGTCATCAAGCGGGTGCGCCCCCACCTCGCCAACGACGAAGACTTCGTCGGCATGTTCGTCAACGAGGCCCGCCTCGCGGCCATGATCAACCACCCCAACGTGGTGCAGATCTTCGACCTCGGCGACGAACCCCGTCCCAAAGCACAAGGCGGCGGCCAGGACTGGTTTCTGGCGATGGAGTACCTCGACGGCCGCGACATGCTGCAGGTCGGTCGCGCCTGCCGCGCGCACAACAAGGCCGTCCCCTTCGACGTCACCGCCCGCATCATCGCCGACGCCTGCGCCGGCCTCGACTACGCCCACGGCCTCAAGTCCCCCGACGGCAAAAGCCTCGACCTCGTGCACCGCGACATGTCGCCCGAAAACGTGCTCATCACGTTCGAGGGTCAGGTCAAGGTCGTCGACTTCGGCATCGCCAAGGCCAGCGACAACCTCATCAAAACCCAGGCGGGGCAGATCAAGGGCAAGCTCGGCTACGTCGCCCCCGAGGCCATCCTCGGCAAGCCCGTCGATGCCCGCGCCGACGTCTTCGCCATCGGCGCCACGCTCTACCTGTTTTTGTCGGGGCGGCCGGCCTTCACGGGTACGAACCCGATGGAGATCTTCGAGCGCAGCCTCAAGCCGCCCACGCCGCCGCGCGAGGTGAACTCCCGCGTCCCCGAGGCTCTCGACGCCATCTGCATGAAGGCGTTGGCCCAGGATCGCGAGAAGCGCTACCGCAGTGCTGGCGAGGTCCGCGTCGCTCTCGAGGGGTATCTGCAGTCGACGGGGCGGCCGCTTGGGCCGGCCCAGCTCAGCCAGTTCATGCGGATCTTGTTTCCGCCCGACAAAGACCCGGTGCGCCAGCGTATCGACAAGCTGTTGGCCGACGCCCCCGCCGTCGAGGTGAAGCGCTCGCCCACCCTGCCGCCGATGCAGGCGCCGCTGCCGGTGCCGGCCGCCGTCACAACCACGCCGTTGTCGAAGGCGCCCGCCCCCGTGTCGGTCGCCGAGCCGGTCTACATCGACGACGAAAAGACCAACATCGTCGCCACCACGCCCCCTGTGGACGCAACGTCGTCGCCCGACCCCGTCACGCTCAACACGAGCCGTCCGCCGGCCAGCCGCACGGCAGGTCCAGCGCACCTGCGCTCGATGGGCGTGCCCGACGTGTCCATGCCCACGGGTTCGGTATCGGTGTCGGTGCCACCGCCGTCGCGTCCTGCGCCAGCGACGTCCGACATGACCTTCGACGACCTGCAGCTGCGCACCATCCCCGGCGAAGCGTCGCCGCCGGTTGGCAAGGCGAAAGCCCCGGTCGCTTCAATTGAGATCGACGACGACGACCTTGGTGACATCGACGTCGCTGGCGCCCTCGCCGAAAGCGACGAGCTCGACACCATCGACGTTCCAGCCCCGATGACGGTCAGCCGCACGGGCATCACGGCAGCGCGTGCCAACTCCGTCGAGGCGGTGGCCGCGGCGCTGCACGGGTTCACCACCGACGACGTCGGCCCGCCGCCGCCGCTCGAAGCGTCGCTGCCCACCCCTCGACCACCGCGCACCGAGATCGACGAGCCGATCGTCACCGTGCCGTCGTCGCCGCCGCCAGCGTGGTCGTCGTTGCCGCCGTTGCCGTCAGCCCCGGTGGCGCCAACGCCAGGGCCTCCTGCGGCGTTTGCCCCGCCGCCCGCGTCGTTCGGCGCGCCACCAGAGCCACCGGCGCCATCGTGGTCTCCGGTGCCATCGGCCCCGCCGACGTACGTTGAGCGGGGCGGTCTGGAGCGGGGAGCTCAGGAGCGGGTGCCTACAGCCATCACAGCAGCGCCCGACCGGCCAGGCCTTGGGTTGCGCCTGGCGATGTTGGGCTTTGGGGCGCTCACGGGTTTTGCGATTGTGCTTGTAGCATTGGCGGCCACTGGCGCGCTGAGCAGAATCATCCAGTAGAACGACCGTCCGTCGGCAGATTTATGTGCTGCGATTCAGCGCTGCTGGATCGCGGCATTTTTGTTGTGCAGGCCGAACAGAGCCGCCGCCGCGCCACGCCGAAGCCGGTTGACGAATGCGCCTTCGTCTGTCGGTCGGTGGGCCTCGTTTCGGCGATCGCACGACGTCACGAGATCACCGATCACCTCGATGGCGCTGGGGTGACGTTTTGCGCACCGCCGCCGCTGGATTGCATCGGTGTGTCTCAACAACGCCCCCAACGCGCCGTGTCGGATTTCTGCCCAAGATTCGGTGGGGTGCCGGCACAAGCTCCGCGGTGACGATCTGGCGATGATTTTTGCCCCGTTCGGAAACAAATGCAGATTCAATGTGTTGGGCTACACAACCTCGCGCGCGCGCCACCACGATCGATCATGGTGCATCGCGGCTGACGCACCATCCGGGGCCCCCTCTAGATCCAGTGGTCCAACCCCCCGAATCCACAACGCCTTGTGTGCCCACGTCGGAAAACCACACAAACCGCGGTTGACGGCCGGGCCACTGCCGTGGTTCAGTGCTCCTCACACCGCCACCCGTTTTTCACACCACGCTGATCAAGCACTGATCGGCGCTGTTTGATTCACTGTTGTGTGCGGGAGAAGACGCACCACACCCTACAGGTGGGAGCGTTGCACGAGCGACTTGCCGCGGAGGAGGAACGATGTTGGAGTCGACCGAGAGAAGAGGCGCCATGGGCCAGGCCATCAAGTCCGACAGCGACGGAATGACCACACCTCCCATGCCGCGTGGCAAACGCGGCGCTTCGTCTGTGCTCTCGGCGAGCCCCCAGGGCGTCACGGTGCCGCGCAAGAACACCAGCGA
>JBIKRQ010000650.1:0-2526 GCA_044349155.1 Myxococcota bacterium
CGACACACTGTTCCAGCAGAGTCGGCCCGACTTTTCCCCAGCCCGTCTCAGGGACCGAACAGGACCGTCGACGACCATGAGCGAAAACCCGCAGCAAGATCTCTCGCAACTGGAGATGGCATTCGCCGCCGATCCAAAGGCGTTCGTCGCTCTCACGAACGCGTACCTCCAGCTCGGCCGCTACATGGAGGCGATGGTCGTCTGCAAAAAGGGCATCAAGGCCCTTCCCGACTCCGCTGAGGGGCGGTTGCTGTTGGGCCGCGTCTACGCCGAGCAGGGCAAGATCCCCAAGGCGCTCGAAGAGGTGAAGGCCCTTCTGCAGACCAACCCCGAGCACGTCGACGCCCACTTCTTTGCGGCCCAGCTGCAAGAGAAGTCTGGCCGCTTCGAAGAGGCCATCGCGGGCTACAAAGACACCCTGCGCCGCGACCGTCACCACGAGGGGGCGAAGGCCGAGTTGAAGGCCAAGGGCATCGACTTCGAGCCCGGCCCGACCGCCGAAGAAATCGCGGCGGCTCAGGCTGCCGAAGACGCCGCCCGCCGCGCTGAAGAGGTCCGCGTTCTCGCCGAGCAGCAGGCCGCACAAGAAGCCGCCGAAGACGCCGCTCGCAAAGCAGCCGAGGCCAAGGCGCGCGCCATGGGTGCCGCGATGCAGATGGGCGGCACGGCGGCAGCGCCGGTGTCGACGGGGCCACAGCCCACCATCTCGTTGTCGCAGATGCAGGCGGTCAACATCGACCCCGCCTTCGCTGCGGCCTACGCGCAGAACCTCTACGGCTACCCGGGTCCGCAGGCGCAAGGCGGTCGTCGCAAGCTCGGTGCGGGCTTTACCTTCGGTCTGGGCGCGTTGCTGCTGCTCGTGATCGTCGGCGTCATCGTTGGTCTGCGCGTCCACAAAGAGCGCCAGGACCAGATCATGGAGCTGCTGAAAGACCAGCAGGCTCTCGTGAAGAAAGACACCACGCGCGGCCACAAAAAGGCCCTCGAGCTCCTCGAGCGCGCGCTGAAGATCGACGACGGCCAACCCCTCGCCGTCAGCCAGTACGCCTACTCGTTGGCCACACTGGGCGATCGCGGCGCCAAGGAAGCCGACGACCGCTTGACTGCTGCTGTCGATCGCGCGGTCAAGGTCGCGAAGTCGCACCCGTTGTCGGTGGCGGCGCAAATGATTCAGCAGCGTCGTGCGGGCAACTTCGCCGCCGCCGAAGCGCTCGGCACCGCCCTTGGTGCACCCAAGGAGCTGCCGTTGCCGGTGCGCGTCGAACTCGGTCGCGCCTACGCGCTGCAGGGCAAAACCGCCGACATGCTCGGCCTCGCCGACACCATGAAGGACGCACCAGATCCCGCGGCCCTGGCGTTTGCGGGCAGCGCCTACCGTCGTGTTGGCGACACCTTCAACGCGCGCAAGGCGCTCGATGGCGCCATCAAAACCGAGCTCGATCACGATCCGGCGCGCGCCCTGCGAGCCCTGCTCATCCTCGAGCAAGACGACGTCGTGAACCTGCCCATCGCCCTCGACGACGTCACCAGCTTGATCGACCTCGGCAAGGATGCTCTGGGCGCCAAGCAGCTCGGCTACGCCACGCTGGGTCGCGCGTTGATTGCCAAGCGCGCTCGCACCAACGACCGCGAGGTCAACCGCGACATCGAGGCCGCGCGCTTGTTGCTGCGCAACGACGCCGAGATGCCGTTGTTTGAAGCCAAGCAGGCCAAAGACGAGAAGCGTTGGGACGACGCCATCAAGCTGCTCAACGACGCCATCAAGCTCGACGCCTTCCGCATCGCGCCCTACCTGGCCCTCATCGAAGTCGGCGCACGCGCCAAGAAGTTCGACGTCGCCGACAAGGCCTACGACGACGCCATCAAGGCCTTTGGCAACGGCAACCTTGAACTCGCGTTGGCCCGTGGTGGTCGCCTGCTCGCCGAGGGCAAGGCCGACGACGCCCTCGCCCACCTGCAGGCCGTGCAAAAGACCCTCGACCTCGCCGAGGTCTACCGCGACATCGGCAAGGTCTACATGAAGAAGGGCGACGCCGTGAACGCGGTGGCGAACCTCAAGAAGGCCGCCGAGAAGGCCGCCGTGCGTGGGCCCGGCATTCAGGCCAACGTCTACACATGGTTGGGTCGTGCGCTTGCGCAGGCTTCGGACCACACGCAGGCGACTGAGGCGTACGCACAGGCCCTGAGTGCCACCAGCGAGTTCCCGTCGACGTACCACTGGCTGGGCCTGTCGCTCATTGAGCTTGGCCAGACGGACAAGGCCAAGGAAGCGCTGCTGAAGTACCTGAAGAACGATCCCAACGGTGCCTACGCCGAGGAAGACCGCACCAAGCTCGAAACCCTCTGAGGTGTGCGCCTGCCTGGTCTCAACGAGGACGCCACGACGGCGTCCTCGTTTCTTTTGTGCGCCCGGCATGGGCGCGATCTTGGAGGTGAAAGTCCACCCGTGAGCTGGTCACAGCGAGCGAAGCGAACCGCAGAGCGTCGGACCGCGAGGCCGGCGTGAAGGAAGCGGGGAGCGCAACT
>JBIKRQ010000651.1:0-2525 GCA_044349155.1 Myxococcota bacterium
GGTCTTGGCGTCGAGTTCGCCGAAGTTGCGCATCGGATCGGAGCCCGACGAACCAAACGAGAACGAGCCACCGTCGATGCGCGCCATACCCGCGGGGCATGCACCGGCTTCGGCCACAGCGACCTTCGTGTCGTCTGGCTTCGGCGGCGTCCCAGTGCCTGCGGCAGCAGCGGCGGCAGCGGCTTCGCGTTCGCGACGCTCCATCTCCTCGCGCGCCCGCTGCTCGGCGGCAGCGCGCTCGTTGGCGTCGGCGTTCGGGTCGACGACCGTCGGCAGCGGCGGCTTCGTCGTCGACGCCACGGCAGTTCCTGCATCCACCGCCACTGCTGGCGTTGGCTCGGTGTCGTCGTTGCCGGCATCAACCACGGCGGCCACCGGCGGCTGCACGGTGACAGTGGCGCCATCGTCGTCGACGACGCCCGGCTTCTTGAACAGGGCGCGGCCCCCCAGCAGCAGCACGAGCACGGCAATGCCCACGCCCGCAGCGATGGCCAACGGATTCGGGGCCGACGACGTCGGCTTCCGGGGCGGCGTCACCGGGCGCTGCGGCGCCATGTCGTCGATGACCTGGGCACCAAACGCAGCCGGCGGAGCTGGCAGGGGCGCCGGCATTGCCGACGGACCGCGCGTCACGGTCGGGCTCATGGAGTCGTCGACGTCGTCTGCGTCGTCGGGCTCTGGCGGCAACGCCGGAGGTTCCATGCTGTTGGTCGCGGTGCCAGCGGTGCGGGTGAGCGCATCACGCAGCACAGGATCCTCGACGAGGTCCGGCCGCGGGTGCAGCTTGAGTGCCGTGAGCGCGTCGTGGATCGCGAGGCCGCCGTTGCCGTTTGATGGCGCCGGCATCGCCGCACCACCCGCCGACGAATCATCAGACAGGTCGGACGACGCGTCAGACCCAAGCCCCAGCGAATCCACGGCCGAAGCGCGACCATCTGCCGTCGAGAGCTGCGACTCGCCAACGCCCGAATCAAGCTCAGACTCGATCTGGCTGTCGACGATGCTGGCGCTGATCTGGCTATCCGAAATGCTCTCGTCGACGGCATCGCCGCCTTCAGACGACAGCTCCGACGACAACCCCGAATGGCGTGGTGCGCGGGGCGGCTGCATGAGCCGGTTTTCCGTCGGGATTTCGTCTTCGCCCGGCAGCGACAACTGCGCGTTGTACGACTGGTCGTCGTCGGGGAGCGGCGGCGGAATCAGCTTGTCGTCGCCCTCTTCGGCGTACAAAGACTCGAGCAGCTCGTCGGGGCGGGGTGGGCGCTCGCCCGACGACAAACTGGGTCGGCGCAGGGGCCGCTGAACGCGAGCACCAGGGTTGGTGTCAACGTCATCCGGCCCGCGCGAGCCCGGATCGTCGACGGTGTCGTCGGGGTTGCTGCCGATGTTCGCAAGGCGGCGCGCCAACGCCGAATCGTCGGTCGGCGGGCCGATGCCGCTGCTGCTGTCGATGTTGCTCAGGCTCGAGTTGTCGAGGCTGCTGATCAAGCTCGAGTTGTCGAGGCTGCTGTTGTCGAGGCCGCTGTCGACGTTGCTGTTGTCGAGCCCGCTGCTGCTGATGCTGTCGTCGATCTGGCTGGGCACCTCGGTCTTCATGACCTGGCTTTCCAGCATGAGGATCTGGCTCGCCCCCAGCTCCATCAACGACTCGTCGTCCTCGATGTTGCCCTTGCGGCGCGGCCCGATAGCGATCGACGGGTTCGTCTCTTGCGGCGGCGGCGGTGGCACGGCACGCGGAACCGGAGCTCCAGCAGGCCGAGGCGACAGCGACGGCAGCCCTTCTTTCGCCGTCGGCACGGGCGGAGGCAGCGGCGTGCCACCCATCGCGTTGAGCGCGCCTTCGACTTCCTTGACGAGTTCAGACGCCTTGGCGAATCGGCCGTCGGGGTGTTCGGCGAGCGCGCGACGAATCAAGCCGTCGAGGCGCGTGGGCAACTGCTCCAACGCCGCCGTAAACGCACGCGAGAAGTGGCCCTCGTACACAAGGCCCGTGAGCATTTCGCCGAGGATGACGCCGAGCGAGTAGATGTCGACGCGGCCGTCGATGCTCTGCGCTTCGACGCGCAACTCAGGCGCAATGTACGGAAAGCCCTTGCTGCGGCTTTTGGCGATGCCGAGAAACGGCTTGAGCGGCAAGCCCTTCACCAACGCGAAGTCGGTGATCTTCAGCAAGTCCGGCAAAACAATGATGTTTTCGGGCTTGAGATCGCCATGCCACGTCTGCTTGTGCGCGTAGTCGAGCGCTGCAGCGAGCTGGTGGAAGATCGGGACGATTTCTTCGGGCGAAAACGCCTGCCCCTTGTCGTGGCGCAGGCGGATGATCTTGCGAAGGGTGAGCCCCTCGAGAAGCTTCATCGTGAAGAAGCGACGGTTGGGCTGCAGGTGGTGCCCCTCGTCGTAGATCCGCACGATGTTCTGGTGCTGCAGCTTGCGGGCCGCCTTGATCGCCTTGCTGAACGTCTTTTGCTCTTCCTCGGTTTGCACGAGGTTGGCAGAGATGCCCTTGATGGCGATGTCGACGTCGA
>JBIKRQ010000245.1:0-9476 GCA_044349155.1 Myxococcota bacterium
ACAATCACGTCGTTGAAGTCGGCATACGAGAAGGCCCACCCAGCGCAGCAAGCACCAGCGGTGTCGAAGCAGGTGAAGCGCAGAGCCGCAGACGACGAAGTCGTCCCTTAGCCGCTCTCCGGATGCTCGAACCGCGACGACGACAGATGCAGGTTGAAGCGCTGGCCGACGGCCGTTCAGGGCGCTACAGTGCAGGCATGGTTGCCATCACGATCAACGTTCCTGCCGAGAACATCGAGAAGATGAAGGAGTTGGCTGAGCGCACAGGGCGCTCCCTCGACGAGGTCATCGGTGCGATCGCCAACGATGCGATTGAGTACGAGCTTGGAGGTGATGACGTTGATCCAGCGTGGGACGCTGAGTTGTTGCGCCGCATCGAGAGTGTTCGCAACGGAACGGCGAAGACGGTCCCGGCTGAAGAAGTCTTTGCCGAGATTCGTGCACGGTTCGCGCGGTGACCAAGAAGGTTCGCTTTCTTTGGAGCGCGCGGCTCGAGTTTCTTGAAGCCATCGACTACTACGAAAGGCACGCGGAGGGCGTCGGTCTGCGCTTCGCAGATGCGGTCGACGTCGTCGTTGAGCACCTACCAAGCCTTCGACTCAAAGCGATGAAGGGTTACGAGTCGTACGGTGCGTTTCGGCGCGAGATCGGCAAGCCGTGGCCGTATCGCGTCGTTGTCATCGAGCACGATGAAACGCTGTTCATCATCGCTGTCGAACACCACAAGCGACTGCCGGGTTACTGGACATCGCGAATGGGCGAACTCGACGACTGACACAGACCGAGCGAACCATGACGACGATCGAGCCCATCAGCTCGGTCGTCGTCGTCGTTTTGGCGGTACGAAACGAAGGCGGCGGCTAAGAGGGAAGCGCAAAGCCGCTTCCCTGGCGGCTTTTCATGCTCGCCGCGCAAACGCGCTGAAACGGCCCACAACGAACGAACGCGAGCGCGGTAGGGTCGCACTGCGGTGTCGGCGCTTCTGGCGTTCCTGTTGGCTTTGGCTTCGTCGTTCACGTCGACGGATGCTCCCGCGCGTGCGCACGCGAGGCCAAAAACGCGAGGGACCCTGACGGAAGTCCACTTCTTCAAGGCCGACGACCACACCCGCGCTATTGCCACCTACAAGCCTGCTGTTGAAAGCATCAACACGGCGCACCACGGCGAGTACGAGCGCTTGCGCTTTGGTCCCCGCGACCTCGCCAAGGCTGAACGTTTGCGTGCGGGCATCGGCGATGCGCGTGTGATTCGCGAAGGCGACGAAGTCACCGTCTTCGCCATCAACCATGCGACCGGCTACGCCGGCATGAAGACCGTGAAGGTGCCCGCGTATTCGAACAACGCAGCGCGCAGCAGCGACGTCGTCGAGATTGTCGGCAACATCAAGCTCTTCCCGCCAGAGATTGAACTCACGGTCGAGCGACAGTTGAAGCCGGCAGGCGTGCTCGCGGCGGCCACAGCGCCAAACAAGATTCGCAGCGGCGGTGCAGCGACATCGGGCGACGACTGGTTGAAGGTCGGCTCACGCTGGCGCGTACGTCTGGCGGCGGCCCGCGACGACGACTACGTCGACGGCGGCACATCCGCACGGAAGCCCGGCTCACGCATCCTTCGCGGCGGCGGTGTCGATGGCGGGTTCACCAGCGAACTCATCAGCGACAGGGTCGACGCAGGCATTCTTGAAACCGACACGAGCGATGCCGGGTTCATCGACGGTGGTCCCGCGGTGCCGCAGGGCGTGACAGCACTCGTCGACGAAGGCAGTGCCGGCCGGCCGCTCGAGCGCTTGTGCAGCGAGCTCGATGAGAACGCGACGCCGCGCGAATACCTCGATTGCCTCAACGACGAGACCACGTTGACCGACGTGCCTGTCGGCGTGTCGCCGATCGCGGGTCGCATGGTGCATCTGTCGGGTGCAGCGTCGACAGACCAGCTCTTCCACATTCGAGGTGGCGCGCACGAACAAACGCTGCACGTCGCACGCAAGACGACGACACAGACGATCTTGCCAGTGGCAACCGGCGTGCACCTGCTGCACGTGGTGGGGCGCCCGTTGTTTCGCAACGCCGACACCGACGGCGATGGTGAGTTGAGCCAGGCCGAACGCGAAGCGGGCAGCGATTGCACCAACGTCGAGAACGCCGACGGCAGCAGGTCACGCCGCTGCGCAGCGCGAATCATGGCCTCCGACGAGGTTCTGCTGCCGGGCGCGCCAGACTTCCGTGACGACATCACCTTGCGCGGATTCCCGCAGCGGTCGGTTGCGGTGAAGGCCTTGTACGACGCGCGCTTGCAGGCCGAGTCGGGTGGCGGCGCTCGCACCGTCGCGAGCTACGACAAGACACGCGAGCACCGTTTCCGCGTGCTCTCCGTCGAGAAGCCGAAGGTTGAAGTCGGCTGCGGCAACTGCAGTGTCGAGATGGAACAGGGCGACACCAGTGCCACGGCGACGGAGTACGACGCCAACTACACACTCTCGCTCTTGCTCAAGGACGCCGAGGCCAACGCGCGCCCCGGTGGTCGCGACGATTGGGAAGTGCGCCTTGGCGGCGACAACCTCGGCGTTGCGTGCTCGATGAAGCAGGACGGCGAGCAGCTCACGGCGACATGCGACAGCGAGTACCTGCCCGAAGTCGTGTCGGCACTCGACGTCGTGTACCTGGAGCTTTTCGATCGCACCAACAGCGACAACGTTCTCTATCGCTTCAACTTCTTCGGTGTGTCGAACCGCGTCGACCACGTGTCGGCGACGACGTTGATGACCGCCGACCGTGCGACGTCGACCCTTGGCGCACGCTACGAACGCAAGAACCGTGCGCCGCACAGCCGATTGAACGAGGCCATCTTCACCGTCGACGACGTGATGTTCCCGAGCGGTCAGGGCGTGTTGGAGATTGCCGTCAACAACACCACGGTGCGTTCGATCGACGTCACGCGCGTCGGTCGCAACTACGTGCTGTCGCCGTGGGTGGCGAACGCCTGGCAAGCGCCGGTGCAGCAGTTGAGCGAGCCGGGCGCGTCGTTCGTGGCGTCGATGGCGCTGCCGGCGTCGAGCGCCAGCCTCGATCCGCAGGCAAGTCCCGAGGTGAAGCTCACCGCACGTCGCAGTGGTCATCCCGACATGAAGGTCATCCTCGGCAAGCCGCGCGCGCGGTTGGAGAGTCGCGCGCCGCACGCACCAGGTCACGAGCAGGTGCAGGGTATCGATCCGATCGATGGGCGTTTGACCTTCAGCGACGTCGATCTCGATGTGCCCGAGCGCAGCGCTCGTGTGCAGTTTGTGCGCACGTACAACAACCAGAACCACGAGATGAGCAGTCTCGGTCTTGGCTTCACGCACAACCACATCGGCTTCGTCACCGAAGAAGTGCGCGAAGAGCGCGAGGGTGTTGTGTCAGGCCGCTACTCCGTCGTCATCGGCGGACAACAGCTCACGTTTCCGTCGTGCCTCCACGGCCAACCATGCGCGAGCGACAAGAGCATCGACGGCACGTTGACGGTGACGGAAGCCGAACTCACCGAGGCCGAGCGCACGGCGAAGAAAGTGCCGGCGTTGAAGGCGGTGTTTGAAGACCACGGCAGCGGCCAGCGCGTGACCTTCGAGCGCGCGGGGTCGGGCACGCAGTTTTATGGTCGTCGTGTGGTGCATCTGTCGTCGATCGACGACGGCATGCAAGGCGACATCGTCTACACGTACGAAGACGGCACGGACAATCTGCTGCGCGTTGCGCGTGATGGCGGCCTGCTCGCGTTGACCTTCAGCTACGACGAGATCGACCTCACCGATCGCGAGCTGCACCCGGCCCTGTGCTTCGCCGTGTCGATGCATGGGCTGAAGCGCCTGGCACACGTCGACGTCGAGCGAACAGATGGCACCGTGGTCGACACGGTGGTGTTCCGTCACGACGTGCCCGCCACCGTTTCCGACACGTGTGGACCGTCGAGCCTGGTGCCCGACCGCACCATCAAAACGAATATTCTCCTGGGGGCATGTAAACCACAGCGCGCGCCGCAGCCTGAGTGGCGCTACATCTACGAAACGCTTCCGTCGACGTCGTTGTCGATCTCGCAGTCACTCACGCGCAGCAACGAAGTGAAGACGCGCGAGTTTCACACCGAAGGTCTGCACAGCAAGTGGATCTACGGGCGTTCGTCGACGTTGTTGGCGGAGTTGCCGGCGTACCTGGAGCCGCAAGAGGTGGTCACCTCGGTGCTGCCGCCGGGCGTTGATGCGCCGTACACGATCGAAAGCGGCGGCCATGCTGGTCGCGTCGTCACACGTCCCGATGGCGTGAAACACAGCTTCGGTTTCAGCCCCTATGGCGCGCTGACGAGCGAGTCGGTCGGCGGTGGCATCTACAGCTCGAAGCACGAGAATGACGACGAGGGCGAGACCATCGCCGACGCAAAGCGCGTGTTGCCGAAACAGTCCACGAGCACGAGCGGTGACGCTGTGAACAGCGACTACGACGCCGTTCGTCATCGACGCACGTCGGCCACGCAAACCGTGGGCTCGTCGGCGACAGCGGAGCCATTCGGTGGCTCGACGCGACAGGTGACCACGCCGACGTACGACAGCCGTTTCGCGGTGCCGACGTCGATGACGTTCCCCGGCAGCGGCGCGCAAGCGAGTGCCACGCTCGACGTGAGCGCCTTCGGCAGCGTCTCTGGCATGAGCATCGACACGTCGACAACGCCCGTCGGCTACGAGATCCACCACGACGCCCACGGCGTTCCGGAGAGCGGCACCGACCTGACGGGCAACAGCGTCGAGTGGTCGGGTCGTGATCCACGCTTCGGGCAACCGCTGACGATGAAGATCACGCACATCGCCAACGACCCGAACGGCCTGCACACCATCACGCGGCACTTCGCGTACGACGACCTCGGTCGCGTGACGACGGTGCACGAAAACGAAACCGGCCGCGAGCTGCGCCGCGTCTACGATGCGCTTGGTCGCGAAACGAGCAGCACCACGGTGCCAGGTCACGGGCAAGCGAACATCGACACGCAAACCACGCGAGCCACCGCAGCAGGCGTGATGACGACGACACGGCGTGTGGGCGGCGTTGTGCGCAGCATCGAGCAGACCGACGCACACCAGCGTTTGCAGACACGACGGTCGCCGTTTCAGGGCGGTGAAGAACTCGAAACGAGTGTCTACTTGAACAACCGTTTGCAGCGCATCACGTCGTCGCTGCGCAACAGCATCCGCGAGTTCAGCTACAACGCGCGCGGCGCGCAAACGCTTGAGGCCGAGACCGTTGACGGACTGACGACATCGATGGTCTACGTGCTCGATGGCAACGACAACCTCGTGTCGACGACGTCGACTGATCCGTTGGGGCGCACCACGGTCACCACCATGGACAAGCTGGGGCGTCCGTCGCGGGTGAACTACGGCAGCAGTGGCGACGGCGATGACGTCGTCGACTACCTGCATGACGTGCCGGGCAACCTGGTGCGCGAGTCGTTCGGCAACCACGTGTTTCAAACCATCTACGACGCCGTCGGTCGCGTGACCGAGCGGAAGTCGACCTCGTCAACAGCCGTGCGCGAGACCTTCACGCACGACCGAGCTGGTCGCGTGGTGTCGACGTCATCGGAACCCAGCGAGCTGACCGACGCGTACGAATGGAACGATGTCCTTGGGCGCATGACAAAGCACACGCGCACGGTGCACACCGTCGACGTCCAGGGGGACCCGACGACGCTGACCGTCGTTGAAACACGCGCCTACCACGACACTCCAGAGCAGCGGACGGTCACCATCACCGAGACGGCGTCGATCGACGTCGGTGAGCGCACGAAGACGACGACGCTGTTCCTTGATGGGCTCGATCGCATCATCCGCGTCGACGAGGTGTTGCCCGACGCCTCGGTGCACCGGCGCACCATCACGCGCGTTGCCGATGGCATGACCGAGACGCAAACCGACGATGCCACGGGGCTCGTGACGACGAACCGCTACGACCAGCAGGGTGCGTTGGTGTCGTCGTCGAACGCGGAGCAGAACGTCGCCATCGCGGTCGATTCGGTGGGCTCGCCACGCCGGCGCACGACGACAAACCTGTCGCGTGGCGACATCGTGATGACCGAGACGTTCGACGCGTTCGGTCGTCCGACGCGTCGCGAGTTGGCAGGCACAAACGAGATCGGCGCCCACGTCACGACGTGGACCTACGACGCGGCAGGCCACACCGAAACGGAGACGCCACCGGCAGGTGCGGCACCCGTGGTGCGCACCAGCAACGCCCGCGGGTTGTTGTTGCGTGAAGAGCAGGGGCCAGTGACGACGACGATGCACTACGACGGCCCATGGCTGAAGCAGCGGCAGCGTGTCGAAGGCAACAACAACACCATCGAGAGCATCGCGCGCGACGATGCCGGTCGACCAACGTTGTCGACAGAGTCGTGGGCGCTCACGACGAGCGGCGCCATTCCGTACACGTACACGACGTCCACAGACTGGACGGGCCGCACAGCGAACATCTCCGAGACCTGGAGCAGCGGCGGCCGCAGCGAGTCGCGCACCTCGACACAGACCCTCGACAGCCTGGGCAACGTGGCGTTGCGGGTACAGGCCGGCGTGCGCGATCTGCAAATCACCGACGCGGTTGGTCGTCCGTTGTTGTCGGGCTCGTCGACGTCGTCGCTCACGCGCACGACAGTGGTGGCCGGACTGCCCACGCTGATAGAGCGCGGCGGCGAAAGCACGTCGATGAGCTACGACCTCGCTGGTCGTTTGCTGACAACGCTCGACCCGCTCGGCCACACGGTGACGAACACGTACACGCCCGCAGGCGTGTTGAGCCAACGCGTGACAAAGGGCTTCTCCCACGTCGTCGAGCAGTTCGATGGTGCTGGTTTCCCGACGTCGAAAACGGTGGGCGTCGATGCCGAAGCGAGCACGTGGACCTACAGCACAGGTCCCGGTGGCGAGCTGCTGAGCGTGACGCAGCCGACGAACGAGACATACCGCTACGGCTACGCCGCCGATCGCAAGTTGACGTCGCTGACGTCGCCGGGCGGCGTGGCGCAGTCGTGGGCGTACGCCGATGCGTTGCGCCGACCAACACTGCGGCAGCGCGGCAGCGCGACGTGGACAACGACGTGGAACGAGCACGGCACCTCGACGACGACCGACCCGCTGTCGAACCGCGTGGAAACCGTGTTCGACGGTCGTGGTCGCACCGCGAAGCTCACGGCACTTCGCGCCAACAACGACGTCGATGAGCGCAGCACCTTCAGCTACGAGGGCACCGACCAGCCGTTGCAGGTGCTGCACGAGATGGCGGGCCGCGCGACAACGACGACGACATACGGCTACGACGGACGCAGCCGCGTGACGTCGATTGCGCGCACGGGCCAACCCACGGTGAACTACAGCTACTTCGACGGTGTGGGCACCAGCTCGACGACGCGCACGCTGTCGGGAACGACGCAAACGAAGGTGCTCGACGGTCTTGGTCGTGTGTCGTCGATCGTGAATTCGGCGGGGCCGACGTTGGCGTTAGCGTACCTGCCGGGTGGCCTGCTCGACACGATCACGAACGGCGCTGTCGTCGTGGAAGACCGCGACTACGACGGGCGCAAGCAGGTGTCGCGCATCGCCCTGGCAGCAGGCACAGCCGACGCAACGACGTACGCCTACGGCTACGACACGCGCGGCAACCGACTCACCGAGACGCTCGGTGTCGACGTCACGCGCTACGCCTACGACCGCGCCGATCGGCTCACGGGCGTGCGCTACCCCGACGGCAAGGCCGAGGTCTACAAGCTGCGCGGCGACGGCGCGCGCCTGCAGCGCAAGAGCTACGACAACTATCCGTCGACGACGTTCGCTGCCTTTGACGACGCAGTGCCTGGTGCCGTGCTGAGTGCACACACACAGTGGAGCTTCGACGCGCGCGACGGCTTGTCGGCGGTGACCGATCTCTTGTCGTCGTCAACCTCGCCGGTGACCACCGACGCGGCGGGCCGCGTGGTGCAGCAGGGCACACGAGCGTTCACATGGAGCGTTCGCGATCGCCTCCTCACCGTCGTCGACAACAACGACCAGACGACGACCTACGACTACAACTTTCAGGGCTTGCGCGTCCGCACCAGCAGCGACGTTGAGAATCGTAGCTATGTCTGGGGTGCCAGCGCCCTCGAGGCCGAAGGCCCCACGGCTGGCGCGTTGGCGATGCACACAAGCGCAGCAGGTTTGCGCCTCGCCGTCGGCGACGAGGTGTTCGGTCACGACGTGCTGGGCTCGGTGGTTGTGCGCCTGCCGGCTAGCGGCATAGCCACGAAGACGGCCTACGACGCGTGGGGTGCCGTGCGTGGCACGCCGTCGACGGGGCCACCGCGCGGCCTGACAGGCGACCGTGTGGGCTTCACTGGTCACAGCAACGAGCCGACGGGGCTCGCGTACGCGCAGCAGCGCTGGCTTGACCCTGCCAGCGGACGCTTCCTTAGCCTCGACCCAGTGGCAGGCTCGCTCGACGAGCCGTTGACCACGCAAGGCTTCACGTACGTCAGCGCAAACCCGACGAAGTACACCGACCCCGACGGTCGATGTTTGGCGACAGCGGCTGCCGGGGCGCTCATTGGTGGCGGACTCTCGATCGGGCGCGATCTGCTCCTTGGCAACGATGTGAACTGGACAGCCGCCGCGGGCCGTGCAGTCTTTGGCGCAGCGATGGGGTGTGGCGTCGGCGCGCTCGTCGGCGTTGCATCTGGCACCACCGCATTTGCCGGCGCCGCAGGAGCCGCCGTCACAGGCTTGGAAGCCGGTGGCACCTTGGTTGCGACAGCGGGTGCAACTCAGCGCGCCGTCGTCATCGCGACCGCCGAGCACGATGATCCCGAGTTGAAGAAGGAAGCCCTCGTCGACACGCTCGAGGACTTCGCCGTTCCGGCAGTGGTGAAGGCTGCAAAGTCCGCGAAGGCAGTCGCGAAGGCGGTGAAGCCACCGCCACTCGCGCCCGAGACGCCAAAGGTCACCCGCTGGAGCGAAGGACCGCCTTCACCTGATGTTTCGACGCCGGAAGGCCTGAAGAAGCTTCGCTTGGCGGAACGCATGCGGTCGCTCCGCGCCTCGGAAGAGGGCAAGCCTTCCGTTGATCCTGCTGGCACATTGAACTCTGATGCAACGAAAAGGCCTGGAGAGGGTTTTCAGAAGTATTCAGATGGTGATGGTAAGGGAGGGATTTATGCTGAAGTTGATGATGAGGGGATGTTGGTGATGGCGATTATGAAGAGCGACCAAACACCGCCAGGGCATGTGATGTTTAAAGAAGCGTTGGCCGCATTTGGGAGTCACGTCAAGGGCGTACGTGGACTTTGGGGAAATGGCGGCGATCTGAAAACAAATTTCGATCTATACAAAGCAGCTATTGCGAAGGGGATGAGCCCGCCAGAAGCTGCCTTTGAAACAAAAACAGGACAATGGGCACGAGATGCAGGATTTCGACGTGCAGTAGTCACCA
>JBIKRQ010000653.1:0-2516 GCA_044349155.1 Myxococcota bacterium
TGGGCGTTTCACAGTCAAATGTTCTTCCTGACGCACAAGTTTCGTTTGCATCAAGAATTGTCGGCGACGCCAGGGATCGTGGTGCAAGACCGCACAATCTATGAGGATGCCGAGATCTTCGCGACCGCCGCGTTCAAAAGCGGGCGCATGTCCAGTCGTGACTGGAATCTGTATCAGGAACTCTATCGGACAA
This sequence comes from Myxococcota bacterium, assembly GCA_044349155.1. Taxonomy (GTDB): domain Bacteria; phylum Myxococcota; class UBA727; order UBA727; family VGSZ01; genus VGSZ01. The sequence goes on from JBIKRQ010000653.1 coordinate 194, forward strand.
TCCTGAACAGCCTGCGTCCGCCGGATCTCTTGATCTATTTGAAGTGCTCGATCAAGACGACCAAGCAGCGCATCAAGTTGCGCGGGCGCGCGATGGAGCAGGCGATCCCCACCGCGTACCTCAAGCTGCTGCAGGACCTCTACGACGAGTGGCTTGCCCGCTGGACGTCGTGCGAAGTGCTCCAGCTCGACACGGACAAGCTCAACTACATCAGCGACCTGGTCGACCGCCTCGATGTGATGGACCGGATCGAGCGCCTGCTGCCGCGCTCGTCGATCGAGGCCGCCCGGGCGTCGGTGACGAAGGGCCCGGCCCACGACGTGGTTGCGGTGGCGGAGGCGCCTTCGTCGGACGCGCCACTGCCGACGCCGCAGCCTTCGCCATGAACTGCGTCTTCGCCTCGTCGAGCGCGCCCAACGCGAGGTGACGTTCGGCGGCGAACGTCCACCAACCATCGGGTACTGGGGCCGTCACGAACGCACGCCCACCCTCGGGCCGCGGAAACGACAGGCCAAAGGCGTGCAGCGCCAGGTCCTGCTCGACGAGGAACGGCCCCGTTGAGCCGTACAGCTGATCGCCAACGATCGGATGACCGACGTGAGCAAGGTGGCAGCGGATCTGGTGCATGCGCCCGGTTTCAGGACGCGCCTCGATGAGGCTGAAGCCCTGGCCGCGGGCAAGCACCCGCAGCCGCGTCAACGCGCGCACACCGCTGTCGTCGACGGTTTGGATGGCCAGCGGTGCCTTCTTGCCGCCCACGCGGGGCAGGTCGGGCTCGTCGACGCGGGCAAGGCGCGCATCAACGCTGAGCGTGGTCCACTTCGGCATGCCTTCGACGATCGCGACGTAGCGCTTGTCGATGATGTGCCGACGAAACGCGTCTGACAGCGCCTGCTGGCCAAAGATCGTCGTGGCGATGACACAGCAGCCCGTGGTGGGCTTGTCGAGGCGATGCACGGGGCGCGCACCAGGCACCATCTCGATCGCGAGATCGAGCAACGTGGGGCGCGGCACGCCACGGCCAGCGACGACGGTCATGCCAGCGGGCTTGTTGAACACGAGCCAATGCTCGGCCCGCGACAACAGCGGAGCAGATTGCGGACTCATGCGGCCACCGTGTCGATGACGAGGCGTTTGACGTCGTGGGCGATGGCGCGTTCTTCGTCGGTGGGGATCACCAAAATGCGTGCGCGCGAATCCATCGTCGACAAATCCCGCTCCGCCGTCGACGACGCGTTGTTCTTGCGCTCGTGCAGCAGGGCACCAACGACGCGCAGGCCGTCGCAGATGTCGGCGCGCACGCGGGCTGAGTGCTCGCCAATGCCGCCGGTGAAGACGACAGCATCCATGCCGCCCATCGCACAGGCCATGGCACCCACGGTTTTGCGCACGCGCCGCGCAAACATGGTGAGCGCGAGGGCTGCGTCGGCGTTGCCGCCATCGGCCGCTGCGGTGACGTCGCGGATGTCGTGGCTGATGCCCGAAACACCAAGCACCCCCGACGACGAATTCAGCACCTTCTCGGCCTGCTCGAGCCCCACCACGCGTGCGAGCTGCAACACGATCGCGGGATCGACGTCGCCAGCACGGGTGCCCATCATCAGGCCCTCGAGCGGCGTCATGCCCATGGTGGTGTCGACACTCTTGCCACCGTCGATCGCACACGCCGAGCAGCCATTGCCGAGGTGCAGCGTGACGAGACGGAGGGTTTCGACGGGGCGCGCGAAAAACGCGGCCGCGCGCTCGGCGACGTAGCGGTGCGAGGTGCCGTGAAAGCCGTAGCGACGCCAGCCGTGCTCGTCGGCGAGGGCCTTCGGCAGGGCATAGCGCCACGCGGCCTCGGGCAACGTCTGGTGAAACGCCGTGTCGAACACCGCGACCTGCAAGACACCTGGCAGAGCGGCCGTGACGGCGTCGATGCCCTTGAGGTTCGCCGGGTTGTGCAACGGCGCGAGCGCGCTGCAGGCCTCGATCGCTGCGCGCACCTCGGCGGTGACAACGACGCTGCCGGTGAAGTGACTGCCACCATGCACGACGCGATGGCCCACAGCACCGATGGTGATGTCGGCTGCTTTGAGTGCGGCGAGGACAGCAGCGACGGCACCTGCGTGGTCGATCTTGCCCAACGACGACGACGACGACGAAACGCCGATGTCGGACTTGAGCGTGGCGGCGTCGGTGCCAACACGCTCGATCGAAAACGACGCGAGCGGCTCTTTCGCAGCAGCATCGAAGGCATCGGCCTTCACGCTGGAGCTGCCGCAGTTGACGACGAGGATGGAGGACTCAGCCACGGACACGACCCACTTTCACGCGCACAGCT
>JBIKRQ010000654.1:0-2513 GCA_044349155.1 Myxococcota bacterium
CTCCTTGATCTTCGATCATGGAGATGTCGGGGTCAGGCGTTTGCGCACGTCGTCGAACAACGACCACGCCACCGGCACGATCAGCAGCGTGATCACCAGGCTGAGCGCTTGCCCGCCGACGATCACCTTCGCGAGGGCCGCGCGCGCTGCGGCTCCTGGGCCCTGAGCCACGGTCATGGGCGCCATCGCCGCGATCAGCGTCATCGTGGTCATCAAGATCGGGCGCAGGCGAATCACGTTGGCGCGAATGATCGCCTCGGTGATCGGCACGCCCGAGGCGACCAGCGTGTTGGTGGTGTCGACCTGTAGGATGCCGTTTTTCTTCACGATTCCGAACAGCATGAATATTCCAAAAATAGAATACACATTCACCGACTCCTTCAGCAGCAGCAGCGACAGCAGCGCGAAGGGGGCGGTGAGCGGAATCGCCAGCAGGATGGTCACGGGATGCAGCAGGCTTTCGAACTGTGCTGCGAGCACCATGTAGACAAACACCAGCGACAGCAGCAGCGCGAGCAGGAATTCGCGGCGCGTCTCCTCGAGGGTTTGCACGTCGCCCATGAACACCGTGTCGTAGCCGGGCGGCAGATTTGCTTTGAGCACGAGCTCGTTGAGGTGTTCGACGGCGTCACCGAGCGTGACACCGGGGGCTGGGTTCGCCGACACGAACACCTGGCGCATGCCGCCCAGGCGCAAGATCAACGTGGGCCCGAGGGCTTCCTGCAACAGGCCCAGGCTCTCGACGGAGACGAGGCCCGACGCTGCTGAAATCGGCAAGCGCCCGATCGCCTCGAGGCTGCTGCGGTCGGCGAGTTCGGCGCGGAGCACGACGTCGTAGCGTTCGTCGCCGTCTTTGTACGACGACACCACCTCGCCACCCACCAGCACACGCAGGCTCTCAGCGACGACGAAGGGGGAGACGCCAACGCTGGCGGCCTTCTTGCGATCGGGGGTCATGCGCAGTTCGGGCAGGCGATCGGCCGACGGCGAGAAGGCGTCGACGAACGTTGGATCAGAGCGAATCTCGACGAGCAACGTCTTCAAGAGCTCCTCGAGGCGGGCGAGGTCAGCACCGCGGATCGCGAGCCGCAGTTTGCCGCCGTAGCCGCCGCCACCGATGCCGGTGTTGTTGAGCGAGCGGATGTTGGCGCGCAGGTCGGGGCTCTTGCTGAACAAGCCGCGAGCGCGGTTCATGACGTCGAGCTGGCTGAGGTCGCGGGCATCGATCGGCACCAGGCCAACGTAGATGTTGGCGCGCGTGGCCGAGCCCGTGCCGCGTGAATCGCCAACGGTGACGAGCACATCCTTCACGCCGGGCAGGGTTTTGATTTGCGTTTCAACGTCCTGGATGACGTCGTCAGCGGCGAGAAAGCTCGTGCCGGTGGGCAGCTCGACGGAGATTTCGAACTCGCTCTGGTCGTCTTCGGGCAGAAAGTCCGATGGCACCGTCTGGTACAGCGGCACCGACGACGCCACGAGCAGCAACGACACCACGACGACGACGGCGCGGTGCTGCAGCGACCACGCCACGGCACGGCCATACCAACACTCCAGTGGTGCCATCACGCGGTTGGCGTTTTTCTCGAGCCACGAGAGGTGCTGCTCGTCGACGGGGCGCAGGAACTTCGACGCCAACATCGGCGTGAGCGTGAGCGAGATGAACAGCGACACGAGGATCGCCGCCGCGACGGTGACGCCGTAGCTGTAGAACAAGCGGCCCACCTGACCGCTCATGAACGCGACGGGCAGGAAGATCACCACGAGCGACAACGTCGTCGCCGACACCGCCAAGGCGATCTCGCGCGTGGCGATTTTCGCCGCGTCTTTCGCGCTGAGGTGTTGGCCATCGTGCAGGTGCCGATGGATGTTTTCGACGACGACGATCGCGTCATCGATCACCACACCCACCGACAGCGTCAGCGCCAGCAGTGTGATGTTGTTGAGCGTGAAACCGAAGGCATCCATCACCGCGAACGTGGCGATGATCGACGCGGGGATGGCCACGGCAGCAATCAACGTCGAGCGCCACGAGCCCATGAACAGCAGCACCGCCAGGGCCGCCAACAACGCCCCGCCGACGAGGTGGAAGCGCGCTTCGTGCACCGATTCCTCGACGAACACGCTCGCGTCGCGCAGCACAATCAGCTCCGCCCCGGCGGGCATGTTGGGTCGAATGCGCTCGAGGCGCTCCTTCACCGCCGCCGCCGTGGCGACGATGTTGGCGCCGGCGAGCTTCTGCACGTTGAGGGTGACGGCGCGCTGACCGTTGAGGCGCGAGGTGCCGCGGACCTCGACGGTGCCGTCTTCGACGTGGGCCACGTCCTTCAGCAGAATCTGCGCACCACCCGGGCGCGTGGCGACGACGATCTCGCCGATCTGCTCCACGGAACCCACGCGGGCCATGGTGCGCAGGATGTCTTCGCGCGCGCCGCGGGTCACACGCCCGCCGGGGACTTCGACGTTTTGCGCCTGCAATGCTGCGCGCACCTCGAGAATGCCCACGCCGGTGGCCG
>JBIKRQ010000017.1:0-33217 GCA_044349155.1 Myxococcota bacterium
TGCGTTTACGAAGGTCGAGGGAGAGCGGAGCAGGCATCACACAGTCAGATCACGCCGGATCGCGAATGGGATCGGTCGATCGATCGATGGAAGAAGCGCTGTATGGTCGCCAAGTGCTCAAGCTCGAACACCTGGCGCCCGAGTTCGAGCACTTGTGGTCGAATTCATCTTGATGTTCGTGCACTTGGCATTCCGTCACGCGCACGAACTCATTCGATATTCATGGAGTTCGCGGGACGCCCGCGCCATGACTTGCTCAGCACATGGACTGTCACATGCACCTGCTTCGTTTCTCGCTTGCTCTTGTCGCCGGCGTCGCCCTCAGCGGTTGCCCTGGCAGTGAAACCAACGATGTTGCCGTCACCGCTGACGAGTACATCGATGCAAGCATTGCGTTTCTCGATGACTGCAATCTTTTTGGTGCCGTGAGTGAACGAGAGCCCATCTTCATTGGCGTGTTGGAGGCACAGAGTCTTGTTGGCCTGCGTGCATCGCTGCGTGCACAGCTCGAGAGCCCGAGCATCAGCTTCAACGCCGAAAACGCCGCTGCCTGTGTCGCCGCGATGGAGCGTGCCCAGTGCGACGAGCAAGGGCAGGCCGCCCTCGGCGAGTGCGACGACGTCTTTGTGGGTGCACTCGCACTCGGCGACAGCTGCGCGTTCAACGACGAATGCGCCGACGACAACACCACCTGCTTTGGCCTCTCCGACAGCTGCGGGGTGTGCACCAAGCGCGTGGGCATCGGTGACGACTGCAGCGCCGCGGCTTGCGAGGATGGCACCTGCCGCAACGACGTCTGCGTCGCCAAACTGTCCGAGGGCGCTTCGTGTACCGACGCCGACACATGCGCCGACGGCCTGGCGTGCAGCGACGACGTGTGTCGCGCGATCGCCGTCGTACAGGTGGGCGAAGCGTGCAACGGCGACACGGCCCGTTGCATCAACTCCAACAGCACGAACTTCTGCAACATCGACGGCGTGTGCACTGCCCGCGCCACCACTGGCGATGACTGCGGGAGCCTTTCGCCGTGCGACGCAACCGTGAGCGTGTGTCGCAGTGGGACCTGCGTCGTCGACGGTGCTGAAGGCGCGACGTGCAGCTCCACGTCCGACTGCCAGGTCGGCCTGCGCTGTGACGGCACGTGCACGCCGCTCTTCAGCGCGAGCGAGGCGCCCATCTGCGAGTGACGAACAGGGTCGTCGACGCCGCGTGTCGACGACAGTCACGAGAGGCGGCGCAGCACCTCGGCGAAACCGCGGGATTGCAGCCGCAGCCGTGGCAGTGCGCGCAGACGTTGGCGCGGCAGCCGGTACAGCTCGGCAACACAGCTGATGCGCGCCGCTGACGACGTCGTTGCCGTCACCTCGTGCGCCAGGCGACCATCGAACACCACGAAGCGCCCGGGCTGTGGGGCAATGGTCGCAACGTGCGTGTCGCCGTTGAACAACACGAGGTCGCCGCCGACGAGATCGGTGGGCACGTCGACGTACAGCACACACACCACGCGTGGCGGCAGGGCCCGCGGATCGCCAGCGGCCGTGCCCAGGGTGGCATCAACGTGGCGCTCAACGGCACCGCCGGGCGGCACCACCAACACGTTCAAGTACACGGCGTTGACGTCGTCGAACCAGAACGCGCCCAGGCGTTCGAGCAGGCCCATGGGACGCACGCGCAAGCGCGGTTCGGGGGTGATGGCGAGCTGCACAAATGAGCGCAGCAGGGGCACACGCTCGAGGGCGTCGTTCAAAGCACTGGCATGGCACGCCACGCCAAAGCCCCGCGTCGACGTGAAACCACCCACGAGTTGGCTGTCGCCGATCAAGCGACTGCGGTGGATGTCGTTGCGCAACTGCAACAACGCCGAAGCGTCGAGCGCATCGTCGACGACGACACAGGGCTCGCCGTCAGCCACGGGTACCGCGGCGCAGGATCGAGCTGCGGGCTTCGGTGCTGTCGTCGCGCGTGGGGTAGTCGAGGGTGTAGTGCAGCCCGCGGCTCTCTTTGCGCATCAGCGCGCACTCGACGACGAGCTGCGCCACGAGCGCAATGTTGCGCAGCTCGATGAGGTCGCGCGTGAGGCGGAAGTTCCAGTAGTCCTCGCGGATTTCGTGCTCGAGCAACGCCAGGCGTGAACGCGCGCGTTCGAGGCGCTTGTTGCTGCGCACGATGCCGACGTAGTTCCACATCAACGAACGAATCTCTTCCCACGCATGCGCGACGAGGACGTTTTCGTCGGGGTCGACGGCATGCCCCGTGTCCCACTCAGGCACGGCCGTGGTGCTCAATGCATCGTCGGCGACGTCGGCGGCTTCGCTCAGCAGCTCAATACCAATGTCGGCCGCGCGGTGCCCAAAGACCACGGCCTCGAGCAGCGAGTTGCTCGCCAAACGATTCGCACCATGCAGGCCGGTGTGCGCGACCTCGCCAGCAGCGAGCAGGCCCTTGATGTTGGTGCGGCCGTGGTAGTCGGTGACCACGCCACCGCAGCAGTAGTGGGCCGCGGGCACGACGGGAATCGGCGTCGTCGTCATGTCGATGCCGAAGTGCAGCAACTGCGCGGACACGCCGGGGAAGTGGTCTTTCAAGAAGGCTGCTGGCAAGTGCGTCATGTCGAGCAGCACGTGCGGGTCGCCGGTGCGCTTGAGTTCGCTGTCGATGGCACGGGCCACGATGTCGCGCGGTGCGAGGTCTTTGCGTGGGTCGTAGTCGGCCATGAACGCCGTGCCGTCGAGCCGACGCAGAATGCCGCCTTCACCTCGACACGCCTCGGTGACGAGGAAGTTCTTTGCCGCCGGGTGGTACAGCGCCGTCGGGTGAAACTGGAAAAACTCCATGTTCGCCACGGAGCAGCCTGCGCGAAACGCCATCGCGATGCCGTCGCCGGTCGCGACATCTGGGTTCGTGGTGTAGCGGTACACCTTGCCCGCGCCGCCGGTGGCGAGGATGACCACACGTGCTCGGAACACCTCGATTTTACGCGTGTTTTCGTCGAGCACGTAGGCGCCCAAACAGCGGTCTTCGGCACGCCTGTCGCCCAGGCGGCGGCGCGTGATCAAGTCGATCGCGTGGTGGTGCTCGAAGAACGTGATGCGCGGATGCGACGACGCCGTCTTCACCAACGCTTCGGCGATCGAGCGGCCCGTGGTGTCTTTCGCGTGCACCACGCGGCGCGCGGAGTGCCCGCCCTCGCGGGTGAGATCGAGCTTCGTGTCGTCGTCAGCGGACCTGGTGAACTGCACGCCGCGATCGACCAACTCGCGCAACCGCGCGGGCCCTTCTTCCACGCAGATGCGCACCGCTTCGACATCGTTGAGGTGGTCGCCAGCGATGATGGTGTCTTCGATGTGCGCCGCGAAACTGTCGGTTTCGTCGACGACGACGGAGATGCCGCCCTGCGCCCAGCGCGTGTTGCCATCGAGGCGCTCGCGCTTGGTGACCACCGCCACCGAGCCATGCTCGGCCATCTTCAGTGCCGCCGTGAGGCCAGCAGCACCAGAACCCAACACGAGGACATCGACGACATGGACCATGGGCCCTGATAGCAGCCGACGCCGCGCGCATCATGTGTGCTGTGCGTGGCAGGCTCTGAAAAACGCAAAGCCGCTTTTCAGAGGCTGCCGGGGCTGCAGTTCGCCGCAGCTCGCAGGGATGGCACCTACTTCAACGCGTCGGGGCTGATGGCGCGGATCGCGTCGTAGGCGTCGGTGAGCTGCTGCCCCGTGAGGCGGTCTTCGCACCCCTTCTTGCCGGCCGCAAAGCACGTCGCCACGTCGTCACTCCAGCCGCTCTTGCACTGGCCAACGAGGGCTTCGGCGATCTCGCTTTGCTGCACGCCATCCATCTGGCCCTTCGCCCCCTTTTGCAGCAGCAGCGACCAGTTCACAGCACCCTTGTCGCACGACGCCCCCGTCGCTGGCTTCGGGCACGCGAACACCTTCAGCGAGGCCACGTTGGCCTGCACCGTCGACGACAACCACGCCTGATCGAAGTCAGCACGCGGCGTGTACCAGGGCTTGTCGGCGAAGGCCTTTTGCCACTGCGGGTCTTTGAACGTGTAGCCGTAGCGCGCGAAGATGCCGTTTCTGAGCTCGTCGAAGAAGCCGCACTCGGGCATGTCGCTGCTGGGCCAGTCGAGCTCGCAGCGATCGTCGTTCACGCCGAGAGCGCCCTTCACGCAGCAGTGCTTGCGAAATCCGTCGGCGCGCAGGTCGTCCCACGCGTACTTCGTCAGCAGCAGCACGTCGTCGTTGCAGATGTCTTTCTGGCTCTTGCCGGCGGTCGGATCGGGCTTCGCCGTCGTCGACGCGGGCGTGGTGGCGCCGAGGTGCGGCTCCAGCTTTTCCCAGTGCTCGTCGAAGTCGCCCGTGCACGCCACTGTGGCGATCACAGCGCCGTTCTTCGACACGAGCACGCCGCCGCCCGCATCCTTGCCGTCTTGCGTGTAGACCTCGTAGCCGACGTCGCCGTTTTGAAACGTCAGTGACGTCGCTGTGCCTGAGGCGAGGGTGCGGCGCGCGAAGGTGAACGGCCGAAAGCCGGCAGCGCGATCGGCAGGCACCAGCAACTCAGGACGCGTGGCGACGACGTCGAGGGCACCAAAGCGGTACTCGGCGAACTTCGGCGATGCAGCGGCATCGATGCAGACCGCGATCTGCTTCTTCTTCACCGGACAGGTCATCACCACCGTCGTGCCGGCAGGACATGGCGAGGGAGCAGCAAGGGCGAGCGACAGTGCAACGGCAGTGAAGATCATGGCGTTGCTTGTAGCAGAAGCCCTCGCCTCGACGGTCACGCCGACCTGACGCCGACCTTACACCGACCTCACCCCGACGAGCCGACACCGTCGTCGTCGTCGTAGCAGGGCTCGCCGTCGGCGACGTCGCTGCACAAGGGCAGCTCCTCGCAATACGTGGTGACAAACGAGTCGCAGTCGCCGGCCTCGCGGCACGGGCGCGTGGCCGAGTCGCAACTCTCGACCTGCACTTCGCTTTCGGAGTCACACCCGAGCACAACAGGGTTCGTGCGGCACTGGGCATCGCTGACGAAGCAACCGGTGAACGCACACACAACACACGCGAGCGGAACAAGCAGCAGTCTATTCATGCATCGGGTGTAGCCGACGTTGTGCGCCGCGCCAGTGATGTCTGTCAGATGCCGCCGCCGTCGCCCACGACGTCGAACCACAGCGGTGACTGATCGGCGGGGTCGCCGTTGTAGTTCACGCAGACTTCTTCGCCGGCTTCGATGTCGCGCAGGCTGATGTACGTGAGCGTGCCGCCACCGACGTCGTCGTAGCGTTTGTGATAGCGCGCGTTGGGCCGGTAGCTGTGGTTGTAGAGCGAACCAAACCCCAGCGCGACGGCCACGGCTGAGCCATCAGGCTTCCAGTCGTACACGTAGTGGGCGAGCACGGTGTGATCGAGCGCTGCGTTGTCGTCGACGACGATGACGGGTGCCACTTCGATCACTTCTTCAGCAGCGATGCGCGCACGAGCCACCACCCCGCGGCCCTTGCCAGCGATGAAGGCAATGGAGAGGCGAGGGTCGAGGTGGGCAGCGCGGTGGTCGGTCACGTCGCGAGCGTGACGCACCTGCGGGTCTGGCGACAAGTTGCGCGGCGTGGTTGCCGACGATCGCACCTCGGGTGCACAGTGGTGGCGTGAACCCGTTCGCCGACGACGAAATCTTGTTCTCCACTGCCGACGGTACGGCGGTGTTGTGGGCTGGCCGAACGCTCATTCAGGTGCGTCGTCTCGGGATCACCATCGCCGAAGTCGACGCCGTGACGTCGCGCGTGCGGCAGATCATGTCCGACGCCGGGCACCACCACGGGGCTTTGATCCTGCTCGAACCCACAGCACTCGTTCTGAGCGAGAGCGTGCGCAACCACCAACGGCAAGCCCTGGGCGACCTGGTGCGTCGTGCTGATGCGTCGGTGGCCCTCGTCGTCGCTGGCGACACCATCACCGCGCAGATGCAGCGAACGCTCGCGCGCATGGTGTCGTTGGGCGCGCCGCGCTTCAAAGTGTTCGCGCAACCCGACGACGGTGTGGCCTGGCTCGTCGACGAGCTTCGCCAACACAACGTGCCCTGCGACACCGAAGCCTTCAAAGCTGCGGTCGCCGCGGCTCGTCGTTTCCCGTGAGTGTTCACCTCGACGACAAACCCCAAGGCGGGTTTCCTTCGAGGCTCAGCGCAGATTGGTGAGTGCTGCGCTCGCGGCTTCAGCACTATCGACGACGGTGACGAGGTCCATGTCTTCGGCCGCGATCAACTGCCGCTCGGGCGACAACATCGTCTGCTTGAACGCCTCGAGGATGGGCTTCCAGTAGTCGCTGCCCACGAGCACCAGCGGACGCTTCGCCAACTTCCCCGTCTGCATCTGACACAGCACGGTGGCGAACTCGTCGAGCCCCTTGAGTCCCGACGGCAACACCACGAAGGCTTCGGCGGAACGCAACAGCAACTCTTTGTGCGGAATGCGCTCGCTGAACGTCTCGGTCACCGCACTCGACGACGACGACGATGACGGTGCGGGCGTGGTCGAGGCCGTCCACAGCACCTGCTGCACGTGCTTGCCGTCGGCACCTGCGGCCGCTGCAGCGTCGAGCACCGCCTGGCTGCCGGTGCCACCGTCGCCCACGCGCACTGCCACACCGCGGCCGGCCACACCGGCGACAACCGCTTTGACGACCGCAAGGGTCGGGTCGCTGGCGTCGAGGTTCTCGCCGCCCAAAAACGCCACCGCTGGGCGCAAGCGGTGCAGCCCGTGGATCGCTTTGTCGACCTCGCCGACGAGGGTGCGTTCGAGGTCAGCGGGGGGAATTTCGAAGGCCCTGACGATGGGCTTGCTGTCGAGCATGTGCTTCAGCAGCGCCTTGGCGTCGTCGGTGACAAACATGCGATCGAAGTCGTCGGCACCAATCAGCGGCCGCTGCTTCACGGCGACGTCGTGCAACGCCCCGAGGATCGGCTTCCAGAAATCGACACCCACCACCGCGAGCGGATCGTGGAGCTTGCCCGACGACGCGAGGGTCCAGATCTCAAACAGTTCGTCGAGGGTGCCAAAGCCGCCCGGGAACGTGACGACGCCACGAGCGTTCTCGTACAGCGCCATTTTGCGAAACGGGAACAGCTGAAATTCGCGGGCGACCTCGATGACGGGGTTGAGCGACTGCTCGTGGGGCAACTTGATGTTGAAGCCCTGGGTGCGCGTGTCGTCGAGCGACGCTGTTGGCCCAAGCCCTTGCACCTGGCGAAGTGCCGTCGACAATGTGGGCGTGGCACCTTCAGCGACCAGCGCCGCACGACGCTGCGCGTAGCCCTCGGGCACCGACTGCATGATGCCGGGGCCAGCACCGGTGCGCGGGGGCACCGCCCGCTCGGCGAGCAGGTGACCGATGGCCTGCGAGATGGCGTAGTACGGATCGGTCTTCTTGATGCGCGCGCCACCGAAGAACGTGAGGGCCGGCGGCAGTGCTGACAACGTCGACAACGCGAGCTTCAAGTCGGCTTTGAGCGTTGCCCCGTGGGCCACCAGCGGGTCGCGCACGGCCACGGCGTTGGTGCCGGGCGCGCGTGTTGTCGATGTCGACGTGGGCGTACCGGTGACGTGGTGGTTCGCACTGGCCGGTGTGTGCTCGGCGGGGGCTGCGACATGCTGCGTCGGCGGCGGCGAGATGCTCGCGGTCGACGTCGGTGTCGTCGACGTTGCACGGGTGATCACCGAGGCAGCAGGAGCAAAGCGGGAGACGGTCATGGGTCCTCGGCGGTCAGAAACGCAAACGCCCAACGACGATGCCGTTGGGCGCGGGGGCGGCGATCAGCCCACGGCTTTGAGGGCGGCGGCGTAGTTGGGCTCGTCGGTGATTTCGGCGACCTGCTCGCTGAACAGCACCTTGTTGTTCTCGTCGAGCACGACGACCGCGCGCGACAACAGCCCCTTGAGCGGGCCGTCTTTCATCGTCACGCCCCAGCCAAGGCCAAACTCGGGCGAGCGGAACGTCGACAGGTTGGCCACACCTTCGATGCGCTCAGCGGTGCAGAAGCGCTTGTGGGCAAAGGGCAAATCGGCCGAGATGTTGACGACGACCACGCCGGCTTTCTCGCCGAGCTGGCGGTGAAACTGGCGCACCGACGAGGCGCAGGTGCCGGTGTCGAGCGACGGGAAGATGTTGAGCACCTTCTTCTTGCCCGCGAAGCTCGCGAGGTTCGCCTCTGACAAGTCGGTGGCGACGAGGACGAAGTCGGCCGCGACGGCCCCGGCCTTCGGCAGCGTGCCAACAGTGTTCACAGGGGTGCCACGAAACTGAACAGTCGACATGGTGAGCTCCTGGCCGACGTCGGGTCGGCAATGAGCCTCGAAGAGAAAACCGGCCTTGCGGTTTTGTCGCCGAGGCGAGTCCCTTGAGGGGCGAGCGGGGAAACCTCCCCCGCCGATCAATTTGCGGAGTCTTTAGCATGCGCAGTGCAGGTGTCCGGGGCGCGGTCGCGATCTGTGTCGATGACGAGTTGGACAAACCCCGATACAGCGCCCACATGCCGCGCCGCGTCCGACCCAACAGCCTGACTTCCGACCAAGCCACAGAAGCCCACCTCGACGCGATCAACGTCGACGAAAACGGCCGTTTCCAGGACGAGCCTGCCGAACGCGAAGGCCGCGGTGCCAAAAAAGCCCGTGCGCTGCAGCTCGAAAACCTCGGCGAGGCCCTCGTGGCGCTCAAGCCCGGCCAGCTCGCCCGCGTCACCATGCCCAACGACCTGCTCGTCGCTGTGAAAGAAGCCCAGCGCATCCGCGACAAGAAGGCCTTTGGCGGCCACCGTCGTCAAATCCAGCTGATCGGCAAGATCATGCGCACCCTCGATGCCGAGCCGATCGCCAAAGCACTCGAAGCGCTGGCCCTGGAAGGCACGATCGCGTCGGAGGCGTTTCAGCTCGCCGAACGCTGGCGCACCCGCCTGCTCGACGAGGGCGACAGCGCCATCGATGCCCTGTGCGCCGAGCAGCCCGCGATCGACCGCACCACCATGCGTCAGGCGGTCCGCGCCGCGCAGAAGGAGCGCAAAGAGCGCGAGCTGAACTACCAAAAGCCGTCGACGAACCAGAAGAAGGTGTTTCGTCTGCTGCGTGATGTGTTCGATCCGCTCTCGGCGCGCGCGCCCAGCGAGACCGATGACACCGACGCGGACGCCGATCGTGACACCGATGCCACACCGGACAACGACGACACGTAGGGTGGTGTCGGCGTAACGCTTCGGTCGGCGTCCACGTCGATACAAACGAGCGGTTTGTTTCTCCGCCCCGTACACTTCCGAGCGCCTTTGGAGGTTCGGATGTTTCGTCGCCTTGCTCTCGCCGCCGTGGTCTGTCTGACGGCGCTGCCGGTTCAGGCCCAGGTTCTCAACGTCGTCGAGACGCTGCGGGGCCCGTTTCAGCACGCGGTCGTTGGCTCATCGCTCGTGCGGCGCGACGGCACGAAGCTGTCGACGGCGGGTGCTTCGCTGACGCTGCCGGGGTCTGCCGAGCTCGAGCGCGCGCGCTTGTACTGGATGGGTTCGCGGCTCACCGCCGACCAAACCGTGCAGCTCACCCTGCCCGACGGCCGTGTTCTCGACGTCACGGCGGCGGTCGACGAGTGCAGTGTCGCCACCGACATCAACAAGAACAACGCCGCCACCGACGACAACTACTACTCCTGTGCCCACGACATCACGTCGCTGCTCGCGGATGGTCCGCTCAACGGGCGGTACGTGCTCGGCGGCGCTGACTTCGAAACCACCACCCCGCGCTACTGCTCGCCGACGAACTGCCAGTACGCCGCCAACGATCCCCTTGCGGCGGGCGTCGACTCCCTCGGCAACGCGATCATCAACCCGTTCGTCGACAACGTGTACTCGGGCGGCTGGACGCTGCTCGTGGTTTACCGCGACATCGAGGACACCCGCCCCCGCGTGCTGCAGTACGCCGAAGGCATGGTGGCGCAGCAGAACGTCGACGGCGTGCAGGAGCTGGCCTCTCTGTCGACGTTGAAGCTGTCGACGGCCGGCGGTCGCTTGACCCATGTCGCCATCGGCGGCGACGACTTCCGCTTTGCTGCCGGCGCCAACGACAACGAGCGCCTCGACCTGTGTCGTGGACCATGCAGCGGCGGCAACCGCATCGGCCCGAACAACACCGACCCCGCGGTGATCCACAGCGTCGTGTCGCCGACGGGTGCTCTGTACAACGAGACCATCTCGAGCGAGTTCGCCAACACCATCTCCAACGTCGACGAAGACAGCGGCATCGAGATCGACACCTACGACATCTCGCCAGCGTTCGATCCGGCCAATGCCGCCAACAACGAGTTCATCACCCGCTCGCTCAACATTGGCGCGAGCACGGGCATCGACGCCCTGGGCCACGTCCTCGTCGTCGTCGAGGTCGCCGATCTCGACAGCGATGGCGACGGCCTGAGCGACATCGAAGAAGACAAAGACCTCGATGGCGCCGTCGACGGCGACGAAACCAACCCGCAGAGTGCTGACACCGACGGCGACGGCCTGTGCGATGGCCCTGGCGACGTGTTCGATGGTGCCGTGATCGTGTGCGAAGGCGGCGAAGATGCCGACCGCGATCAAGTCCCCGGCGACGTCGGCGTCACCGAGACCAACCCCCTCGACCCCGACACCGACGACGACGGCCTGTGCGATGGCTTCAAGTCTGTGCCTGGTGTGTGCGAAGGCGGCGAAAACCGCGACGGCGGCCCCGTCGGCAACGACGAAACCAACCCTCTCGACCCCGACACCGACAACGACGGCTTGTGCGACGGCGAGCCTTCAGCACCGCTCGCCGGTTGCAGCGGCTTCGAAAACGCCGACGGCGGCGACGTCGACGAAGCCACCGAAACCAACCCCCTGTTCCCCGACAGCGACTTCGACGGCCTGTGCGACGGTGCAGTTGCTGTGACCAGCGTGTTGCTCGGTGATTGCGCCGCGGGCGAAGACAAAGACGCCGACGGCATCGTCGACGACACCGAGACTGATCCGCGCGCCTTCGACACCGACGGCGATGGCATCAGCGATGGCACCGAGGTGCTCTCGGGCAGCTACCCGGGCGGCACCAGCGACGCCGACGATGTTCGCGCCGGCGCGCAAACCGATCCGCTCAACGTCGACAGCGACGGCGACGGTGCCTGCGACGGCAACGGCACCTTCGACAGCGACTTTGGCACCTGCAGTGGTGCCGAAGACCGCAACGTCGACGGCAGCCTCGATGCGCTCGAAACCGATCCCACCAACAGCGGCAGCGTCGGTGAAGGCGAGGGCGAAGGCGAAGGCGAGGGTGAAGGTGAAGGCGAGGGCGAAGGCGAAGGCGAACCCCTCGACCCCGACGGCGACGAAGACGGCGACGGCATTCCCAACGGCGAAGAAGACACCGACGGCGACGGTGTGGTCGACCCGGGCGAGACCGACCCGCGCGACCTCGACAGCGACGACGACGGCCTGTGCGACGGTGTGGTCGTCGCCAACAGCTGCTATGGCGCCGAAGACAAAGATGGCGATGGCGTCGTTGATGCCGACGAAACCGACCCGCGCAACCCCGACACCGACGGCGACGGCTTGTGCGACGGGGTCGCCAACACGGCGACGTGTGTGGGCGGCGAAGACCTCAATGGCGATGGCACCAGCGAAGGCGAAACCAACGCCCTCGACCCCGACACCGACGACGACGGCCTGAGCGATGGCGCTGAAGTGTTGGGCAGCTACACCGACACGCCCTCGGGCACGCCAGTCGACGCCGACGACGAGCGCGATGGTCGCCAGACCGACCCGCTCAATCCCGACACCGACGGCGATGGCCGCTGCGATGGCAGCGCTGCCGTCGATGGCGTGTGCACCGCGGGCGAAGACATCAACGACGACGGTGGCGCCGACGATGGCGAAACCGATCCCACCGACCCCGGCAGCACCGCTGAAGCCGAATGCGCCCCCGGCGACGTGGGCTTCCCCGACTGCAGCGGCGGCTTCAACCCTGGCGAGGGTGAAGGCGAGGGCGAGGGCGAAGACGGCGGTGTCGACGGCATCATCGCGGGCTCGGCGCTGTTCTCGTGCAGCAGTGGCTCGGCGGACGTGACGGTGTTCGCACTCGCCGCGGGTCTGCTCACGCTGCGTCGTCGTCGTCGTTCGGTTCGTTCGGTTCGTTCGGTGTGAGCCGGCCGGTGCCGATGCGGTCGGCGGCGGGTGTGGTGGTGCGGCGTCGTCGTGACGGTGCCGTGCTGCTGGGTCGTCGTACCGAGCGTGCGCGCTCGTGGGCGGGCACGCTTGCGTTCCCAGGCGGCTCGGTCGACGACGACGATCACCTGCTGCCACTGCTCTCGGGTGCTGTTGGTCGCGAGGCCGCGTTTCGTGGTGCTGCGCTGCGCGAAGCCCTCGAAGAGGCAGGCCTGGTGTCGGTGGCGAACGCCGATGGCACCGCCTGTGACAACGTCAATATGAGCACGCTCATGGAGCGCGTTCGCGGTGGTACCTCGCTGCGGGTCGCACTTTCGGAACTGTCGTTGGCCCTCGACGATCGCCACCTGCTGCCCCTGGGTGCGTGGCCGACGGCGGAAAACACCTTCCTCGTCGCGCGCTATCTGTGGCCCGTTGACGACGAGCCGGTGCGCGCTGAGCCGCCCACCCACGAGCTCGACGAGATCTCGCTGCACAACCCCGTGGCCACCACGCAGGGCTGGCGCGACGGCTCGGTGTTTTTGCCACCGCCCATGCGCATTCAGCTGCTGCGGCTGGCGGCGTGCGCGCACATCGACGACGACGAAACGGTCGCCGCGGCCCTGCGCGTGGTGCCAACTGAAGCCGAACGCCAACGGCGCGACGTGATCGACGGCGTGGTCTTCATCGACACGCGCACGCCCACGCTGCTGCCCGCGACCACCACGAACTGCCTGGTGCTTGGCTGTGGCGACGTGCTGCTGGTCGACCCGGCCACGCCGTACGACGACGAGCGCGCCCGCTTCGACGCCGTGCTCGGCACGGTGCTTGAGGGTCGACGCGTTGCCGGCATCTTTCTCACGCACCACCACCACGACCACATCGGCGACGCCGAGCGGCTGCGCGAGCTGCATGGCTGCCCGGTGTACGCGCACGCGCTCACCGCCGAGCGCATCGACGTCCCCGTCGACGTCGTCATCGACGATGGTTACGTCTTTGAGCTGGCCGCTGACGATCCGGCGCGCACGCTGCGCTTCGTGGCCGTGCACACGCCAGGGCACGCGCCGGGACACCTGTGCTTGTTCGAGCGGGAGCGTCGCCTGCTCGTCGCGGGCGACATGGTGGCAGGTGTGGGCTCGATCATCATCGACCCGCCCGAAGGCCACATGTCGACGTACCTGGCGTCGCTCGACCGCTTGATGGCCCTGGAGCCGCGCGCCCTCATCCCCGCCCACGGCGGCCTGCTCACCAACGCCGTTGGTCGTCTGGCGCAGCAGAAGGCCCACAGGCTCGCGCGGGAAGCCGCGGTGCTGGCCGCCATCGCCGCGGGGGCCGACAACGTCGACCGGGTCGTCAGCAGCGTCTACGGTGCTGATACGCCCACGCCGATGCTGGCCTTCGCCGCGCGCTCGGTGCTGGCCATCGTGGAACGCCTCGTGGAACTGGGTGCCGTCACCGATGTGAGGGGCCTGCATTTGCGGCCTTGAGACGCGGACAGCTTCAGTGCAGGCTGCAGCATTGCTTCAGGGGTTTTCATGCTGGCTTTGCTGCTCGTTGTTGGTTTGTCTTCGCCCACCACGCTGACGTCGGGACCAGGTGCAGAGCGCCCAACAGCGCCCATCCTCGACGAGGTCGAACAGCCTGCACGGTTGGCGCAAGCCCAAACGGTCGACCCCACCGCCCCCGACCACACGCCAACGTTTCTTGAGCAGTACATGAGCTTGACCATCTCGCCGGTGGCATCGCGCGAGGTGCAAGACGGGCTCATTGTCAGCCACGTCATCGGCTACTGCGGCTTTGGATTGTGCGGTGGCCTGTGGGGACCAATCGTCGCCGTGAAGGGCGCGCAGTTCACCGGCGATGTTGTGATTTCGTGGTTCCTCTCGAACATCATCTGGTCCGTCGGCAGCACGCTCACGGGTGGACTTCTCGGCTTTGTGTGGCCCTACCTCGCCACCACCGCGACCCTCAATGCCATCGACCGCGACATCAAGAAGCGCGGCGTGGCCACCACGCCCGGGGTGGCACCGACGACGCCGGCCCCGCCGCCACCGGCAGGGCAGCCACCGCCGCCCGCCGACACGCCGCCGCCGTCGTATGCCTACTGACCCCCAAAACGCCCGGCTCCGGGCGTTTTTTTCTGCCGCCTTGTAGCCTTTGGCGGTGAGCGATCCGACCCTTCCGCCCGCCGTCACCACGCCACCTGCGCCGGCGGCTGAGCCGTTGCCGCCCGAAGAGCGCACGCAGCCGTTTCGCCTGCGCGAACTCGCCCCCCGGCTCGCGCAACGTCGTCGACGCACCAGTGCGGCCGAGCTCATGTTCAAGCGCGGCCGCAACGACGTGCGCATCCCGCTCGACCGCTCCGAGACCGTGATCGGCCGCGACCCCACCTGCGACATCGTGCTCGCCGAGAAGTCAGCGTCGGCGCGTCATGCGCGCATCAAGAAGGGTGCGGGCGGCTTCTTCGAACTCGAAGACCTGTCGAGCACCAATGGCGTGTTCGTCGACGGCGAACGCGTCGAGCGCATGACCCTGCAAGACGGCGATACGTTCACCGTGGGCGACACGCGCTTCAGCATCGTCGTCGCCACCGTCGTTGGCGAAGAGTAGCGCGCGCCGTCAGCGGCCTTCGCAGCCTTGCGGCACGCAGCCCAACCGCTGCGTGATCGGGTCGGGGAAACACACCGCAGCGCTGCCGCAGTCGTCGTCGACGGAACACGGTTTGCTGCAGCAGTGCACGTTGGTGTTGTCGGCGAAGTCGGGGATGCAAATGCCCGCTTCTCCCCCAAGCAGGTTGAACACGTCGCACTGCCCGCCGCCCGCGTGCAGGGTCGCCCCACGCCGAGTTCGTTGCCGCACAAGCCTTCGAGGCACGCATCGCTCGGCGGTGGGGTGTTGGCCGGGCACTTCAGCTCGACGTCGCCACCGCTGCTTTTTGCGAGCGGAGGCGGCGTGCACGCGGCAGCACACAACACAACAACGGCAAAGGCGCGCGCAGCAGACATCACCGCAGTCTGCGGAGCGCACCACGGGCCGGCAAGCGCCACCTCGTCGGGCACGCTATGTGGCCCGCGATGGCGGTGGTGCTCACCCTCGACGAAGGCCCGGTCTGCGGCGTGCGCCGTGGTGATGCCTGCGTATTTCATCCGCCCGACTGGCGGCTGGTGGGCAAACGCGACGGACACCTCGTCGTCGACGACGGCCATGCCCGTGGTGGTCTGACGGCGGTCGCGCTCACCCCCGATGGCCTGATGTTTGGGACGCAGCCGTTGTCGCGCGGCGATGACGTCGTGGTGGGCGATCACCGCCTCGTCGTCGACGTGCTCGACAGCCCGCCGGCGTTGGCCCCGCGTCACCTCGAGCACCACCTCGGGCGTGTCTGGTTGCTGCGCCTGGTGCGCATCGGCCCCGGTCCGCGCAGTAAGCCCATCTCGGTGTGGGACGCGGTCACCGACGAGGGGCGGCTGGTCACCGCCACCGTCTCGACGACGGGGCAGCTCACCACCGGCCCGCGTGTGTCGGGCGTGGTGTTGCCGCGCCTGCTCGATGGGGGCCGTGTCGACGACGAACGCGCGGCGGCGATCGCCAAAGCCGGTGCCACGTACCTGCTGGGCACGCGCCTGCGCCTCGACTTCGACGGCGTGGTTTGTGCCGACTGGACCAGCAGTGCGCCCGTTGGTCGGCGCTACGCGAGCCGTGGCGGCCTGTTTTCGGTGCTGTCGGGGCAGGCCCTCGATCCGCTGATCGCCGACGCTGCCGTGGCGGCGATGGCCGAGCACGTCGACGTCAACGACCTCGCGGCCCTCGTGCGTCAGATCGCTGGTGAGGCCTGGCTGTTCGAGGAACAACTGCGCGACGAAGCCGCGATGCTCGTGATGTAGGCCGCTGACGTCGTCAGTCGTTGGGGGCGGGCGGGATCGCGCGCGGCGGCGGCGGCTCGTCGAGCAACACGGCGGCGGCTTCTTCGGCGGCGTAGTCGCGCAGTTCGCCCCGCACGAACACCGTCGTGGCCCCAAGCACCTGCCCGGTCCAGTCCAGGGGCAGCGCTGGGCGATCGGCGCCCACCACTTTTTTGAGCACGTCGTCGATGACGTCGACGACCACGCCCAACGGGCCATCAAGACCGGTGCCGCGACCGCGGGCAAACGCGAACACCTCGCGGTGGCGACGGCCCTCGCTGACGACGACGACCACCAGCGCTGCCGCGGCGCCCACGTGGCCGGCGATCTCGATGGTTTCGCCAGCCGGCAGCTTTTTCCCGTGGCGCCGCATCAAAGCACCGGTGACGTCGGCCAACGTCGCAGCATCCAGAGGCAGCGGGCATTCGGCGTCGGGCTCGGGGGCGCGTCGGTCGGCAGGCGTCGTGGTCATGGAGAGATGTGTGGTGGAACGAAAGCCATCTCTCAAGCACCTGCAGCCATCCTCGCGCCGTCGTGGCTCGCGGCCCGATGCGCCACCCAGCGGTCGCTGGCAGTGGCACGCCATGTGGTTCTTCGTGCGCGTTCAACGCACCTCAACCCACACGACCAGGAGCCGCCATGACCCTCGCCCTCGTTCCCGCCCCAGGCGTCGCAGAACCCGCGCAGACGTCCGCAACGGCCGCGCCGCCACCGGTAACGACCCCGCCGGTCAGCACGCCCCAGCGGCTGCCACGGGCCCTCTGGAAGCGGTTGGAGGCGATGGTGAGCCGCGGCGTGGTGACCGTGTTTGGCACGGCGGAGCCGCCTGCGTTGGTGCGCCTGCCCACGGGGCTCGACGCGCTCGACGAGGCCCTGGATGGCGGGCTGCCGCGCGGACGCCTTGTGGAGATCAGCGGCCCGCCGGGTGCGGGCAAAACGCGGCTGGCGTTGCAGGTGTGCGCCTCGGTGCAGCGCAGCGGCGGGGTGGTGGCCTTCGTCGACGCTGACCATGGCCTCGACACCCCGACCGTGCAGCGCGCGGGGCTCGATGCAGCGCGGCTGGTGATCGCCCGACCCGACGGCGGCGAAGCGGCCCTGCACGTCGTCGACGAACTGCTGCGCCACCGCGCTGCCGACGTGATCGTGGTCGACTCGGTGGCGTCGTTGGTCCCGCGCGCCGAGCTGTTGGGCATGACGGGAGCAGCGTCGTCGGGCCACCACGCGCGGCTCATGAGTCAGGCGATTCGTCGTCTGACGATGCAGGCGGCGAAGGCCAAAGCCGTGGTGATTTTCGTGAACCAGCTGCGCCGCGCGTGGGGCGAAGACGGCAAGGGCTACGACGTCACCACCGGTGGCCACGCGTTGGTGTACGCGGCGGCGACGCGGCTGGCGCTCACGGGCAGCGTCGACGAGGTGCGCGTGGTGCTGAAGAAGGCGCGCTTCGGCAAAGAGGGCCGCGTCGTGCGCAGCCCATGGAAGCACGAACCAGCTGCAACGACGACGACACCAGCAGCGTCGTCGTCGTCAGCGCCCTGATCAGGCGTCGGCTTCTTCGCCGTCTTCGTCTTCGTCGTCTTCGCCGTCGACGTATTCGTCGTCGAGGCCGAGCAGGCTCATGGCGACGTCGACGTGGCCGTTGAACACCGACACCACCATCATCAGCGGACGCAGGAGTTCTTCCTCGTCGATGGGCTGCGACAGGGCGGCACCAGCAATGCTGATGGCGGTGGCGCGCGCGTCGGCGAAGGCCTGGTCGAGGCCGGCGGGCACGTCGATCTCCTCGAGCAAGCGGTTGAGCTCGAGGTTCGCCGCACACGTCACGAGCGAGAAGCGCTCGCCTTCTTCACGCACAGCGGCCAACGCCACGAGGGCAGGCAGGATGCGGATGGCGGAGTCGTCGTCGAGGGGGCCACCCTGCTCGGCGTCGGCTTCGCTGTATTCGGCGTTGCCTTCGTCGACTTCGAAGCCCACGAGCGACGACATGGCCTTGACGCGTTCGTTGTCGTCGGTCGACAGCAACAGGCGCAAGATGCCCTTGAGGTCGTCGCTCAGCTTGTCGTCGGCGAGGGCCTTGCTCGCGGCGAGGGGGATGTCGGCGGTGGGGAGGGGAATGATGGTCATGCGGTGGCCATCGTTCATCGCTTCGAAAAACGAAAGTCGAATCGCGCGGGAAGGCACGACCACCGCACATGGCGCTCGGCGACGTTTCGTCGTTCGTCGTTCGTCGTTCGTCGTTCGTCGTCAGAGCAAGACCAAAAAGAACAGCGCCCCGAAGGGCGCTGTGTCGTCGTTCATTGCAGCGACGCGGGCTGGCTCAGCCGCCGCGAACAGCGATGAGGCCGGCGACGAGCAGGCTGACGACGGACATCACCTTGATCAGGATGGCGATGCCGGGGCCCGAGGTGTCCTTGAAGGGGTCGCCGACCATGTCGCCGACGACGGCGTTCTTGTGCACGTCGGAGCCCTTCTTGTAGCCAGCGAGCTTGCCCTTCTCGATGTACTTCTTGGCGTTGTCCCAGGCGCCACCGGCGTTCGCCATGTAGAGCGCCATGGTGGCGCCGACGGCGAGCGAACCGGCGAGCAAACCCGCGAGGGCCGCTGGGCCGAGGAACCAACCCACGACGGGCGGCACGACGACGGCGACGAGGCTCGGCAGGATCATCTCGTTGAGCGCTGCCTTGGTGGCGATGTCGACGATCTTCTTCGGCTCGGGCTCTGCCTTGAGCTCCATCAGACCGGGGATTTCGCGGAACTGGCGGCGGATTTCCTCGACGATGCCACCCGCGGCCTTGCCGACGGCGAGCATGGTGGAAGCACCAACGACGAACGGCAGGATCGAGCCGAGCAGCATGCCGATGAGCACGCGGGCGTCGGTGATCATCAAGCGAACGTCTTCCATGCCGGCGAGGTGGCGGGCGTGGTTCACTTCCATGTTGAACGCCGCGAACAGCGCAATCACGGTGAGCGTGGCCGAACCGATCGCGAAGCCCTTGCCGATGGCGGCGGTGGTGTTGCCAACCGCGTCGAGCTCGTCGGTGATAGCTCTGACCTCGGGCCCAAGGCCCGCCATCTCGGAGATACCGCCAGCGTTGTCGGAGATCGGGCCGTAGGCATCAACCGTCATGACGACAGCGGTGCCGCCGAGCATGCCGACCGCGGCGAGGGCGATGCCGTAGAGACCGAGGTAGCTGTCAGCGATGTAGGCCACTGCCGCGATCGTGAACATCGGGATGGCCACCGACTCCATGCCGACCGCGAGCCCCTGGATGAGGTTGGTACCAGCACCCGTGATCGAGGCCTTGGCGATGTTCGCGACCGGGGTCGACGACGTGTAGTAGTCGGTGACGAGGCCGATGATCGAGCCGCCGATGGCGCCGGCAGCGATGGCCACGGTGACGCCCTGGGTGATGCCGAAGCTCGGCATGAGCACGTACGACACGATGGTGAGGATGACCGGCGGGATGATGAGGCCGAGGCGCAGCACCGTCGCGGGGTTCATGTTCTTCAGCGCGCGCGAGATGAAGATCGTGATGATCGACACGACGACGCCCAGGGCCGACAGCACGACGGGGAGCACGATGCCAGCGCCACGGTTGGCCGCTTCGGTGCCGCCTTCGATGAGCTTGGGCAGCTCGAGCGCCGTCGCGGTGATGGCGATGGCCATGGCCGACACGATCGCAGCGATCATCGACTCGTAGATGTCTGCACCCATGCCGGCGACGTCGCCCACGTTGTCGCCCACGTTGTCGGCGATAACACCGGGGTTACGCGGGTCGTCTTCGGGGATGTTCTCGATGACCTTGCCAGCGATGTCGGAGCCGACGTCGGCGGCCTTGGTGTAGATGCCGCCACCGATGCGCGCGAAGAGCGCAATCGACGACGCGCCGACGGCGAAGGCGTGGATGATGTTGCTGAAGTGCGGGTCGGCGTTGAAGACGATGTAGATGCCGCCGATGCCGAGGATGCCGAGGCCAGCAACAGCCAGACCCATCACCGCGCCACCGTCGAGAGCGACGAGCAGGGCGTTGGCCTTGTTGCCTTCACGGGCCGCCTGCGACGTGCGGACGTTGGCGAACGTGGCCGCCTTCATGCCGACGAAGCCTGCCAGCAGCGACAAGAACGCGCCGAGCAGGAACGCCGCCGCGGGGATCCAGCCGAGGCCAAAGCCGACGAGGACAAACACCACGGCGCAGAACACCGCGAGCACTTTGTACTGGCGCATCAAGAAGGCCATGGCGCCTTCGCGGATGTAGCCCGCGATGCGGTTCATGTTCTCGTCGCCGTCCTTCAAACCCTTCACGCGGAAGTAGAAGAACACCGAGAACAACAGGCCGACGACGCCGATGACCACCGGGGCGTAGGTCCAACCTTGGGACTGGATCGTGCTGAGTCCGCTATCCATGAGAGAGAGGTCCTTGCGACGGAACCCGACCGTTGTCGGCCGAATCGTTCTTTTTTCATCCAGGCCGCCAGGCGACCGGACACGAGGAAGGAGAAGTGGCTGCTTGCCGGGCTGGTGCCAGACAAGACCGGGCGGCTGCTAGCCGAGACGCGCCACTTTGGCGAGAGACGATCCGCACACGTCGACGGCCCCCGCGGCGTTGTGGAACACCAGACGGCCACGACCGTTTCACGCACCGAAGCGAGTTCAATGCCGAAAATGCATGCTCTTTCAACGGGTTGTGGCGCTAGGCGCTGCTGTCGGCCCGCACGGTGAGCAGCGCACAGGTGGCTTCGAGCATGAGCAGCGCATCGTCGTCGAAACGCCCGATGCGCTTGACGAGCACCGCCAGGGCCACGGTTTGCCCGCGTTCAAAGATCGGGGCGAGCACCACCGACCAGCGGTCGTCGACGTTGACGCGCACCGTGGTGGAGAGGCTGAGCTGCCCCGGCAACGCCCGCTCGACCGCCGGCAACGTGCCCGACAACAGCTGTGCTTCGTGGGCCGTGGCCGCCCGAAACACCGGCTGCGAATCGCGTACGGCGATGACGAGGCGGTGGTCGGCCTTCAACAGGTCAGCGACGATGCCGACGGCCTGCAGCCGCAACGACTCGGTGGTGGTTTTGGTGGCGAGCAGGGCCGCCAACGACGCCAACAGCCGCTGCCGCTCGGGCGAAAAGGGCGTGTCGGCCAACGCCTGCGGCCCCGCCTGGCGCGCGGGCGCGTGGCTGACCTCGACGTCGCCAAAGGCCCCCCGCAACGGCGAAGGCGGCGGCAGTCCGACAACGGGGATCTGCTGCACCGGCGAAGGCGGCCCCTCGATGCGCAACACGCTGTCGCCGATCTCGATGCGGTCGCCGGCGAACAACTGCCGCGAGCGCACGTCGTCACCGTTCACGCGAATGCCGTTGCGACTCGCGAGGTCGGTGATCTCGATGTAGTCGCCGCTGCGCCGGATCATGGCGTGACGACGAGAAACGCGCGCGTCGTCGAGGGCAAGCCCTTCGCCCAGCACACGCCCCAGCAGCAGCTCGCCTTCGGGAATGTCGAGGCGTTCGCCCTGCTGGCGGCCCTCTTCGACGACAACCGCCGGCGTGGCGGGCAGCAGATGGCGCAGCTTCGGCAAGAGCACCGCGCCCGCTTGCAACAGCTCGGCCCACGTCGAGAACCGCTTGGGCGGGTCCTTCGCGACCATCTTGCCCAAAAAGCCCTCGAGCTCGAGTGCCGCACGCGGGGCCTGCCCCTTCAGCGACGGAAATGGCTCGTGAACATGACAGGCCAACAGCGCATCCGACGACGCGGTTCCCCACGGCGGACGCCCCACCAGCAGCTCAAACAGGGTGCAACCGAGCGCGTAGATGTCGGCGCGGTGATCGGCGGCGTGGTGCTGCACCACCTCGGGCGCGACGTAGGCGGGATGCCCCGACAACACACGCCCCTGCCCCGTCGTGGTCAGCGGTGACAGGCCAAAACCCGTGACCTTCACCTCGCCACGCACGCGCACCAGATGACGCGGCCGCACGTCGCCATGCAGCACGCCCCGCTGCGAGGCCGCCTGTAGGCCGCTCGCGGCGTCGAGGATCGCGCGCAGCGCCGCCTGCGGCACCAACTGCCGTTCGCGCTTCAAAACACTCTCGAGGTCTTCGCCGTCGAGCCAGTCAAAAACGATGTAGGGCGTGGGCCCGTCGCGACCGGCGCGCAGCACGCTGACGACGTGGGGCGACGACAACCCCACCAACGCTTGCCCAAACGCCAGGAAGCGCTCGACGGCGCGTTCGTCTTCGTCGTGGGGGCGCTGCATGAGCTTGACGACGACGGTGCGGCCCAGGCTGAGGTCGACGGCGCGGTACAAGCGCGAGCCCGCCGCCGTGCCCAAACGGGCCTCGATGCGACACGAGCCGATCGTCGACGGCTCGGGGGCGGCCATGCCGGTCAGCGTTACCTGGTTGTCGTCGCCGTGACCGCGCACACGTCACCTCGTGTGGGGGTGATAGCGCATTCGCGCCGCTGTGATCGACGCCGCACTGCGGGCTGGAACGTTCGTGGCAAACAGCGTCCTTCAGACCCGCCGGCCCTCGAGAGGCTCGCTCAACCAAGGACACCCCA
Organism: Myxococcota bacterium; assembly: GCA_044349155.1. Classification (GTDB taxonomy): domain Bacteria; phylum Myxococcota; class UBA727; order UBA727; family VGSZ01; genus VGSZ01. Next base: position 22,639 of record JBIKRQ010000017.1, read on the forward strand.
TGCTCCGACTCGCCACGATCCTGTTTGCCGCCGCCACCATCACCGCGTGTGCCTCCGCCACCGACCGCCTGTGTGAAGAAAACCTGCGCTGTCAGGGCGACGAAGACCCAGCAGGCACCTGCGCCGCCGAACGCGCCGAGTGCGATGCCAACGCCGACTGCACAGCGAAGTACGCCGACTGCGAGGCCCAAAACGAAGCCCTCTCGGCTTGCGTCCTTGCTGGGGAAGCGACGTGCCAGGACGTCGGTGAGACGTCGTTCTACCTGCCAACAGACACGACGACCTGCGAGGACGAGCTGAAGGCGTTCACCGACTGCGTCGCCAGCGACGCCTGATCGACAGATCAACTGCCCAACAGATCACGTCGAGAAACGGACCGACGGGCGCGGCGTGTCGAGCGCTGCGCGCAGGTACGACAACGCGCCACCCACGGCGTCGTCGACGGTGGGAGCGGGGTCTTTCGGGTTGAAGCGCGCAAACAACGTCGGGGCGCGCGGCTGCTCGACAAACGAACGCACCACCGGATGCACTTCGCTGATCAACGCCCACGCATCGTGGCGGTGGTGGGCGTGGTCTTCGAGTTCACCGGTAAACACATCGAGCGGCGCGCACATCAACGTCGGCGACCAGCGCGTGGTCTGCCCCGCGCGATAGGCGCGCGCGAACCGCCGATATGCCTGCGCCTCGCGCCACGTCGTGACCTTCGGCGGAATCAGCGTGCCCATGAAGCTGTGAAAGCTGAGCACCGCGTGCGGCCGGTGCTGCGCCAACAGCTCGTCGACGACGATGGCCTCGGGCTCTGACATCGGTGCCGGACCGCGCCACGTCGCCCGCCGCGCATCGCTTGAGCCCGACACTGCCAACGCCGCTGCCGACGCTGCCCACGACGAACCACGGGCTTCGTCGACGTGGGGCCGGGGGAAATTGCGGTTCAAATCGACGCCGTTGGCGTTGGTGCGCACGGCCTTGAGGTCGAACGATTCACCACGGCGCAGGGCGGCGTCGGTGCGCGCGAAACCGTCGGGATTCAAGCACGGCACGACGACAACAGTGGCCCGCTCGCGCAGCCATTGCCCCTGCGGCGTGCCCAACGCTTCAAGCACGCCCAACGCGCACAAGCCGCCAATCCACTCCACCCCGTGCAGGTTGGCGTTGATGAACACCGTGCTCGACGACGACGACGATGCCGGCACCACTGCAGCTGTGATCGCGCGGTGTTGCACCGAATGCCCGGCCACCGCGACCGTGCCGCCGAGCTGCAGCGCCAACCTTGACAGGCGCTCCTCGCGCGCGGCCTCGTCGAGGTAGCCAGCGGGGATGGTCATCGGCGCGGGTACTCCACGAGTTCGCCGCGGTAGCTGCGCAGCGTAAATTTGTCATCGTCGACGGCTACCACCGGCTCGGGCGCCAGGGGCGCTTTTCCGCGGCCGCCAGGCAGATCGATCACGAACGTGGGAATCGAAATGCCCGACAAATGCCCGCGCAACGACGCATGCAGCGCGCGCGCCTCGTCGAGGGGAACACGGAAGTGATCGGTGCCTGGCGCGAGGTCGCACTGATGCAGATAGTACGGGCGCGCACGCAGCCGCGTGAGACGACGACACAGCGTCATCAACGTGCTGGTGTCGTCGTTGACACCGCGCAACAGCACCGTCTGGTTGAGCACCGGAATGCCGCCGTCAACGAGCGCGGCGATGGCCCGAGCGGTCTCTTTCGACTCGAGTTCGCGCGGGTGGTTGAAGTGCGACAGCCAGTAGGTGACCGGGCCAGCGGTGCCTGCAGGCCCCACCACGTCGTCGTCACCGCGCAAGATGCGCACGAGGGCCGGGGTGACGCGCTGCGGACAAAACGCGAGCATGCGGCTGGCAATGCGGATGACGTCGAGGTGGGCGATGCGGCGCAGCGACGACAACAGGTTCGCGATCCGGTCGTCACCGAGCATCATGCTGTCGCCGCCCGAGACGATGACCTCGTGAATCTCGGGGTGTGCTTCGATGTAGGCGATGGCGGGCTGCAGGTGCTCCCACGTCGGTGTTGGTCCCTGGCCCACCATGCGTTTGCGGGTGCAGAAGCGGCAGTACGAGGCACAGCGATCGGTGGCCAACAGCAGCACGCGATCGCGGTAGCGGTGCACGAGAAACGGCACGACCTCGAGGTCTTCTTCGCCCAGCGGATCGCGACGATCCCACGATGTGGGCAGAAACTCGTCGGCGCGCGGCACCACCTGACGACGCAGTGGGCATGCGGGGTCGCTCGTGTCGATCAGCGAGAGGAAGTGTGGCGTGATGCCCAGCGGCAGACCGCCGTTTTCGTCGAGGGTGCGGAGTGCTGAGCGCTCGGCGTCGGTGAGCACGAGCCCGGCGGCCTCGAGATCGTCGACGGTGCGCGCCGCCTTGCGCAGTTGGTCGCGCCAGGCGGCATCGCCCGGAGGCACCGCAACAGCCACAGCAACAGGGGCGACCAGGTCATCACGAAGCACGGTGAGCGCAGACATCGCCATCGGTGTGACATCACGCGCAGCAGGGCTCAACCGCTCTGGTAGCGTGCCGCGATGAGTGCCGAACACGCCCTGCGCTACGCGGGCCCCTCCAGCCTGACAAGCACGTCGTCGTCGTCGTCGCTGCAGCTGGTGACCGAGGCGCTCGCCAACAGTCCGTCGCGCTTTTTTGAAGGCCGACTGCTGCAGCCGAAGCTGTCGGCCGACCTGCTCACCGCCGTGGCACTCGTGGTGGGCAGCCGCTTCTACGTGCCGCCCAACGCGAAGGCGCGGCAGTTCACCGATCCGATCGTGACCGCGGGTGCTGGCGTGCTCCGGTTCGAGGGCTTTTCGGCGTGCGCAAGTGCATGGATTCGCGCGGATTTTTTGCCGGAGTCCTACAGCGGCGCGATCGTGTCGCACGGCACCACCAACGTCGATTTCAACCCGCCGATGCGCCAGGCGCTCGCCCGCGTGCGCGACACCGACGTGCTCGAGTTCGCCATCGGCACCGCGAACGTAACGCTGCACCACGAGGGCAACACCGTCGTCGAAAAGAAGGTGCCGCTGCCGGTGCGCTGGCTGCGCAGTCTGGTGGAAGTGCAAAGCCACCTCGCTGCGGTGGTGCCGCGCCAGACGGTGACTGGTGCTGCGGCGTTGCGGTGTTTGCGCAGCTTGCCGCGGGCGACGACGAAGAACACACCGTTGTGGGTCACGGGCTCCGCTGCGGGTTTGCGCTTGAGCACCACGCCCACGGCCGACGGCGTGCGCTTTGCGGACGTGCAGCGCCTGCGCGTGCTTGAGCCGTTGGCGATGCGTGCGACGTCGCTGACGCTGTACGGCGACACTGCTGGTCAGTGCAGCGCGTGGGTGCTGACCTACCCGGGCATCACCCTCACGCTGGCGCTCACCGCCGAGGTGTGGCGGGGCTTCTCCGGCGAGGGTCAGGCCCTGCGCGCGCTCCTGCGGCGCGATACCGATCGCGTGTTGGCGCGCGTGCGCGGTGCACTGTCGTGGCAACACCTCGTCGACGCTGCGGCCCTCGCGGCCGAACTCAACGTCGATGTGGGGTTGGTGAACGATTGCCTGCGCGTGCTGGGCACGGGCGGACTGGTGGGCTTCGACGTCGTGGCACAGCGGTACTTTCACCGCGTGCTGCCGTTCAACCTCGACGACGCCATCGACTTCAACCCGCGCCTCGTCGATGCGCGCGCCCTGGTCGATGCACGTGCCGTCACGCTCGATGCAAACGGTGCGGGCGCCACCGTGCTCAGCGGCGACGTGAGCTACCGCGTGCGCGTGGTCGACGACGAACTGCGTTGTACCTGCCCGTGGTTTGCAAAGAACCAGGGCGAGCGCGGCCCCTGCAAACACGCACTCGCTTTCGAACTCGCACGCGATGGAAGTGGCTGATGGCGACGAAAAAGAAACCGAAAACGCCCGAGGCTTTCGTGGCCCGCTCCGCCGTGGGTGAAGCGATCCTCGCTGGCGACGCCGCTGGTGTGTTGAACGTGCTCGAGAAAATGGAGCCGTCGGCGCGGGCCGCGCTGCGCAGCGAGGTGAAAGAAGCCCAGACGTGGGCCGAACATGGCGCGTGGGGCGGGCACGTGCATGTGGGTGAGCTGATGGGCGGTGCGTCCGAAGACGACGTCGGCGACGACAAATACGTACACAGCTACGGCTTCAACTACTCCTTCAGCACCGGCCCTCAGCGGGACGCGGTCGAGCAGGCGTTGTTGGTGGTTGGCAACGCCAGCGATGCCTGCGGCGTGATCGGCCACGACATCGACGACGTGCTCGCGGTGCTCCGGCGCTTTCGGCCCGCGTATCTGCCCGAGCTCGCCACCGCCCTCGTTGACCGCGATCGGTGGACCCCGATCAATCTCGTGCAGCAGCTCGTTATCGAGGGGCTGTCGCGCCGGCCCACGTCGGAGGCGTACGTCCTCGCGCTGCTGGGCTGGAGCCGCTCGATGTGGCGAAGTCGCCGCGATGGCGAAGAGCCCGACTTCTACGAGCGGGTGATCACCGACCCTGGCCTCGTCGACGACGGGGTGTTGCTGCGCTTGTTCGAGATCGAAGGCACCACGGCCGCCAGCCTCGCGATCCACGACAAGTACGGCAAAGGCAATTCATGGACCGAGGTGCTGCTGCGCTTCTTGCGCGAAGGCCGTCTCGACCGAGCCGTCGTCGTCGACAAAACGCTGTCGGCCATCGAACGCGACTGGCCGCAGTTTCGCACGCAGTGGTACCTGCATTTTCACGAGGCCCTCGCCGTCACGGCGCTTGAGCACGCCGAACACGCGCAGCGCTATCTGGGTCTGCTGTCGAGCCGCATCCCACCGACCGTCAGCCTGGCCCTCGACGTCGTCACGGCCCTTTCCGCGTCGGGGGCGCTCGCTGCTGCCGACCTGCTGCCAGCACTCCTGCCGGTGGTGACGGCGCGCGGCAAAGGGCAAGTGAAGGCGGCGTTGAAGCTGGCAGCGCGGGCTGCTGTCGACGACACCAGGCGTCTTGAAGCGATGCGGCTCGCGGCAGCAGCCCTTGTGAGCGACGATGCTGCGGTGCAGGGACAGGCATTGGCCCTGCTCAAAGCCCCCCTGCCCGACGACGTCGCCGCCGCCGTTCGCGAAGCCGCCGCAAGCCTTGCGCCCCGCCATCAAGCCACCGCAGCGGGCCTTGTTGGTGCAGTCACTGTTGTCGAGGAAGCTGTTGCTGGGGTGGTCGAGACGGTCGCACCGGCAGACCCGCTCGATGCAGCGCGCGAACTCAGGGTCCCAGCACTCGACGAGCTCGTCGAAGTCGTGGCCCGCGTGCTCGAAGACGACGGCGACGCCAACCATCTGGAGCGTGCCTTCGCGGGTCTGGTGCGCTGTCAGAGCGAGGTGAAAACCAGGAACGATTGGCACAAACAAGCCGGCGATCGCGCCTGGTCGGCGTGGGCGGCCCTGCGCAAGCGCGCCCTGCGTGTCACCACGACAGCACCTGGCACGTTGCGCGCCACGTTGGCCGCGCTGCTGCTGGCGATCCTCGACGACGACGACGTGGCCGCTCCCGAGGAACTCACGACGTGCGGCGATGTCTGGGAGGCCCGTTGCCACGAAGCACGGGCGCTGCGCGCGCATGACCTGGTGCCGTTGGCCACCCCCACCCACCTCGACGGTGCGTTGCGCGCCCGTGTGCTGCTTGACCGGGTGCGGGCGATGCAGGCCGCACAGCTCGCCGTGCCGGTGGTCGAGGGGCAGCTCGCGCTGTACCGCATCGTCGACGTCACCGACGCCGACATCGCCAGTGCGCGCACGCTGGGCGACAGCGATTTCGTGCAGGCCTTGCGGTGCGCACTGAACGATCCCGCAGCCGCCGACCTCGATCCCACGGCGTCGCCGTTTGCGTTGGCGGCGGTGTTGCGTCGACGTGGACCATGGGCGCTGTCGGCGCCGCCACGGCTGGTCATCTCGAAGCGCCCGCGCAGCGATGCGGCGAGTTCGTGGATGCGAACGTCGACGTCACACCCCTGCCCGCAGCGCACCCGCAGACGCTGCGCTTTGTGCAGGACCACGAAAGCCGGTGGGACTCCTTCAGCCATGGCGATGTCGCTGCGGCGCTCAGCTTCTGGCCTGCTGGCCGCGAGGTCTTCTTCGCCGACGGCATCGACAGCGTCGCCAACAACCTCGACTGGTGGGAAGCGCGCTGGCGCGACAGCGGCTGGTTCGTCGCGCTGGGCTCGCCGTGGAGCCGCTGTGACGATGACGCCACCATGTCCACCGCCATGCTCGTGCTGGGCCTGGCGTGCAAAGAACCGGGCCAGGTCGCCACCGCGGTCGATGCGCTGCTGCTCGGGCTGGCCGATGGGCGCGTTGTGGCGGCCGCTGTTGGGCGCGCGGGCTCGGCACCGCTCGATGCCGGGCTGCTCAAGGCAAAGCGACTGGCGGGGGCTCTGAAGCGCGCCGTTACCCCTGCGACACGCACCCACCTGCGCGTACTCGTGGAACACCTGCTGCGCGGTACGCCGGCGAGCGCCCCGCGCGACATCGCTGCCCTGCTGGAGCTGCTGGTGCACCTGCGCGCTGGCGTCGTGGAACCCCTGCCTGCGTCGACACGCACCTACATCGAGGGGCTGGTCGGCGGCGGCCAGGTCGCCCGCGAACGGAAGCTGCTGTTGGCGAGCTGACCGCCGATCCAACTCAAGATCACGAATGTGTCGTCGATGGAAGCGCCCGAGGTGCTTCATGTTCAAAGCCGCGACCGGTGGTTCGAGTCATTCCTCTGCAACAGAAGCCGTGCGCGCGGCGTGGAAAGCCGCCAGCGCGGGCGTTGCGCATCCGCGGCTTGCCCTCGTGACGAGCACGGTCGGCTATCCCCTCGACGAGCTGCACAGCGAGCTGCTGTCCGTCCTTGGTGACATGCCGTTCATGGGCGGCACCTCGACCGGCGGCGTGATGACCGACCAGGGCTTTTACGGTGTCGACGGCAAGGGCTTTGCCATCTTCCTCATCGACGACGACGGCGGCGACTACGGCATTGGCCGCGCACCGCTTGGCACCGACCCGCGCCAGGCCGGCCGTGACGCCATCAAGGCAGCCCTCGCCGACGCCGGCTGCGAAGGCCAGCTGCCCACCGCCGTGTGGATGATCACCTCGCCGGGCGGCGAAGAAGAAGTGGTGCTCGGCATTGCCGACGTCGTTGGTCCCGACGTGCCGCTCGTTGGTGGCAGTGCTGCCGACAACACGATTGCTGGCAACTGGCGTCAGTTCGTGCACGACGGCGTGCTCGAAAACCACGTCGTGGTCGCGGTGCTGTTCCCTGAGAGTGCCGTGCAAACGAGCTTTCACAGCGGCTACGACGCCACCACCCACCACGGCACCATCACCAAAGCCACGGGCCGCACGATCTACGAGATCGACGGTCAGCCTGCTGCACAGGTCTACAACACGTGGCTCGACGGCGAGCTCACCCCGGTGATCGACGCCGGCGGTGGCGAGCTGCTGTCGAAGACGAACCTGCACCCGCTTGGCCGCTTCCTGCGCGAGGTCGCGGGCGTGCCCTACTTCGTGCTCACCCACCCCGAGAGTGCGGGCGCTGACGGCTCGATGCACCTGTTCACCGACGTCGCCCCTGGCGAAGAGTTCGTGTGCATGAGCGGGACCGTCGACAACCTCGTCGAGCGTGCGGCGAACGTGGTGCGCTCGTCGCTCACCAACGCCGGTCTGTCGACGACGGATGCGAGCGGTGCATTGATCATCTTTTGCGGCGGTTGCTTCATGACCGTGCGCGACCAGATCGAACAGGTGCACAAGAACGTGAAGCAGGCCCTCGACGGCGTGCCCTTCATGACCGCGTTCACCTTTGGCGAACAAGGTCGCATCGCCGACGTCGGCAACCGCCACGGCAACCTGATGATCGCCACGCTCACGTTCACCCACGCCTGAGGTTCGCCATGTCTGACGCTGTTGCAACAAGCGGTGCGGGCGCCGTCGAGCGTTTGCGCGAAGTGGTGCTCGACCTCGAGCGCGCCAAAGAAACCGAACGCGCTTTGCGCGAAGAAGCAGGTGCGTTGCTCGAGGGCCTCAAGGCCATCGCCGAGGCTCGCTCCGCCGACGAGTTGTTCGCGCGCCTGTTGCAGGCGATGCGGGCACCGTTGTCGTCAGACGTTGCCCTCGTGTTGCGTGAAGTCGACGGTGCTTTGCGCGTCGTCGCGAGCACCGACGCTGAACGGATCGGGCTCGAGGTCGTCGCTGGCAAAACCCTGGCGCGCGCGCTGGGCGGCCGGGTCACGACGTTGATCGACACCTCGAGCGTTGGCGACTTCGCCCAGCCCGCGTTGGCACAGGTTGGTTCGGCGCTGTTGTTGCCGCTGGCCGGTGAACGTTCGCGGGCGTTGATCGTGTTTGGCACGACGGCGACGCACACGTTTGGACCTCGTCACGAGCAGCTCGTGAAGCGCCTGGCACCCCTGGCGAATCAAGCGCTGCGCGACACCGAGCGCAGCGAACAGATCGCGCGACAGCACAAAGACATGCGCAACGTGCTCGACACGATCGGCCAGGGCCTGCTCGTGATCGACATGAAGGGCGTAATCGTCGGCGAGCGCAGCGCGCAGATCGATCGCTGGTTCGGCGCTGTCGATCCGCAGCAGACGTTGGCGTCGTTGATTGCCCGCGTCAGCCCGCGCGCCGCCGAATGGATCGCCCTCGGGATCGACGAACTCAGCAGTGACTGGCTGCCGCGCGAGGTCGCCCTCGCGCAACTGCCAACACAGCTGAGCGGCAACGACAGCACCTACCGCCTCGACTACGTGGCGCAGCCGCCCGGGGCCGAGGTGCTCACCTCGGTCCTCGTCGTCGTCACCGACATCACCGACGTGGTGGCGCGTGAACGCACCGAGGCCGCACAGCGCGAATTCGTCGCGTTGGTCACGCGCTTGTTGCGGGATCGCAGCGGCTTCGAGTCGTTCTTCGAAGAAACCGAAGCGCTCATCAACGTGCTTCGTTCGCCCGGTGACGACGTCGTTGTGACCAAACGCGCGTTGCACACGCTCAAGGGCAATGCAGCACTCGTGGGCCTGGTGCGCTTGTCGTCTGCGTGTCACCACGCCGAAGACCTGCTCGCCGATGGCGGAAACGTCGTCGACGATGCGCTCTATGTGCCCATCCTCGCGCATTGGCAGTGGGTCACCAGCGAGATGGCCGCCCTGCGCACCGACGGCCAACGCGCCTACCCGGTTCCCGTCGAGGAACTCGATCAGTTCATCGCTGAAGCCGACAAGAACGAAGCCACGCGCACCCTCGCGAAGCGTGCGGCCCGCTGGCGCCTGGAGCCGGTGTCAACAGCCCTCGAGCGGCTCGCCGATCACGGGCGCTCCGTGGCCGCCAAGCTCGGCAAGGAAGTCGAGGTCGTCGTCGAGAGCGACGACGCCCGCACCGGCGGCGAGTTGTGGCGCTCGTTCTTTGGCGCCTACATCCACTGCGTCCGCAACGCGATCGACCACGGCATTGAAAGCCCCGACGACCGCGCGGCCGCCAACAAGTCCGACGGCGCCCGACTGGTGTTGCGCGCGCGCCACGACAACGAAGGCCACTACGTCATCGAAACCCGCGACAACGGCCGCGGCATCGACTGGGCCCGCGTCGCCGAGAAAGCGAAGGACAAAGGCCTGCCGCACGAAACACAGGCCGACCTGGTCAGCGCGCTGTTTCACGACGGCTTCAGCACCCGCGACAGCGCCACCGAACTCTCGGGCCGCGGCCTGGGTGTCGGCGTGGTGAAGGCGGCCTGCGAAGCGCTGGGAGGCACGCTCAGCGTGGAGTCGGCAGCGGGCCTGGGCACGACCATCCTGTGCCGCTTCCCCGCTCACGCCGTCGAGTAGCCCCAAAAAGCAAAGCGCCAGCGGTACCGCTGGCGCTTTGGTAAACTCAAGCATTATCAGCTACTTGCGAGCAGGAGCCGGGCCTGGCTTCGCGGCGGGCTTGCTGCCCTTTTTCTGGTCGGCGGCAACCTTCTCGACGTCGATGCCCGACTGCTTGAGGGCGTCTTCGAGGACCGAAGCCGTGGCCGCCGCGAGGGCGCGCGCACGAACACCGAAGGGCTTTTCGCCCTTGGGGTCGAGGTCGATGGCCTTGCGGAGGTCTTTCAGCGCCTTCTCGATGTCGCCGTGCTGCAAGAAGATCTCGGCACGGTTCACGAACGCCGACAGGTTCGTCGGGTCGAGGTCGATGGCGATCGTGTACTCCTCTTGCGCTTCTTCGTGCATGCCCTTGCGGCCGTAGATGGCGCCGAGCAGGCCGTGGAAGTAGCCGTCGTAGGGGTTCGAGATCACCAGACCTTCAACGATGGTCTGCGCCTGGTCGTACTTGCCCTGCTCAAACAGGTTGTAGGCGATCTCGGCGAACGAGTAGGCCTCCTGCATGGTCAGGCCGGTGAGCTCGGCCCACGTGATCTCGCCGACGACGAACTTGACGAGGTTGTCTTGCGTGAAGTTCGCGGGGACTTCGCCCTCGAGCATCATCTCGTTGAGTTCGTCTTGCGAGAACGTCGACGGGTCGCGCAGAGGATCGATCTTCGACTTCTTCGGCGCCTCCTTCTTCACGGCCTTCTCGTCGAGGGCCT
>JBIKRQ010000655.1:0-2504 GCA_044349155.1 Myxococcota bacterium
GCGTTGTCCTCGTCGACGGCGGCGCTGCGGCCTTCAGCATGCGTGCGGTGGCCGCGGTGGCGGGCGTTGGCTTGTCGAACCTGCAGTTTCACTACGCGAACCAGCAGGCGCTGTTGGCTGCCATCCTCGACGACGAACTGCGTGTGGGCGAACAGTTGGTGGCCGAAGCCATCGCGCGCGACGACGCGCGCTCGCCGCTTGAACGCGCCCTCGAAGCGCTGCTGCAGCAGCACAAAGACGTCGACACCATGAAGGTCTACCTGGCGTTGTGGAGCTTCGCGGCCCACGACGAGGTGCTGCGCACAGCGCTCTCGTCGTTTTACGCCCGCTACGTCGAGCACGTCGTCGATGCGTGCGCGGTGTTCAGCGACCAGCCGCGATCGACGCTGCAGCAGCGAGCACGCGTGGCGGTGTCGCTGCTTGAAGGCGCGTCGCTGTTTCGCAGCGGCGTAGCGGGCGGACTCGGCGCCGACGACGACGCGCTCCTGGTGCGCACGCTGCTCGGGCTGCTGACGGCGCCTGCGCCAGATTCTGCTGGTTTTTCAGCAGGTTCTGAAACGAGCACGTAAGGCCCTGTCAGCGGCGAACTGGCCTGCTACATCGCCAAACAACAGGAGTTCTCCATGCGCGACGTCGTGATCGTCTCTGCCGTTCGTACCCCCGTTGGCGCCTTTCAGGGTGCGTTGTCGTCGTTGACAGCGCCCAAGCTCGGCAGCCTCGTGATCGCCGAAGCGGTCAAGCGCGCGGGCATTGCCGCGGCCGACGTCTCGGAAGTGGTCTTTGGCGAGGTGCTCACGGGTGGTGTGGGCCAGGCCCCTGCCCGTCAGGCAGCCCTCGGCGCCGGCCTGCCCAACAGCGTGCCGTGCACGACGGTGAACAAAGTGTGCGGCTCGGGTCTCAAGGCCGTGATGCTCGCGCGCCAGGCCATCGCCTGTGGTGACGCCGACATCGTCGTCGCTGGCGGCATGGAGTCGATGAGCAACGCGCCCTACCTGCTGCCCACCGCGCGTGGCGGCATGCGCATGGGCAACGCCACCGCCGTCGACAGCATGATCCACGACGGCCTGTGGGACCCGTACGGCAACGCCCACATGGGCAACTTCGGCGACCTGTGCGCGAAGGAAAACGACTTCAGCCGCGAGGCCCAGGACGCCTTCGCCATCGCCAGCTTCGAGCGCGCTCAGGCCGCACAGAAGGCCGGCTGGTTCGCCACCGAGATCGTCGGCGTCGAGGTCAAAGACGGCAAGGCCACGAAGATCGTCGACAGCGACGAAGGCCCAGCGAAGTTCAACAAAGAAAAGATGCCGCAGCTGAAGCCCGCCTTCGGCAAAGACGGCACGATCACCGCGGCCAACGCGGCCAGCATCAACGACGGCGCTGCGGCTCTCGTGCTCATGAGCGCTGACGAAGCGAAGAAGCGCGGCCTCACCGTCCTCGCCACGATCGTCGCCGACGGCCAGCACGCCAAAGAGCCCGCACAGTTCACCACGGCCCCCGCCGGCAGCATCACCAAGGCGCTGAAGAAGGCGAACCTCGCCGTCAGCGACGTCGATCTCTTCGAGATCAACGAGGCCTTCGCAGTGGTGTCGATGGTGACCATGAAGGAGCTCGGCATCCCACACGACAAGACCAACGTCGTCGGTGGCGCCGTCTCGATCGGTCATCCGATCGGTGCGTCGGGCGCGCGCATCTTGACCACGCTCATCCACCAGCTGCAGCGCACCAACGGCAAGGTCGGCGTCGCCAGCTTGTGCATCGGCGGCGGCGAGGCCGTGTCGGTGGTGATCAAGCGCTGAGTCCAGCCGCTCGGTGACGACGACAAAACCCGCCACCTCGGCGGGTTTTTCTTTGCGCGCACGCAGGAACGATGCACATGAAAAAGCCCGCCTCGTCGGCGGGCTCGTTCGGTTCAACGCAACGGCTCAGATGTCGAGGTTGATCGCGTCGAGGGCCACGCGCTCGATGAACAGCTTGCGCGGTTCGACCTCGTCACCCATCAGGTCGGTGAAGATCTGGTCGGCCTCGACGGCGTCTTCGATCTTCACCTGCAGCAGCGTGCGGTTGGTGGGGTTCATGGTCGTCTCCCACAGCTGGTTCGGGTTCATTTCACCCAGACCTTTGTAGCGCTGGATGCTGTGACCGCGGCGCGCTTCCTCGTCGAGCTTGCCCACCAGTTCGTCGATGGTGGCGCACTCGATCGTGTTCTGCCCCTTCTCGATGACGTACGGCGCTTCACCGAGCAGCTCGGCGCGGCGCGCGAGGCGCAACAGCTCCTGGTACTCGACACCATCGACGAGGGTTTGTGTGACCCGCGTGAGCACCGGCGCGCCGTTGTTCACGGTGTGCACCGTCAACGTCTTCACGTTCTGGCGTGAGGCGTCGTCGTCAGCGGTGACCTTCACCGGCAGCGTTTCGGGCGCGTGCTTCTCGAGGTGGGCCCTCACGCGCGCTTCCACCGCGGTCGTGTTGACGATGCCGTCGACGAGGTCGGCCGCCGTCACCTG
>JBIKRQ010000656.1:0-2503 GCA_044349155.1 Myxococcota bacterium
CACGGCGCATGCAGCCCGCCTTTCCATTGCTGGAAGGGTGGCCTGCCGGCCGCGTCGCGCTTCACGGATGGGGCGATGTAGTTGTCGCTGACGGGGCGATGTAGTTGTCGCTCAGCATACGAGAGTCATTGGGGAAAGCACCACCTCGGTTGCCGCTGCGCGGCTCACTTTCGTTCGAGAAGCGCGCAACGACGCAGTCCACACCGGAGCTCACGCTCGTCACATCGCCTCACACGCAACCCAGATCGCCATCTTGTTGGAGGATGCACTCACCTCGCCATTCCGACCGTTGTCACCGCCGCAGGCTGGCAACAGCTTTCTCATGCGCGAGCGCTCATGCTCGAGCTTCAGTTCTCGTTTTTGCCGCTCCAAATCGACGGGTCTTGGCACTTCCTTTCGTCCTCGTCCCTTGCGAGGTTTCTCGCCCATGAGCGCCGAAAGGTACGCCTCGCCCTCTCGATCGCTGATGCGCACACAGAAGGTCTGAAGTTGGACCCGGCGACGTGCCTCCACCGCGACACGCTGAAGACCGAAGTGCTCAAGACGCTTGGTGAGACTCCGGTTCTTGTCTTCAATGACGCTGAGTGTCTCCAGCTTGCGGGAATCATCACAGCCTATGACCTCATTTAGCGCGCTCCTCATCGGCGTAGTCCATTAAGCAGGTCGGTGAGGTCCTGATCCAGATAGCCGCGGCTCACCAGTGCTGCGCGCTGCTCAGCGTTCAACGTAGGCGCTACGGCGAGACGATCGATGCGCCAGGCGGCGTAGCGGGGGAACGCCTCAAGAAAGCGGCCAATGTGCCCGTCAGTGACCGCCAGTGAAGCCAACAGCTTCTCCAGCGAGCGCTTGCAGGTGGCGAGGCGCAAGGCCTTGTTGTCCTCGTCGATGGCGACGAAGTCGAGCTCGGTGTCGTTGCGATCCCAGTAGCCGCCGATCTACGCGGTGAGGGCGAAGTCACCAACTCGTCGGTATCGAGCTGGTCGTCGTTGGCCACGCCGACACAGTTCTCGATCAGGTGCTTGAGGTAGCCGCCGACCTGCTCGGCGGTGTCGGGACTCCTCCGTCGAACGTGTGCTTCGAGGTCGCCCGTTGCTGCAGCCTGGTTGACGCGCCACGTACTTGAGCACGACGTCGTAGCGACCGCGGAGCTCGTGCAGGAGCCAGTTCTCTGCTTCGGTGCACAGCGGCGATGACGAGCGGAAGAACATCCGGCTCAAGACGATTTTTCGTCGTGCGCGCTCGCGCGAGTCGCAGTTCGAGCACGAGGCCGCCTTTCAGCACCACCGCGTCTTCGAACACAGCAGCGACGCGCGCCATGAAGCGATCGAAAACGAGGAGCTGTCGTCGACGATTGAGTGCCTCGCCGTCGCCCGCCACCTCGGTGCGCAAGCGCTGCTCAAGCGCCTGCTTGAACGCGACCGGCGTTGCGTAGGTCCTCATGTGGCGCTCCGGTGCGCGAAGACGCCGACGTAGTTCGTGGCATCAACGATGTCTTCAGCTCGGAACAGTCCGCGCCGGAGGCCTTGGCGGCATGCCTGCTCGACGAGGTCAGGTGCGGTGGCCGACTTCGCGCAATCGTTGACCGTGCGCGCTGCTGTGGTGATCGGAATGCTGCCGTTCCATGCACGTTCCTCGACGTCGGCGTAGTACAGCACCAGCGGTTGCGGTGTGCGCAGACGGCGGTGGCGCCACGCACTCGGCAGCGTCAGGTGGGTCGTCGACGGCAGAATGTCCGACAGAGTGTGCAGCATGAGCGCAGTCTTGTGCGAGAAGACCCCCTGCTGTTGCGACCACAGCCAGATCGTGACGAGGTCCTCGTGCTCGGCCGCTGGAAAGTGCACGAGCCGATAGACGCCGCGGGTGGTGCGCACCACGCGGCCAGACTTCAGGTACTTGGTGAGCAGCTGCGGCGAGTAGCCGGCCTCGGCGGCCTGAGCCGTTGTGAACTGGCCACCCTGCCCTTCGGCGAAGGCGTAGAGTCTGTTCCAATCGGGCTGGGCGGGCACCGGCATCGCACAAAACTAAACCATTGGTTTAGTTTTGTGCAACCAGCACGAAACGAGATCGCATTGCAAAGCAGTCGAGCCGCCGGGCGGCGTCGCTTCTCATGCCTGCGCGAACGGCCAAGGGCGGCGAGCTCGCGTACGGCGAAACGGGCGCCGATCGAACGGCCCTCGGCGCGAGATGTCGAAGCTCGTGCAGCGCATCGCCAGCGTCTTCGGCTTCGGTGAAGCTGATTGCAACGGAGACCGGTGCGGAGTTCGGCGTTGTATGCCGCACGGAACCTTTGTGCACACGAACGGTCCAAGGCGAGAGGTGAAGCTGTGAAGATGATCTACGTCCTCTGCGCTCTTGCGATCGCCGCGCTGACGAGCCAGTGTCGATTCTCACGAGCATGGGACCGCTGGTTTCTCACCAGCTTTCCACCCTTCGCGACCGGTTGAGCCTGTTCATTTGCTCGCTTTCTGTCCAGTCCGTCGGTTTGGCTTGAGCCTTGGCCGAT
>JBIKRQ010000657.1:0-2502 GCA_044349155.1 Myxococcota bacterium
CGCCTCGGGCGAACTCGCCGGCCTCGCCGAGGTGAACAACGCGCCGGCGCTCGTCTTCCTGCTCCCGGGCGGCGGCCAGCGCACACGCCCGCTGAGCAGCGCCGATCGCAACGCGTACGCGTCGCTGCAGAGTTCGACGGTGGTCAACGCGTGGCTGTCGTCCGGCGGCCTGTTTGCGGTGCGGACCTCCCTCTACGGCTCAGGGGAGCAGCCCCCTGACGAGGACGCGCTTTGGCTCCAGCTCGACCCCGAGACAGCACGCCAGGTCAACGCAGCGCCAGCGCACGTCGTCACGCGGGGCCGCGACGGCACCCTGAGCATTGCCGGGGTGGCGACGAACGACGCACAGGACCTCTATCTGGCCTTCAACCACCGTCCGCAGAACAACGACGGCAACGACACCCGGCTCCTCAGCGGCGTGTGGCTCTTCCGCCGCGGCACCCAGGCGCCCGAGCTCCTCGCCGCTCTCTCTCTCCAGTTGTTCGGCTCGGCCAATGACGGTGTTCAACCGGGCGACGTCGGCGAAGAGCTCCTCGCGCAAGGCGGCGAAGCGATCGACCAACATTGAGGCGCGCTTGCTCTCTTTGAGCGCCGCCTCGATGCGCCCACGCAAGACATCTTCGGTGCTGCGCGCCTTCGACCGTGTGTCACGCAGCCGCTTGCGCAGGTTGCCCAGCACGCCGGGTTTGCTGCCGGCTTCGGCGTCGGCTTTGTCTTCAACGATGCGCAACGACTTGCTGTCACCGACGAGCGCGCGGATGGCGGCCAGGTGCATGTCTTGACGTCGCTGCTCGTCGTCGACGACGACGACGACGACGGCATGAGCACACCGTTGTCGACGTGGACCACCGAGGTGCCCACGACGTCGACCACACCCCACCCCGCCTTGCGGCTCCCCGGATCGATGCCCAACACCCGCGTTCGCATCGGCCCACCCTACGCAACGCCAGCGAACATGAACAGATGTTCATGTTCGACGAGCCCGCTTAGCTGCGGGCGTTGGCAATCGCCGTCGCGGCGGCGGCCCACAGTCCGAACGCAAGGCCCGTGACGACGAGCGCACCGAGGTAGCGCACGGCCGCGGGCTGGCTCGAGGTCAGCAGGCGCATGTTGAGGGCGGCAGCCCCGGCGCCGAGCCCACCACCGATCGCCCCGCCAACGGTGATCAGCGCGAGCGGCAAGCCCGCCAACACATACTCGACGATGCTGAGAGGTGCCGGCAGCGTGAAGCTCGCCGTGCCAACGCTCAATGTCGTCGACAGCGAAAGCGCGCCCGACATGACCTTCGCGTCGTGGGTGGCGCCACTGTCATCGACCACTTTCCAGACGTTGCGTTCGGGCGCGACCAGCACCCCGTCGACGAAGACCTTGACGCCAATGCCTGGGCCGCCCGCTTCGGCCTCCAAACGACGACGACGAAACCCTGGATGATCGAGCACCTGACGACCCATATGTACCCCACGTGTTCGAGCGTCGACATGATCGCTCGCTGAGCACGGAGGCTACCCTGGGCCGCTGGCCGAAGGAAGCCGCGGTGTGTTCGGTCGAAGATGGGCGCCGAACGGTGCGTGCACACCGCCATGGCGCTCGATGTGCTGAACGAAGCATTGGCCGATGACGTCGAGGGGATCGCGGCTGACGAGGTACCCGTAGCTGCTCACATCGTGTCCGGCGCGTTTCAAGCGCCCAGCCAGCAGCGCCAACGACACGGTGGTTCGGCCCATGCCGTGGATCAAAAACACGCGCACGAGCGGGTCCTACGGTTGGGTGGTGTCGACGTCGTTGCGGATGATCGACGGTACGACAAAGGCGCTGCCCCCGGCGGTCAGCCCCTGCAACGTTGGCGGTCGCGCCTCGTGTGCCTCCACCGCAAGACGGAACGTGCGCATCGCATCACCCTGCCTGACGACGGCGACCGTCGACGCCAGACACCCGCCGAACAGCCACGACATGTTGCCCAGCACAATCACGAGGTCGGCGACGAAGCAACGCAGCACCAGCGACGCCACAGCACGGGGCTGGCGCACGATGCGTTCGAACAGCGCGCGCGCGTCGAGCACCGGCACGACGACACCGCGTGCCCGCAAGGCGTACAGCAATGGCGACACAAGCCAGAACACGACCGCGCCAACGCCCCCAAGGGTGAGCAGCGGCAACGCTTCATCTGGCTCGAGGGCGGCGACGAAGGTCAACAGGGCCGCTTCGGCGAGCAGCAACGGGCCCCACACCGCTGCCCAGTCCAACGCGGCGGCGCCAACGGTGGCGCTGGGGCTGGTGGGCCACTCGTCGTCGTTGCGGGCCGCGAGGCGTGTGCGCCAGCCGACCATCGTGAGCTGGCCAAAAACGGGAATGACCGAGATCGCTGTCCACACGGCGCGGATAGGACGAACAGGGCGCCTTTTCAAAGGGCGGCCTTGCAGCACCCCCGCCCAACTTGCTCTTTTGTTCGGACTCACGGCCCGCTGAACCCGCCCAAAACCGGCTCTTTCAGGCCATCGGACG
>JBIKRQ010000246.1:0-9380 GCA_044349155.1 Myxococcota bacterium
AGCTGGTACGCGACCTCCTTCACGGCCTCGAGGTTCGTCTTGAGGATGGTCTCCTCGAGGTTGCGCTTGCCAACAAAGCGGCCCGTGTTGATGTCGATCGCCGTGAGCGCTTCGGCCTGATCGATGATCAACGTGCCGCCCGACTTCAACCACACCTTGCGCGACATCGCCCGCTGCAGCTCGGTCTCGATCCCCTCGCGCTCAAACAACGGCTCGCTCGCCGTGTAGCGCACCACCCGCGACAACAGCTCGGGATCGAGCAGCTTCACAAACCGGCAGACGGCGGCGTGGGTGGCCTCGTCGTCGATCACCAGCTTGTCGACGTCGGCGGTGAACACGTCGCGCGCCGTACGCATCACGATATCGAGCTCGGGCTGCACGAGGGCCGGTGCGGCCACCATCGCCGCGCGTTTCTCGACGTCGCGCCACAGGTGCACGAGGAATTCCATGTCGGCCTGCAGCTTCTCGCGCGACAGACCTTCGCTCACGGTGCGCACCACAAACCCACCCACGTCGGGGTGTTTGTCGTCGACGAACGTGGGCTTGAGCGCCTCAAGCGTGGTGCGCAGCCGCGTGCGTTCGCCTTCGTCGGTGATGCGTCGGCTGATGCCGATGTGCCGGTGCGTCGGCATGTACACGAGGTGCCGGCCAGGCATCGAGATGTTGCACGTGACGCGCGGCCCCTTCGTGCCGATCGCATCCTTCGTGATCTGCACGAGCACCTGCTGCCCCTGCTTCAACACCTCTTCGATGCGCCGGTCGCGACCGCTGCGCGCCTTCGGCTTCTTCGGCGGACCACCCGCAGCAGGCGAGACCACCGGTGCTGGCAGTTCGTCGCCGTCGTGATCGTGGTCGTGCTCATGGTCGTCGACGTCGTCGTCGGGCTCGTCGGGCGGCACCACGTCGCCGACGTAGAGAAACGCCGCCTTGTCGAGCCCAATCTCAACAAACGCCGCCTGCATGCCCGGCAGCACGCGCTGCACACGGCCCAGGTAGATGTTGCCGACGATGCCGCGATCGCGGTGCCGCTCGATGAAGATCTCGGCGACGGCACCTTCTTCAACAAGTGCGACACGCGTTTCAAACGGCGTGACATTCACAACCAGCTGGTCGGCCATGCGGCCTCCACTCAAAATGAGGCGTCGTCACACCGCGCTGACGACGACAAAGTTCAAAAACGGCAAAACGCAAAACTCAAAACGGAAGTGGTGCGGGCACGAAGTCGTCGCCGTCAGCAGCAATGCCGCCGATGGCCGTCTGCACGTCGTGCTCGTAGATGATGGCGACCGCGTCGTTGGCGCACAGGCTCAGCAGCCGGCGTTTCTCGTCGAGCAGGTCGATGGGGCGCAGGTCGTAGCCCATGATCCACGGCATGCGCACGTGGGCGGCGGTGGGCACCATGTCGGCGGCGTAGAGCGCGCGGCGATCGCCGGATCCAACCAGTGGCAACATCTGGCCGGTGGTGTGGCCTTCGCAAAACACGGCGGCGATGTCGTCGAGGATCTGGCCAGCACCATTGACGTCGTCGACCAGCACCAGCCGGCTCTTCTCCGTCGTCAGCAGCGGCGAAAACGAATCCGCGCGGTAGCTGCCGCGATCGCGATCGTTGGGTGACTGCGCCCACTGCCAGTTGCGCTTGCCGACGTGCACGCGCGCATTCGCAAACACCATCGCCAGGCCGCCCGCGGCGTCGAGCTGCGTCAGACCACCGGCGTGGTCGAAGTGCAGGTGTGTCAAGACCACGTCGGTGACGTCGTCAAACGACACGCCCTGCGCAGCGAGGCCAGCAGCCAATGCTTCGTCGACCTTGAACTGGGCCTTCTGCTTCTCGCCCCACTTCGTGCCCATGCCGCAATCCACCAGCACGGTGCGCACGCCGTCGCGCAGCAGCAGGCAGTTGGTGGCCATGGGGATGCGGTTGGCGGCGTCGGCGGGGATCTTTTTCTCCCACAGCGGCTTGGGGATGATCCCAAACATCGCGCCACCATCGAGCGCAAACGTACCGGCCGACACCACGACGGCGTCGTAGCGCCCAAGGCGCACAGGAAACGAAGCAGGAGTGGACATCTGAACGCTCACGACGAGCCCCGTTGTCCGAGGCCGTCCACAAGTGCAACCGGTGCAGCGCGTCAACGGCTCACGCGCCTGGCCCATGAACACGCGCACACGACAACGACGCCGCTGCCGGCGAACCGGTGGCGACGTCGTCGCTGTCAGCGACGAATCTCAGGTAGCGGGGAAGGGTTCTCCGCCCAGAGACTCGGCGGGCTTCAGATGATGCCGCGGCCGCGCTTCTGCGGCTGCACACCCGTGTACGTGCCCTTGACGCGACCGATGCGCGCGATGCGGCGTTCGGCGAGGGCGTTGGCGGCGCGCGTCGTCGAGATCTTCTCGTCGCGGGCGATCTGGTAGATGGTCGTGACGATGTTGTAGATCGACGCGGCCTGCTGCACGGCGCGCTCGCGGTTGTAGCCCTCGAGCTCGTTGGCCACGTTGATCAAGCCACCGGCGTTGATCACGTAGTCGGGCGCGTACAAAATGCCCTTGGCGTCGAGCGCCACCGAGTGCTTGTCCTCGTCGGCGAGCTGGTTGTTCGCACTACCAGCGATGATGCCGCACTTGAGCTGCGGGATGGTCTCGTCGTTGATCACCGCACCCATGGCGCAGGGGGCGAACACGTCGCAGGGCACGCTGTAGATTTTGTCGGGAGCGACGACGTCGATGCCGCGGAAATCGGTCGACGCGCGCTTCAGGTTTTCCTGATCGATGTCGGTGACCACGACCTTGGCGCCATCGCGCGTGAGGTGCTGCACGAGGTGGTAGCCGACGGCACCCACGCCCTGCACGGCAACAACTTTGCCCTCCAGGCTCTCGTTGCCGGTGCGCCACTTCACCGACGACTTGATGCCCTCGTAGCAGCCGAGGGCGGTGACCGGCGACGGGTCGCCCGAGCCACCGAGCGCGCGGCTGATGCCGGTGACGTAGTCGGTCTCCATGCGGACCCACTCCATCTCGCGCACCGTGGTGCCCACGTCTTCAGCGGTGATGTAGCGGCCGGCGAGGCCCTGCACGAAACGGCCGTAGGCGCGAAACAGCGTCTCGCTCTTGTCGGTTTTGGGGTTGCCGATGATCACGGCCTTGCCACCACCGAGGTTGAGGCCCGCCGCCGCAGACTTGTAGGTCATGCCGCGCGACAGACGCAGCACGTCGCGCAACGCCTGCTCCTCGTTCTCGTAGGAGTACATGCGGCAGCCGCCGAGGCTCGGCCCCAGGGTGGTGTCGTGGATGGCGATGATCGCCTTCAGGCCCGAATCCTGGTCGTGGCAGAAGATGACCTGCTCGTGATCCTTCTTCGACAGCTCTTCAAACACCGACATCGCGAACCTCCAGAAAGTGCAGATCGCCACTTCGAACCTGATCGAGCTGATCGAGAGTGGGCGACAGGGAACGGGTCGGGGTTAGGTCAGCTCCACCGTCGGCGCAAGTGCGATCGATGGTTTGTCAGCGGGTTTGTCGACGACGCCACGCGTCAACCAGCGAGGTCTGGCGGGATCGGCGCAGCCGCATCTTCGAGGCGCAGCGCCCCCCACAAACCAGGCACAAGCCACACCGCCAAACCCGCCACGGCCACGGCCCCCACGCCGCCCACCACCACAGCACCTGGTGCGCCCAGCAGCTTCGCCGCGACCCCCGACTCGAGCTCCCCGAGTTGGTTGCTGCCGCCGATGAACACCGAGTTCATCGCACTCACGCGACCACGCCACGGCCCGGGCACCAACGTGCGCAGCAGCGATCCGCGCACCACCACCGAGACCATGTCCGCGGCCCCCAGCATGGCCAGCATGGCCAACGACAGCGGAAACGACCTCGACACGCCAAACACCACGGTGCACGCACCAAACACAATCACGCTGACGATGAGGGCACGTCCGGGCCGGTGCTCCAGCGTGCGCACAGCAAGCCACAGGCCCATCACCCCAGCGCCAATCGCCGGTGCCGCGCGCAACACGCCAAGGCCAACAGCGCCGACGTGCAGCACCTCGACGGCGTACACGGGCAGCAACGCGGTCACGCCGCCCAGAAACACCGCGACGAAGTCGAGCCCCACCGACGCCAGCAGTGCCGGCTGACTGCGCATAAACCGCAGGCCATCGAGCGCGTTGTTGAGCGTGAGGTTCGATGTCGACAACGCGTCGGTCTTTGGCACGCGCAAGATCGCAAACGCGAGGGCTGCCAGCGCCGCCACCGTGGCCGCCACGACGTACACGGCACTGCCCGCTGCGGCGAACAACGCACCGCCCACCGCGGGTCCCACGACGATGGCGCCCATGAACAGCACCGAGTTCACCGCCGAGGCCCGCGCCACATCGCGATCGGGGATGAGGGCCGAGATCAACGCGTTCGTCGCCGGCCCCGAAAACGCGCGCAGGGTGCCGAGCACGCACATGACGACGAGCATCGACGGCAGATGCGATCGCTCAAGCCACACCAGGCTCAGCAGCGTCAGGGCCACGCCCACGGTGGTGAGCACGCTGATGCGTTGTCGCGGCCAGCGATCGGCGACGTGGCCCGCGGGAATCGCGAACAGAAACACCGGCAGAAACTGCGCAAGGCCCAACAGCCCGAGCGACAGCGGATCGCGGCTGGCGTCGTAGACCTCGAAGCACACCGCCACCTGCGCCATCTCGGCGCCCAGCATGATGAGCGAGCGACCGATGCTGGCGCGAACAAACCCGAAGTCCATGCGCCCGTCGTGACAACTGCGATCGTCGTCGACAAGAGCGATATGGGCGGCGTTGGCGCGAAGACAAAAAAGAGAGGCTTCTTGCGAAGCCTCTCCTGGTGCCCAAAGTCGGATTTGAACCAACGACACGCGGATTTTCAGTCCACTGCTCTACCAACTGAGCTATTTGGGCGCGGGCGAGGTGCTTGTACCCCTCGCCGACAAAAGCGTCAAGCGTAAAGCGTCGGTCAAACTGCTTCTTCGTCGCCTGCTTCGTCGCTTTCGATTTCTGCGGCTTGCTGATCAGCCGTCTGCGCCGAACCGGCCTCGATCGCCTCGGCGTCGTTGAACAAACCAGCGGGCGGCGCGAGCACGATGTGATCGTCTTCGATCGCCACCACGATCGGCGGCAGGAACGGCACCAGCACCGATCCCGTCGACGTCTTCACGTCGGCCAACACCTGCGCCCCGTTGTCGGTGAACGACGCGATCACGCCCAACGCATGACCCGCGGCATCGACCACGCGACGCCCGATCAGATCGATCAGGTAGGCCGCGTCTTCGTCTTCGTCGTCGTTGAAGTCGCTGCGGCGCACTTCAAGCACGGCGTTGACCAGGCCCTCGGCCACGGTGCGATCCGCAACGCCCTCGAACGTGAGCACGCCGCCCGCCCACCGTTGAACGACAAAGGGGCGCGAGCGGTTGCCCTGCCGACACCGCACCTCAAGCCCCGACACGACGGTGCCGCCTTCGGGGTTGTCGAGGTGCAGCTTCAAAGCGCCCTTCACGCCGTGGGGACGGCCCACCACGCCAAGGCGCACCCAGGTTTCGGTCTCAGCGGCAGGCGGCTCGGTCTTGCTCATGCACAGCACCCACAGCGGGTCAGCAACCCGCGCACACAGGATTCAAACCCTTGGCGAGACGCCAAGGGTTTGAATGTATTAATGAATTCGACCGCAAGCGGTCGAAAAAAGCGGGTCAGCGCCCGGGAAAAGAAACGGCCGACGTGGTCGGCCGTTGTGCTCAAACTTCGGTGGCGTCGCCGGCGGCCTCGGCCGCGGGGGCCTCGGGACCAGACTCAGACTCGGCCTCGCGCCGCGGACGCTCTGGCTCGAGGATTTCAAGCGATGGCTTGAGATCCTGCTTGGCCGCGGCAGCCGCGAGCAGCGTACGGAAAGCCTTGGCGGTGCGGCCTTTTTTGCCGATCACCTTGCCAAGGTCGTCTTTGCCGACGCGCAAACGAAACACCGGCTCCTCGTCGGAACCGGCGGTGGAGATCTCAACCGTTGCTGGATCGTCCACAAGAGCCCGGGCGATGACCTCGACGAGCCCTTTCATGGCCGTCAGACCTTCGGCGCGGCAGCGCGGGCCTGGGCGATGAGGTGACCGACCGTCTCCGACGGCTGAGCGCCGTGGCCGACCCAGTGGTCGACGCGGGGGAGCTGGATCGCGAGACCATTGCTGGCCTTACGGGGATCGAACGTGCCGAGCTGCTCGATGAAGCGGCCATCGCGCGGGTTGCGCTGGTCCGTCACAACGACACGGTAGAACGGCTTCTTCTTGGTGCCGGCGCGGGCAAGGCGGATGACGACCATGGTGTCCTTCAAGCGTCGGGCGCATCGCTGCGCGCGAGTGTCTGTCTGCGGTCTGGTGCCGACCCGACGGGCAGACACCGGAGTGATCTTCTGGCCACAAGCGATCCGCTGCGGCCTGTGGGGTGCTTCTAGCGCGAAGCCGTCTGCTGTCAACGGTGGCGCTCACGGACGAGCAGGTGCTGTGCGCAAACTGGCCTCAACATCGAGCCACACCGGCTCGTTTGTCGACGACGGAGCTGGCGGATCGACCACCGCGCGTGCTGGCACATGACCCTGCAATTTCAGCAGCAATGCCCGGCTGCCATCGCCTGGAGCGACCTCCCAGGGCACCACCAACGGCGTAATGCCGAGCAGGCGCGGCATGCCCGAGGTGACATCGAAGACGTCGGCCCCCGGCGGTGTGGTCTTGATACGCAGGCGCGCCGA
The DNA here is from genome assembly GCA_044349155.1 of Myxococcota bacterium. Taxonomy (GTDB): domain Bacteria; phylum Myxococcota; class UBA727; order UBA727; family VGSZ01; genus VGSZ01. The sequence continues at coordinate 6,745 of JBIKRQ010000246.1, forward strand.
CGCTGCCGCTGTGGCCTTCACCGTCGACGTGACGGGGGACGGTGGCGGCGGTGAGATCATCGCGATCATCTCGTCGAGGTGGCCCAGCCGAAACGCAACGCCCACGCCCGCGACCCCGAGGACGATCACAACACCAGCAGCCACGGCCCAGCTGGCGCGGCGCGCGTACCGACGACTGCCTGGGCCGTTGCCATGGATCGGGCGGATGCTGTTTTCGAGCGGCGGTGGTGCGGCACCAATGCGCCACTCACCGCTGTTGGCGAGCACAGCCAACGACGACGGGGTGAACGACGACGATGGCGATGGCTGCGACTCGACGGCGTAGGCCGGCTGCGCCGGCGGCGGCGCCACGTGCGATGGCGACGAGCCCTCTTTGGGCATCAGCGTGATCGGCGGCGACTCGCCAGGCTCTTCACGCAACAGCGCACGCAGGTCGTCGGGCATCGTCAGCGACGGCGACGACATGCCCTGCCCGGTGAGTTCCTGGCGCACGCGCTTGAGGGCCGCGGCAATGTCGTCCATCGAGCGGGGGCGATCGGTTTGCTTCTTCTGCAAGCACGCCGTGACGAGCGCTTCGAGGCTGGCCGGCACGCCCGGGGTGGCGAGGGCCGGAACCGGATCGTGCAGATGCTTGAGCATGACCTCGACAGCCTGCGTGCCATCGAAGGGCACGCGCCCGCTGAGCATGCGAAAGAGCACGCAGCCGAAGCTGTAGATGTCGGCGCGGCCGTCGAGGGGTTTGCCCTCGATCTGCTCGGGGGCCACGTAGCGCGGCGAGCCGAGGAAGGTGCCGGCCTTGGTGAGCTGCGAGCCGCCGGTGTGCTTGGTTTTGGCGAGGCCGAAGTCGAGGACTTTGGCGAAGTCGTCGCCGTCGTGCTCGTCGTCGCCGTGCTTGACCAGCATGATGTTGCCGGGCTTCAAGTCGCGATGAACGATGCCCGCGGCGTGGGCCTCGCGCAGCGAACGGCACATCTGCATCGCGATGTTCACCGCGCGCAACGGCGGCAGCGGCAGACCTTTGGAGAGCAGCTTCGACAGCGTCATGCCGTCGAGGAGCTCCATGGTGATGTAGTAGACGCGCTCGCCGTCGATGTTGGTGCTGCCGTAGTCGAACACCGTGATCGTGTTGGGGTGTTTGAGCTTGGCGGCGGTGGCGGCCTCGAGGAAGAAGCGGCGCTGGAACTCGGCCTCGCGCTCGGGCTCAACCCCCATCATGAGCTTGAGCGCCACGCTGCGTTCGAGGCTCTTTTGGTGTGCTTTGTAGACGACACCCATACCGCCCCGCCCGATGACCGAGAGGAGCGTGTACTTGCCGTCGAGGACCCGCCCGATGAGGGGGTCGTTGTCGGTGGATGACCGACTCATGGGTTTCTGTGCACTTCCAGCTCACAGCGTGTCATGCCGATGGCGCCGACAGAAGAATGTTTGCGCTGGCGGTCGGATGGATCAGCTCGACGCTTGCGCATCCTCCCAATGACCGATGCGCAACGTTGCGCATCCCCCTGATGACCGATGCGCAACATTGCGCACAGTTTGCGCAACCGGGGTGTGCGGCTGGTGCGCAACCACCGCGATCGCCCGTTGGGCCGCGATCCCGCGATCCTGGCATCGCTCGTGCTGAAGGGGTGGTGTCCCTGCACTGGAGCCCGCCATGAAGACCTTCGTTGTTGCCATCGCCGCCGCCGTTGTTTCTGCCGCCGCCTCGGTCAGCAGCCTTGATGCCTTCCAGCAGCCAAACGAGCGCGAACTGAGCGTCGAGCTGGCGTCGTCGGTGGACCAGGAGCACAGCGTCATCCCGTTCATCGAGCGCGCGGCGCGTGAGTCGGGCCTCAAGGGCATTCGCGCCTACAAGAACGATGTGTTCGTGCCGCTCGAGCAGGCGCAGCTGTCGTTCGGCAACGTCAACGGTCACCTCACGATGCACGTCGCGGTCGAGAGCCAGTACCGCTTCAAAAAGACCGAGCGCGAGTCCGTGCTCGCTGGTCTGCGCGACCGCGGCCAGGCCCTCTACGCCCGCGCCCTTGAGCTGCAGGCCCAGGCACACTGAGCGCCGCTTTCTGCAGTGCTTCCTCGACGACAGCGGCCTGCGGGCCGCTGTTTTCGTTGTGCATCGTCGGTTCTACGCGAGCTGCAAGCGATAGCCGACGTCGTCGATGGTGCTGATCGTCGCCATCACCGCCCCCGCGTCGCGGGCCGCAGCGAGGCTGCGCTCGTCGGCCACCGCGTCAGACACCAGCAGCTCGCCGCCGCGCGCGCGGGCCACGAGAGCGATGGCTTCCTGGATGCTGTTGCCGAAGTAGTCGAGGCGCTCGTTCAAGGTCACGGCTCCCGCTGGGCCACGGTGCAGCGCCGCGCGGATGTTCACCGACGACGTGCGCAGCGACGTGACCGCCTGCACCGCCGCCGCCGCATCGTGAAAGACCGACAACACGCCGTCGCCGTGCAGGCGCACCACAGCCCCCTCGTGGCGTGTGACCACGTCGTCGATGCGGCGGTACAGGCTGTAGAGCTGCTCGATGTCGACATCGGCGCGCTGGGCAAACACCGGCTCGATGATCAGGATGATCACCGACCCCACCCGCACCATCGCGTCGTCGGCGAGGACCTCGTGGGGATACAAGCGCTTGAACAACGGC
>JBIKRQ010000658.1:0-2500 GCA_044349155.1 Myxococcota bacterium
GTCGCGCTTCACGGATGGGGCGATGTAGTTGTCGCTGACGGGGCGATGTAGTTGTCGCTCAGCACGAGTTCGAAGAAGGCCACACTCAGCCGCGCAAGGCCAATCAACAGCTCAGCGAATCGCGAGCGTTGCGACTGCGGTCTTCGGATCGAGCGGTTCACCCACCGTCACGGGCCATGGCACTTCCCACACCTCCCGCACGTCGATGCCCCGCTTCGGTCCCATGTTCAGCGCTGCCACCTGCCCCTGCCGGTCGGCAAAGCGCCACGTTTCGCTCACCGGCATCGACCGGGCAAACACCTTCGCCTCGGCCCTGGTTCGGTTCGGTTCGCCCTGCCGCGTCGACGCCCCCAGCGCCGCAAAGCGCCCGCGCGCCGCATCAAAGGCCGTCAACGCCGCCTGCTGGCTGAAGTACTTGCGCGACAACGTCACCACCCGCAGCGGGTGCCGCGGGCTGTCAAAGATGAACAGCGCGTTGCCGTGTTCGCCACCCCCCAGCCCCTGCCCCAGCTGCCCAAGGTCCACGTCTTCGCAGTTCCACTGCACCTGTGGATTGCGCTCCTTCTTCGACACGTAGTGCGCCCTGCTGGCTCCGGAGACCGTGTCCGGGTCGTCACCGCGGGCGGCAGCCTCGGCCATCTTGTGCTGCACCTGGGTGCGTCCAAGCTGCATCAGACCGCGCATCGAGGTGTCGCTGCAGGTCCACCCCAACGCCTGCGTCTGCTGCTGCACCTGCGCCAGGGATGTTGCGCCGGGCGACACGCCGCCGAGCTCAAACGCCGGGGCCCGGGCACCCTCAGGTACCGCCACAAACGTCGGCAGGACCTCGCGGTGGTTGTTCCACACCATCGCCGCGCGAATCCCGCCCAGCACGGCCGCCACCGCCACCGCCGCGCCCACCAGCCGACGAACGTTTCGCTTCACCCTGCCCTCCGTGCGTTGTGATCGAGCAAAAGCGCTGGCGCCACCGAAGGCGCCAGCATTCAAACGCGTTCAGGGCGCGTCGGGGTCGGTAGCGGGATCGAAGTCCACGCAGGCGGTGGCTTCGTCAGCGCTCTCCACGATGTCGCGGCAGATCTGCTCGCCGGTCAGAGCGGCAACCACAGCACCAATGATCGCCGCTGCCTTCGTGCCCTCGGCGGGGCTGCCGAGCAGCAGGGTCAGCGCGGTGGCCGCATGGATGTCGAGCGCCTCGAACTGTGCATCCGTGATGTTCAAGCCAGTGTGCGACGCCAACATGGTCTGGCACTGGCCCAGGTCCTCGAGTGCCGACTCCACCAGGAAGTTCGCGTTGCCGTACTCGTCCGGGCCGCCAGCAATGTCGCCGGCGATCTGGCGCTGCAGGCACGCCACCAGGCGCGCGCCGCCGTCACGGTCGACAGCGCCCGCGAAGAACGGCGCCAACGTCGCGTCCGCAAGCACACGGCCCACGAAGCACGGCTGGTTGCCCACGGTGGCTGGGTCGCAGTCATCGCCCGCGAGCACGGTGCGGATCGCGTTTTTGCCGCCCAGGAAGTTGTACGCCGAGTTGGTCTCCGCGTCGTCCTGGGTCTCGTCGATGATGTCGCCGAACTGCGGCCCCAGCGCCCCGGTGATGGCCGTCTGCACGTTGGCGGGCACAGCCTCCTCGTTCATCGCGGCGACCACATCGGCCACGAGGGCGTCGTTGGCCACGGTCGGAATCTGCAGACCAGCGTGGGCATTCGCCATGCTGCGGCAGTCGTAGGTCGCGGTGTCAGCCGGGTAGAGCGCCTGCAGGTCGTTCACGTCGGCAATGCCGGTGTACGTAGCCCCCGGGAACGTCAGCGCCCCGAGCACCTGGTGCACCAGGCAGGTCTTGAGCTTGGCAGCATCCAGGTCGCTGTTGCTGAACCAGGCGTTGTAGGCGTTGTTGGCCACGGCCTTGCCGATGAAGTTGTCGATCACGTCGCGCACCAGCACCACGGTGCCGTCGGTGATGTCGATGCCTTCTTCGCCTTCGCCTTCACCTTCACCTTCGCCTTCGCCCTCGCCTTCACCTTCGCCCTCGCCCTCGCCCTCGCCCTCGCCCTCGCCTTCACCTTCGCCTTCGCCTTCACCTTCGCCTTCACCTTCGCCCTCGCCGGTGCTGCCGTCGTCGCAACCGGTGGCGCCAATCGCGCCAAGGCTCACAAGTGCTGCCGTCAGCATCCCTTTGGTCAGTGTCTTCAACATGAAATGGACCTCTCTGATGGGTTCACACCAGTCGGTGGTGACTGGCGCTGCGGACCGACGTCACCCGGCCCACGCTGGTACGACCCAGCCCGTGCAGCGGATTGAGCGGATTCCCCCGGATTGAAGCCGGCTTTGCGTCGCCGAGGCGAGTCTTTTGAGGCGGGCGGGAAGCTTCCCCGCCGATCGGCATAGGGGAGACGGGCGGTGCCCGGTCTTCCCCTGCCACACCACCGGACAGGCGGGTCCGCATCCGGCGGTTCGGTCAGTTGAGGTCACCGGCAAGCCGGGGAAGCCCCAGCCTGTCGAA